>JAFZSR010000023.1 GCA_017619275.1 Prevotella sp. | reverse complement strand
TTGTCAGCTTTCTCCATTCATTTATACAAAGATTAAGGTGATGAAGCGTGGGGCTTCGGCTTCACCGATGACCGCTATTTCGAGCTTCGGCTGCTAGCACTGCACGATGCAGGTATCACGTCATTCCTGTGAAGACCCTTAAGTTTGTACCAAGTGGCATCGTGAACACCGATATCTGCATAGGTGGCCTATCCATTCAAGCAGAGAGTGAAGGCTATTTGGACGATGAACACACCATCGGCTTCGAATGGCGTGAAGATGAGGAAGTTAATGAAAATGATGAAGGTGGCGACAGTCCAGAGGGTAGTAGGCGACTTATGCCAAGAGCCGCTGAAGATGACGACGACACTCCCAGTGTTACTCCGACACGCTCCAGGCGCTACCCCGTGCTGATTCTCAACAACGCCACCCTCACGAGCGAAAATGGCCCTGCTATCGAAGTGAACAGCCACGACCGCTTCGTCATCGAACTGCACGGAGAAAATACAATCACGGCACCCAACGGCAATGCCGCCATCTCCATGGGTACATTGCAGTCTGAGGCTTGGGGCGGCGGCATTATCAGCATCATTGGTGAGGACGGCGCTTCGCTTACCATTCCAGCCGTTGAAGGTGTGGAAAGTGGCATCCATCTCGCCGAGTCGTCAATCAACATGGAGGATTTTGCCGGCGACATCTCCGGCACCAACTATGGTATCCGCTTCCAAGGCTGGGATCCTTATGATTATGGAAATGCTGCCAATTGTAACATGACTTTTGGCAAGGGTATGTCGTTGAAGTTGCATGGCGGCGAGGAGGCACTCAACGGTTTTAATCCCTATTCCATGTATGGTCTTGGCTATGAAGATAAGGAAACAAAAGAGTGGAAAAGATACGAGTTGCTGGAATCTGACATAATGTACGCCGAACCGATTTGGGATGAGAATGGTGGTGTTTATGGCACCCAAGAATGGGTTGTCCCCGAAGGAGGTTCCGAAGGCTATACGCGCTTTACACCTGCCACGTATCTGTACTTTGGTGATAAGCTGACAGTGACAGTATCAAGCCACGGATGGGCAACCTATATCCCCAAATTTGACGCACAGTTTGAGGAGGGTGATGCATGGATTGTGACTAAGGTGAACAAGGATGCAGGAACCGTCCTCCTTGAGGAAGTAAATGCTGTGGAAGCCTATACGCCCGTGCTGCTGAAGGGTAAGGGCACAAAGACAATTACTATCGCGGATTATTATGACGACAACGATGATAACTTGCTCAGCATTTACAATGGCGAGGAATACGAAGATGACGAGGTTGTATACGTGCTGGCCAAGAAAGATTCAGGTGCCTGCTTCAAGCAGTGGACGGGGGCGATGAGTGAACTGAAAGGCCGTGTGGTGCTGTTGCTCAGCTCTGAACTGCAAGGAGATGGAACTCGTACGTTTGCCCTCGAAGAGACCGGCACCCAGGGCATCAGTGATACTGTGCAACGTGCAATGTCCAACGCTCAACGTTTCTTCGACCTGCAGGGACGAAGTGTCAACCAACCCACCAAGGGACTATACATCGTGAACGGAAAGAAAGCAATCATCAAATAATGAATAGGAGGACAACAATATGAAAAAGACTTATAAGCAACCTAACACCATCATCGTCAAGGTGAGAATGCAAAGCATGATTGCTAATACCACCTTAGGTTTAGCAGGCACCACGAACCAAGTGGATGACCTGCTCTCGCGCGACCACAACTCCAGTTGGGATGACGAGGACGATGACTACTAAGCGTTAAACGTGAAATGAGAAGAAAGAAGTGGCTGTGCCAAATAGATGTGCACAGCCACTTCTTTCTACTTGCTTCGCTTTTATAGTAGAGCTTCCCTTTCCATGCCCGTTCGCTTATTTCGTGATTTCCACGATGCTCTGCCCAGTGCAGGCATTGGGCTGCTGAATGTGGAGGAGTTGGCACACAGTGGGGGCGATGTCGGTGATGCTCACTTGGCGGCTGGTAGCTCCATGGGGCACTCGCCAGCCGAAGAAGAGGCAGGGGATGTGGGCATCGTAGGGGTTCCACTCGCCGTGCGTGGTTCCCGTGGGTTCGTTCCAGGAACCTGATTCGTAGTAACCCGGACGGGGGAAGAAGATGAGGTCGCCCGAGCGGCCGGGATAGTAGCCCATGAGGGCGCGCTCCTTCAGCAGCGGCGGCAGGGCGCTAGTGGCCAAGTCTTTATAGAGGGCGGCAAAAGCGATGTCGGGCTCCTTCTCCAATTCCCACAACACCTGATGCCCCATGTCGGCGGTGATGAGTCCCCTTGAGCGTATCATCTCCCAGTCGAGGAAGATGCGGTAGTCCAAGATGTCGGCGATGTAGCCGCCGTCCTCGCCGCTGTCGTTGCTGATGGCCTCATAGATGCGCTCCTTCATCTCGTTGGACCTCCATGGCCCTGCGGCTAGCTTGTGCTCCTGCATGTATTTCCAGTTGTGGGCGCCACCATGGTCGGCGGTGAGGAAGAGCAGGTAGTTGCCTCTGCCCACTTGCTCGTCGAGCGCCTTGAGCAGGCGGCCCAGGTCGCGGTCGAGCTGCAGGTAGGCATCGTCGGTGCGCTCTCCGCGCGTGCCATATTTGTGGCCAATGACATCGGTCTGCGAATAACTCACGCAGAGCATGTCGGTGTCCTCACCCTTGCCCAGCTTCTCGCTGTGCAGCAGGGCGATGGCCATGTCGGTGATGATGGTGCCGCAACGGGGCGAGAGGCCGATGTCCTCACCCAACTTCTTGAAGTCTTTATCCTTCTCCAGCTTCTTGTTGTGTTCCTGCACCCATTTGGGCAGCGACTTCATGTAGTAGGTCGAGGTGATGAAGCGCCGGTTCTTCAGGTCGAGCCAGTAGGCGGCGTTGGCGCTGTGACCGGCGGGCAGGATGGCGGCACGGTCCTTATAGCTCACGCCAAAGACGCGCCCCTTGAAGTCGGTGTGCAGCCGCAACTGGTCGCCAATAGTGGTGGCCAGCATGTTGCGCGGAGACCGACGGCCTTTGTCGCTGTCGCTGCCCACAGTCTGCTCGTTGCTGTCGTCGCAGCTATTCACCTTGTGGCCATTGATGTAGAAGCTATTGCCGCAGATGCCGTGATAGGCGGGCGTGGTGCCGGTGTAGACCGAGGTGTGGCCGATGGCAGTAACCGTAGGAACATAATTGATGAGGCAGTTGTTGCACGAGAAACCGTCGTCGATGAGCCGACGGAAACCATCTCTCGTGAACTTGTCGTAATAGCGGCTCAGATAGTCCCAGCGCATCTGGTCAACCACAATGCCCACCACCAAGCGAGGCTTCTCGCCAAACTTCGACTGTGCCCAACCCGACAGGGTGGCACAGCACAGCAACAAGACCAATAAAATCTTTTTCATCTTGAGTCGGTTTTTATAATAATGTTGCAAAGATACACTTTTCCCGCGAATTATCACTATGTTTTGCAGAAAAAAGTTGTACAACTCAAATAATTGTTGTACATTTGCAACACTAAACAATAACCAACAAACATGAAAAGACTAACCACCCTCACACTGGCCTTGGCTCTCAGCCTTTCGGCCATGGCGCAAAGCCAAGTTCTCACCAGCGGCACCACGGCACGTGCCGAAATCGACGCCAACCCTTGGCTGGCAGGTTCCAACTACCTAGACTACGACCGCCAGCTGCCCAACTTCCAGTACACCAAGGCCCCCAAGGGCTACGAGCCTTTCTACCTTAGCCACTACGGCCGTCACGGCTCGCGCTGGCTCATCGGCCGCAACGACTATGAGCGCGTCATCCAACCTCTGCGCAAGGCACGTCGCGACGGCAAGCTGACACGCGACGGCGAGGAGACGCTGCGGCGTCTGGAGCTGTTCAACAAGACTACCTATAAGCGCTTCGGTGACCTCACCACCGTGGGCGAGCGTCAGCACCACGGCATCGGCCGACGGCTGGCTGAGCACTTCCCCGAGATTTTCAAGGCAAAGAACGTGGCCATCGATGCACGCTCCACCACCGTGAACCGCTGCATCCTCTCGATGATTGCCGAGTGCGAGGAGCTGATGGCCGCCAACCCCACCGCCCGCATTCACAACGACGTGAGCGACGCCCTGCAGTTCTATCTGAACCAGGACCGTGAGGGACAGGTGAAAGAGAACGCCGGCAAGGGCGACCGCGCCCACCGCGACTTCACAGAGCGCCACACGCATCCCGAGCGGCTGATGACCGTGCTCTTCAACGACCAGCGGTGGGCGCGCGACAGCGTCAACCAAGGCCGACTGATGCGCCAGCTCTTCGAGGTGGCCATCAACATGCAGAGCCACGACAACGCCCCCGACCTGCTGCACCTCTTCAACAAGGACGAGATTTACGACCAGTGGCGCATCACCAATGCCGGATGGTATCAGAACTACGGCCCGTCGCCCCTCACTGGCGGCATCATGCCCTTCTCGCAAGCCAATCTGCTCGACAACATCATCCAGACGGCCGACACCTGCGTGGCATTAGGCAAGACGCAGGCCACGCTGCGCTTCGGTCACGAGGTGTGCGTGATGCCGCTGGCTTGCCTCCTGGAGCTTGACGACTGTGGCCGCCAGGTGGAGGACATGGAGCAGCTCGACCAGGTGTGGCGCAACTACCGCATCTTCCCCATGGCCTGCAACATCCAGCTCATTTTCTATAAACCCAAGAAGTGGAACGGCTCGGCCAGCGACGTGCTGGTAAAGGCTCTCCTCAATGAGCGCGAGGCCGCACTGCCCGTTAGCACCACGCAGTACCCCTACTACCGCTGGACCGACCTGCGCGAATATTGGGCACAAAAACTGCGCCAATTTCGCGGCCAGTAAGTTGTAGAAGCATGGTCAGCGACGAACTATCGTTTCGCATACGCCAGCACTTTGGCCACACGCCTACGCAAGAGCAGGAGGTGGCCATCGGTGTGTTTGCCGACTTCCTGCTCGACCGCACGCCCCAGGCCTTGATGCTGCTGCGGGGCTCGGCGGGCACGGGCAAGACGTCGCTGGCGGCTGCCATCGTGGGCGCCTTGGTGGAGCTGCGCCAGAAGTTGGTGCTGCTGGCGCCCACGGGTCGAGCCGCCAAGGTGTTCGCGCTCTATGCCCAGCAGCCCGCCTTCACCATCCACCGCCGCATCTATCGCCAACGCTCGGCCGGCGACCTCTCCTCCTTCAACCTTAACGACAACCTCTACCACGACACGCTGTTCATCGTCGACGAGGCCTCGATGATTTCGGCACAGACCACCGACACCACCTTCGGCTCCGGCTCGGTGCTCGACGACCTTCTGCACTACGTCTACCAAGGGCAGAACTGCCGTCTGATGCTCATCGGCGACACGGCGCAGCTGCCGCCCGTGGGCGACGAGTGTAGTCCGGCACTGATGAGCGACGTGCTGCAAGGCTATGGCCTCAGCGTGCACGAGGCTACGCTGAACGAGGTGCTGCGCCAAAGCCAGGAGTCGGGCATCCTCTACAACGCCACCGTCATCCGCAACATCTCAACCTCCACCTCTCACCTCTCACTTCCAAGAATCCGCTTCCACGGCTTCGCTGACATCGTCAACGTGCCGGGCGGTGAACTGATTGAGGCGCTGGCTTCCAGCTACAGCCATGTGGGCATCGACGAGACGATGGTGGTGACCCGCTCGAACAAGCGCGCCGTCATCTACAACCGAGGCATCCGCAACACCATCCTCGACCGTGAGGAGGAGCTGTGCCGCGGCGACCGTCTGATGATTGTGAAGAACAGCTACGGACTGCTGCCCGCCCCCACCGACGGCACCACGGCGCCATCGTTTCTGGCCAATGGCGACACCTGCGTGGTGCAGCGCGTGCGACATATACACGAGCTCTACGGCCTCCGCTTCGCCGAGGTCACCATCCAGTTGCCCGACTACGACGACTACGAGCTGACCACCACCATGCTGCTGAGCACGCTGGGTACCGAGGCCCCCGCTCTGACGCGCGAGCAGCACGAGCAGCTATTCAACAATGTCATGGCCGACTATGCCGATATGCCCCTGAAGCAAGACCGCCTGCGTGCCCTGCGCACCGACGTCCACTACAACGCGCTTCAGGTGAAGTATGGCTATGCCGTCACTTGCCACAAAGCACAGGGCGGACAGTGGGCACACGTCTACATCGACCAGGGCTACATGACCGACGACATGCTCACCCCTGACTACTACCATTGGCTCTACACCGCCCTGACGCGCGCCACCGAAAAGGTGTTCCTCGTGAACTGGCCCGCCACGCAGACCCAGACTCCCCAATAAATGAAGATGAACTACGAAACGATTATTGATAAGTACTATCCCGAAGACGACGACCTGCGTCGCCTGTTGCTTCACCACTCCCGCCAGGTGGCCGACCGCTGTCGGCTGGTGGCCAGTCGTCACCCCGAACTACAGCTCGACACCGTCTTCCTGGAGGAGGCCGCGATGCTCCACGATATCGGCATCCGTTGGTGCCACGCCCCCAGCATCTTTTGCATGGGCAACGAGCCTTACATCCGCCATGGTCTGATTGGCGGTGAGCTGTTGCGGCGCGAAGGCTATGAGCGCCATGCCCGGGTGTGTGAGCGCCACACCGGCACGGGCCTCACCTGCCAGCAAATACTAAGCCAACAGCTGCCCCTGCCCCCAGCTGACTATGTGCCGCAAACGCTCGAAGAGCAATTGGTGTGCTATGCCGACAAGTTCTACTCCAAGTCACGCCCCGACCGCGTGCTCACCGTGGAGCAGGCCGCACAGAGCCTAGCCAAGTTCGGACAGGAGGGCGTGCAAAAATTCCTCGCTTGGGCCCAGCTGTTTGAATGACACGGCTTCATGCGCCACTCCTTTTCTCCTCCACACCCAAGAGAAAAAATCATTATTTTTTTAATTTTTCCCGCCAAGGGGGTGATGATTTTCTCTGCTCAGCTGTATATATAGTAAAAACAGCGACGAAATGATGCCAGACAGAAGCAAACAGTTCAAGGAACTCTTCCTTTCGGAGTACAACAGGATGTACCAGGCAGCCTACATCCTGCTGGGCGACGAAGACGAGGCGAAGGACGCCGTTCAGGATGTCTTCGCCCGGCTGTGGGCAGGTACCATCCCACTGCGCGAAGAGTCACAGCACACTTTTCTGCTCACCTGCATCCGCAATCGCTGCCTCAACATCATTGCACAACGTCAGACCCGACAGGAGGCTATGAAGCTGCTGACGGCAGAAGCCATCGACAGCGGACAGCACGACGAGGAAATCATTGAGTCCGTCCGTCGCTATGTGGACGAGCGACTCACCCCTCAGACTGGTCGCATCATCCGCATGCACTTCGACGAGGACCAGTCGTACAAGGCCATCTCCAAGTCGCTTGGCATCAGCCTCTCTGCCGTCAACAAGCACATTGTGCAAGGACTGAGGAAACTTCGTTCCACTTTCAAAGAAAGAGAAGCATGACCAGAGAAGAAAAACTGCGGATGCTGTTGCATCCCGAAAAGCACACCGATGAGGAACTCGACCGAATGCTGGACGAGGAAAAGGTGAGCACGCCCGATACCAACGAGGAATGGCAGCGGTTCCAGACAATGCAATACAATACAGTTGCCGGCAAGGACAACGGCCTCACCAAGCGACTCATCCGGCTGGCCGCCATGTTCGTGGGCGTCCTGATGCTCTCGGGCATCGCATACGCCGCCGTCCGTTGGTGGACATCCGCCCCCTCCGAAGAAAAAGCAGACGACGGCGCCACAGTGACGGAGGTCGTCGCCCAACCCACGGAGACGATAGAAGCTACGCCTGACTCCACGCAGCTGAAGCCCGTAGTGTTCCAGAACAAGGAACTGGCCACGATGCTCGGCGAGATGGCCGCCTTCTACCAGTGTGAGACCGTCTATAAGAACGAGAAGGTGAAGCACGTGCGACTCTACTTCACTTGGGACAAAACCAAGCCGATTGACGATGTCGTAGAGACGCTCAACAAGTTCGAGCAGCTCACCATCACCCGCGAGAACCAGCAACTGATTGTAGAATAATCCAACTTTTTCCCCATGAGACATTTACTATATATGCTATTGCTGTGCCTTTTTGCCAGCACTGCCCAAGCCCAGAAAATCACCCGCGAATATCAGGACCAGTCGCTCTCACGCGTGCTTGAAGACCTGAACACCGCCACCACCGACCAAACCATCTACTTCATCTACGACGAACTGGAGGACTTCACCGTCACCACCAGCTTCCACGACCTCCCCCTGCTCGATGCTGTCCGTCAGGTCGTAGGCTTCTACCCCATGAAAGTCACTGCCGACAACGACCGCATCTTCGTGGAGTGCACGCAAAAGGAGAGCACGAAGGTCATCGGGCGCGTCGTTAACGAGCAGGGCCAGCCCGTGGAGTTTGCCAACATCTCGCTGCTCCGGGACTCCGTCTTCATCAATGGCAGCGTGAGCAACGAGAACGGCGACTTCGTCATCCCCTGTCAGGCGCAGCGCGTCACGGTGAAAGCAACATGCATTGGCTATCAGACCATTGAGCAGCGCGTCAGCGTGGGCGAGATTGGCACCATCGTCATGCAGCCCGAGACCTACACCATTGGCGGCGTGGTGGTGAAGGGCGAGATGCCACAGTACAAGATGACCACGGGGGGCGTGTCCGTCGATGTGCAGCACAGCATCCTCCACGATGTAGGCTCGGCCGACGACCTGCTCTCCATGTTGCCCCTTGTGCAGGGTCGCGACGGCAAGTTCGAGGTGCTGGCCAAGGGCGAGCCTGAAATCTACATCAACAACAAGAAG
Organism: Prevotella sp.; assembly: GCA_017619275.1. Classification (GTDB taxonomy): domain Bacteria; phylum Bacteroidota; class Bacteroidia; order Bacteroidales; family Bacteroidaceae; genus Prevotella. The sequence continues at coordinate 48,294 of JAFZSR010000023.1, read as the reverse complement.
GTGCGCAATGCCCAGGAGCTGAAGCAGCTGAAGTCGTCCGACATCAAGAGCGTGGACATCATCACCGCTCCCGGCGCCCAGTACAATGCCGAGGTGAATGCCGTCATCCGCATCAAGACGCTCAAACCCCAGGGCGACGGCTTCAGCCTGATGGCGACCAGCCAGACGTGGCGCAACAACCAGTGGAACAACTACGACGACCTGACGCTAAAGTACCGCACCGGCGGACTGGAGGCGTTTGCCAACGTGGCGTTCGACTGGGGCCACTTCAGCAACGACCAGGATCTGGACCAGGAACTGCACATCAGCAAGGATCTATTTAACATTCGTGCAGATTTACCCGTACGAAGCCGCTGGGCTACTTTTCAGTACAAGGCTGGCCTCAGTTACGATTTCAACGTCGACCATTCTGTTGGTTTGAGTTTCTCGTCGCAGAAGAGTCTATTTGGCCACATGAAGACGAAGATGAACCAGAACTATCTGAAAAACGGGGCCTTTTACGGCGACATCGTTCTGCTTACGGATGTAGATGAACTCGACAAGCCTGTATGGGAACTGAACACCTACTATATAGGAAAGGCGGGCAAACTGGGTATCGATCTGAATGCCACCTTGCTAAGACGCGAATCGGAAGACCGACTCAAACAGCAGGAGTATAGCAAAGAACTCGGCGACCGTCCTATCAACACCGTCAACAAAGAGAAGAATACGATGGCAGCAGGAAAGCTGGTGCTGACCTATCCCGTCGGGCAAGGTGTGTTGAGTGCCGGCTCGGAGGTCACATCCACACAGAGCCACGGCAACAACTACAACCAGGAGAACATCATTCCAGAGGCCGACAACGAGATGAAGGAAAAGAACATTGCCGGTTTTGCCGAATACGAGATGACGTTCAATGTTCACCAGTCAACGGTCAATGTGAATGCAGGGCTTCGCTATGAGCACGTAGCCACCGATTACAGCTCGTTTGGTATCTGGCAGGCAGAGCCCAGCCGCACCTATAACGACTGGTTCCCCAACCTCTCGGCAGCCTGGCGGAAAGGCAAGTTAGGCGCGCAGTTGAGCTACAGCAAGCGCATCACCCGCCCGCCCTACAACATGCTGAGTTCGATTGTCATCTACGACAGCCGCATGCTCTACGAGGGTGGAAACCCGCTGCTTCGCCCTTCGGTCCGTCAGAGCATCGACCTTAACCTGACCTATTCATGGCTGACCTTTGTCACAGGCTTCACCCGCGAGAACGACTTTTTCACCCATATCGGCCAGGTGTATGACGAGGTGAACGAGATAGGTATTTTCCGCCCGGCCAACTTCGACCACCAGGACCGTGTCTATGCCACCCTTGTAGCCTCGCCCAAGATAGGCTTCTGGCAGCCCACCGCCACGCTGCACTACTATCAGCAAATGTTCGACGCCGAAGGCTACGGTGCACCGGAGAAGATGAACAAGCCCGAATTCAGTTTCGACCTGCAGAGCTGGTTCGTGATCAGTCCCACAACGAAAGCGCTGCTGCATGCCAACTATACCGGCAGCAACCACTGGGGATTCATGTATCGTGGCAGCAACTTCAGTGTAAACGCCCGACTGCAAAAGACTTTCTGGAAAGGACGGCTGACGGGTGTCTTGTATGCCAACGACATCTTCCGCACATCCAAAACAAAGGTGACCACTTACTATGATATGGGCAAGACAGCCCAGGACATCTACAGCTATACGCAGCAGGTAGGCCTCACGCTCTCCTACAACTTCAACGCCACCAGCTCGAAGTACCGCGGCACCGGTGCCGGCATGGCTGAGAAAGACAGGTTGTGATGTTTCTCAACAACGAACTTTAAGGATTAAACTTAAGAACAACGCGCAGCCCTTCCCCACCCCTTTAAAACAGGGTTCAAAAGGGGGAAGACTGCGCGTAGAAAAAAAAGCTGCTATCAACCTACAAAAAAATCTCGTACGAGATTTTTTCAAAAGTCGTTACCAAATTTCAAAAAGTCGTTACCAAATTTTTGGACGGTGCCCGCTTTGCCGCCTGACTGGAATAAAATATCGGGAAATGAAGGGAAATAACTGCATTGCGTTATTACTACAGACAAATCACCTTGAATTATTATAATTATTGTAATTTCTGTTTTTTAGATGATGGAGCAGTTGCGTGAAAGATTGAAGATAGTTAAGAAGCATGTGCAAACCGTTAACTTAGTATAAAAACTCTTAATGGTTCGCTCTTAACTCTCAACTTTTATGTACTTTTGCGTCAAAATAACGAACCAATATTTTATACGATTATGAAGAAGCTATTACTTTTCACTTTGCTGCTCATCTGTGGCGCTACGGCCACGATGGCCCAGAAGCCGGTAGAGAAGAAGCCGGCAGAGATTAAGTTCGACGCCGTCAGTCACAACTTTGGCGAGTTCTCGAAAGGGAATCCCGTCGTCAGCACCAAGTTCACGTTCACTAACGTAGGCGAGCAGGACCTCGTTATCAACCAGGCTGTTGCTTCCTGCGGTTGCACGGTGCCCAAATACACCAAGGAACCCATCAAGCCGGGTGAGAAGGGAGAAATCAACGTCACTTATAACGGCACAGGCAAGGCGTTAGGACACTTCAAGAAGAGCATCACCGTGCGTACCAATGGTGCTGTGGAAATCACTCGCCTCTATATTGAGGGAGAAATGAAGGAGTGAAGAACGTTGAACGATGAACGTTGGACGTTGAACGATGAACATTGAACGTTGAACATTGAACGTTGAACGTTTTTAAAAGATAATTGGCTGCGCATCATCTAAACGGTGCGCAGCCAATTTTTTTCGTTCAATTCTCAATGTTCAACGTTCAATGTTCAACGTTCAACGTTCATTGTTACTTGGCGTATGCCACGGAGCGTGTTTCGCGGATGACGGTGATCTTCACCTGTCCGGGATAGGTCATCTCGTTCTGGATCTTCGAAGCGATCTGTCCGCTGAGTGCTTCGGTCTCGGCATCGTCCATCTTGTCGGCACCGACGATGACGCGCAGCTCGCGACCAGCTTGGATGGCGTAGGTCTTCGTCACGCCGGGATAGCTCATGGCGATAGCTTCCAGGTCGTTCAGTCGCTTGATGTAGGCCTCCACAATCTCGCGGCGAGCACCGGGACGAGCGCCACTGATGGCATCGCACACCTGTACGATGGGTGCCAACAGGGTCTGCATCTCCATCTCGTCGTGGTGGGCGCCGATGGCGTTGCAGATATCGGGCTTCTCCTTGTACATCTCAGCAATCTTGGCGCCATAGAGTGCGTGTGGCATCTCGCTCTCCTCGTCGGGCACCTTACCGATGTCGTGCAGCAGTCCGGCGCGTTTGGCTTTCTTCGGGTTCAGTCCCAGCTCGGCAGCCATCACGGCGCAGAGGTTGGCCGTTTCACGTGCGTGCTGCAGCAGATTCTGTCCGTAGGATGAGCGGTATTTCATCTTGCCGATGATGCGGATGAGCTCGGGGTGCAGACCGTGTATGCCCAAGTCGATGGCAGTACGCTTGCCGGTCTCGATAATCTCGTTTTCAAGCTGCTTCTTCACCTTCGTCACTACCTCCTCGATGCGTGCGGGGTGTATGCGGCCGTCGGCGACGAGCTGGTGCAGTGCCAGACGGCAGGTCTCGCGGCGCACGGGGTCGAAGCCGCTGATGACGATGGCCTCGGGGGTATCGTCGACCACGATTTCCACGCCGCAGGCAGCTTCCAGGGCACGGATGTTGCGTCCCTCACGACCGATAACGCGTCCTTTCACGTCGTCGTTGTCGATGTGGAACACGGAGACGCTGTTCTCCACGGCCGTCTCGGTGGCTACGCGCTGGATGGTCTGGATGACAATCTTCTTGGCCTGAGCGTTGGCGTTGAGCTTGGCCTCGTCCATGATTTCGTTGATGTAGGAAGCGGCTGCCGTCTTAGCCTCGTCCTTCAGGCTCTCCACCAGTCGGTTGCGTGCCTCTTCGGCGCTCAGTCCCGAAAGTTCTTCCAGTTTCTCGCGCTCCTTCTGCTGCATCTTGCCCAGTTCCTCCTGCTTCAGGGCCAGGGCTTTTTTCTCGTTTTCTATGCGGTTTTGCTGATTGTCGAGATCGTTCTTGCGACGTCCCAGCTCTTCTTGGCGCTGGTTCAGGCTCAGCTCGCGCTGCTTCAGCTTGTTCTCACTCTGCTGGATTTGCTGGTTGCGCTGTTGCACCTCCTTCTCCAGCTCGCTCTTCTTGTTGAGGAATTTCTCCTTCACTTCAAGCAGTTTCTTCTCTTTGATGACATCGGCCTCCTTGTTGGCAGCTTCAATCATCTCGTTGTACTTCCCCTTGACAACCTTGAGGAACAGGAAGTATCCGCCAGCGGCGCCGAGAATGAGCGCAGCCGCGGCAATGATAATTGTTAGTATTGGACTCATAGGAATTTAATATGTTAATATTCTCTTGTCATTTCAGCACATCTTCGATTTCGGAAGTGAGCTGGCGGAGAATATTATCATAGGGGGTTGTGTCGTTCTTGCTAAGCTCTTTCTCATATCGCAGGGCAATCTCTATGAGGGTCATCAAGGCGATGGTATGATCGCTCTTGCGCCCCTTGTAGACCTGAGCATAGGCCCCATAGCGCTCTGTGATGAGCTTGGCCGCAGCGCGATAGTACTGCTCGTCCTGGCGGTTGTGCAGTACCATGGCAATGTCTTCGTCGTAGACGTGCAACCTTATGTTGAGTTTCTCTTTGCTATCTTCCGGCATCGTTGGAAATATATGTTATAGGGCGTTGCCGCCGCATTGGTGCGGCACCCTCCTCACTGTTCATCGCTGATCATGGTGATGCATTTGTTCAGGCTCCGAATGAGGCTTGCCACCCGTTCCTTGGCACCCTCCAGGTCGCCATCGGAGATTTCGATCATGCGTGCCATTTTCAGCGACTCGTAGTCACGTTCCTTCTGAGCGAGTTTAGCTTTCAGCTGTTCAATCTGCTGTTCGTTGTCCTCCACCATGGCATACAAGTCTTGATTCTCCTGTTTCAGCTCCTGGAAACGGAGGATCATCTGCCTGACACGTGTTTGGAACGTAGCTAAATCTTTCTCGTTTTGGTTCATGCCCACGGTTTTATCCTACAAAAGTAGGCAATATTAATGAAAAATGAGAAATGAGTAATGAGAAATGACAAATAGTTAACAAGGTTTAACCATTTGGCGGTCTTAAAGCCTTGTTTTGTTGCCTTTTCTCCTTACTTTACTGGTCATTTCCCGTTTTCTTTGTTTCGAGGCTCCTTCTTGGCAAGCATCACCACGCGATGGACAAAATCGGTGCACCATTTCTCGGAGAAGACCAGTCGCTTGTTGTATTCGCGCACATTCATCACCGTCTTGATGACGCCTGCGTCTTTGTAGTCGTTCTTCGTGAAGATGTCGTGCACGGTTTTCTCGGTCATGCCGTAGATGGCCTTCTTGAAGAAGCTGGGCATGCGCAGTTTGAACTTCATCAGATTGCCTGTGAGCATCATTAAATCCTGCACGAAGGCCTGGAACAGCGTCAAGTAGTTTTGCACGTCCTGCAGCTTCTTGCATCGGCGGCCAATGCTCTGGTCGATTTCCTTGAAGAACTGGTCGTCCATCTCGTACATCTCCTTGAGCATCTTCTTGCAGCGTGCTTTCTCGCCCACGCCCAGTCTGCCCTGTTGAGTGGGCACTTTCAATGTAGTTTTAAACATGCGCAGGTCGGGCAGCGCAGCCAGGTTGGTGATGTGGAGCAGCGAGGCAATCTCGGCTTGGAAGTACACACGAATGAGCATCATGAAGTCTTCCATGCCACCTATCTTTGTTCCGCCATCGGCCGTCTTGCGGCCGAAGATTTTTCCTAATAATCCCATAGTAAATGTTTGAAATTGTGTGCAAAGGTACAAAAACCGTGGCTAAAAGCAAAATAAAATCCTGTTTTTCTTTGTTTTTAGCCCGTTTGTTCGTAACTTTGCCCATCCAAAGTTACCAAGTTTCACTCCCTTTTAAAGCAAATGAAACAATTTCTGCTCGTGCTCGGCCTGTTCGCCTCGGCTTTCTGCTATGGTAAAGACATTCCGCAGGTGACGTGGGATCGCCTCAGTCTGATGATTGATGGTCGTAGGGTGTGCCCCGTGATGGGCGAAGTGCATTATTCGCGTATTCCTGCCGACGAATGGCCGGATGTTGTGGCGAAGATGAAGGCGGGTGGCGTGACCATCATCGCCACCTACGTGTTTTGGAACCATGTAGAGGAGCAACAGGGCATCTTCCGCTGGGACGGCCAGCGCTCGTTGCGCCGATTTCTGCAAGTTTGCAAGGATGCCGACATGCCAGTGGTGCTGCGCATAGGCCCATTCTGCCATGGCGAGGCGCGCTGTGGCGGCATCCCCGACTGGGTGTTCACCCAAGCGCAAGTGAAACCCCGCAGCACCGACCCGCGCTTCTTGGCCTTGGTAGAGGAGCTATACCGCCAGATCTTCACTCAGCTTCAAGGCATGCAGTGGAAGGACGGCGGCCCCGTCATGGCCTGTCAGTTCGACAACGAGTATCGTGGTTCGGGCGATTATCTCATGGCTCTGAAGCGCATTGCCTTGCAGATTGGCTTCGACCTGCCATTCTACACCCGCACCGGCTGGCCCGAGCTGTCGAAGCCTGTGCCCTTTGGCGAGATGCTGCCCCTCTATGGCGACTATGCCGACGGCTTCTGGGAGCGCTCACTGGAGGAGACGGCGGGCAACTACTACAAGGCTTTCAACTTTAAGGCCTCGCCACTCTCGGATGCCATCGCTACCGAGCAGATCGATTATTCTCAAATCTCACCCCTCACCTCTCATTCCTCAACCCAAGCATACCCTTATTTCACCTGCGAGCTGGGCGGCGGCATGATGGTGGCCTACCACCGTCGGCCCTACCTCTATCCCGAGGATGCCTACGCCATGGCGCTGGTGAAGCTGGGTAGTGGCAGTAACCTGCTGGGCTACTATATGTATCACGGCGGCACCAACCCCGACGGACAGCTCAGCACCCTGATGGAGCACCAGCGCACCCTGGCCACCAACTACAACGACATGCCCGTGAAGAACTACGACTTCCAAGCTCCGCTGGGTGAGTTTGGCCAGACTTATCCCCAATACTACATGCTGCGCCCGCTGCATCTTTTCATGCACGACTGGGGCGAGCAGTTGGCCACGATGGAGGCGCAGTTCCCCGTTTCCCAAGACATTCCCAAGGGCGACGACACCCATTTGCGCTGGGCCGTGCGCTCGGCATACGCCAAGAAGGGACAACCGGAAGAGGCCTTTATCTTCGTCAACAATTACGAGCGCCTGCAGCATCTATCGGCAAAGAAGAACGTGCAGCTGGAAGCCTGCGGCGTGAAGCTGCCCAGACTGACCATCCCCGCCGGGTGTATGGCCATCTTCCCCGTGAACATCGACGGCATCCGCTACGCCACGGCACAGTTGGTGGCCAAACGCGACGGAAAGACCTACTTGATGCAGATTCCTGGACTCCCCACCACCATCAGCATGCTCGACGGCAAGACCTTGCGCAACCTGAAACCGAAGGGAACAGAAACGCCCGTCTACAAAAACCTCTACCTGCTCACCCAGCAGGAGGCCGAGCGCCTGTTCCTGTCGTCCATCGCCCATGATGACCTGGGCTATACCGTCAGTTGGCAGAAGACGAAGGAGGCGGGGGCGCAGCGGCAAATTCCAATAGGCGTGCAGCGCGTGGCCGAAGAACCTACCGATGCCGACTTTGAGCAGGCCGCTGTCTATCGCATCCAGCTTCCCGCCACCGAGGGGAATAAGCTGCTACGCATTGACTACCGTGGCGACGTGGCCCGCCTCTATGCCGACGGAAAGCTGGTGGCCGACAATTTCTACTACGGCCGTCCCTTCCTCTATGGCCTGTGGCGGCTACCCCAAGGCATCAAGCAGCTGGAGCTGCGCATTCTGCCTTTGCAGCAGAATATGCCCGTGTACTTCCCCCGCGAAGCCGACACCACGCCAGGCGAACAAGTGAAGAGCATCACGATAGAACCCTTGCTATAGGGAAATCCCTACACGATTGTAGGACATTTCCCACAAGAGATTCAAGGGAAAAGGGCTACCTTTGCAGGACAAAACACAGAGTATCATGAAACGAACATCGTTGGCAGCAGCCACAGCATCGATTCTCCTTCTTTTGCCGTTTGGCAGAGCGCATGCGCAGCAGGTCATCAGCCTGGCTGGGTCGTGGGACTTCTGCATCGGCGACCCAAACGAGTCGAAGGCTTCCCTTCGAAACAAGGAGATTTCCCCCATTCCCACCAAGTTCCGCGATTATGTCTTGCTGCCTGGCTCCATGCTCACCAACGGCAAGGGCACGCCCATTTCCACCACGACACAGTGGACGGGTTCGCTCTACGACTCCTCGTACTTTTTCAATCCCCGCTTGGAGCCTTATCGCCGTGAGGGGCAGATGAAGTTCCCCTTCTTCCTCACCCCTGAGTATCACTATGTGGGTGCAGCCTGGTATCACAAGAAGGTGTACGTGCCCAAGGACTGGCGAGGCCAGCGCATCACACTCTTTTTGGAGCGCCCCCATATCGAGACCACAGTCTACGTGAACGGCGAGGAAGTGGGCCACCAGCTGTCGCTCAGCACTCCCCACCGCTACGATGTGACCAGCTATCTCCGTGCGGGTAAGGGCAACGACATCACCATCCGCGTCTACAATGGCATTGAGAATGTGGGAGTGGGGCAGGACTCGCATAGCGTCACCGACCAGACGCAGGGCAACTGGAATGGCATCACGGGCCGCATAGAGCTGCAGGCGCAGTGGAAGAAGGTGAACGTGAAGCGTGTGCGGGTGACGCCCTCCGAGGATCTGACCCTCCTCAAGGTGCATGTGGAATTGGAGAACCATATCCATACCGTCCGCGTGATGCCCCTCTACGACTACTGGGTGCATGCCAAAATCAGGCCCATCGTCAATGGCAAGTTGGGTAAGACCTTCCAGCAAGTCTCTGTCAACGTGGAAGGGAAGAACAAGGTCGACTTGGATATCCACACCTATACGTCGCTTAACGATTCCAACTATTCGGTGAAACGTGGTATGGAGATGTGGGATGAGTTCCACCCCCATCTCTATCAACTTACCATCGAGGCGGGCGACGATGTCTACGAGACCACCGTCGGCCTGCGTCGCATCGAAGCAGAGGGCCGCCAGCTGAAGATTAACGGCCGTCCGCTGTTCCTGCGTGGCACGGTGGAGAACTGCTGCTTCCCCGAGACGGGCTATCCGCCCACCGACAAGGAGTCGTGGCTCGCCATCATGCGCAAGTGCAAGGAATTTGGGCTGAACCATATCCGCTTCCACAGCTACTGTCCGCCCGACGCCGCCTTCCAGGCTGCCGACGAAGTGGGCATGTACCTGCAGCCCGAGGGTCCCTCGTGGCCCAACCATGGTGTACGGCTCCGCCGAGGACAGGTCATCGACCAGTATCTGCTGGAAGAGTCGAAGCGCATTGTAGATGAGTACGGCCACCATCCCTCCTTCGTGATGATGGCCGCCGGCAACGAGCCGGCTGGCGACTGGGTGGCCTACTGCAACGACTGGGTGGCCGAGATGCACCGCTACGACCCCTCGCGCCTCTACTGCGGCGCCAGCGTGGGAGGCGGATGGGCCTGGGACGATGGCTCCGAGTTCCACGTCAAAGGCGGCGCCCGAGGACTCGACTGGGACCGCCATGCCCCCAGCAGCGACGATGACTACTACAGCCAGATAGAGTTCCCAAGGAACTATAAATCCACCATCCCAAACTCCTCCCCCATCATCGCCCATGAGCAGGGGCAGTGGTGTGCCTTCCCCGACTTCAAGGAGATTGACCAATATACGGGTGTGTATAAAGCCCGCAACTTGGAAATCTTCCGCGACCTGCTCGAACAGAATGGCATGGCCTCGCAGGCCGAGAAGTTCCTCATGGCCAGCGGGAAGCTGCAGGCACTCTGCTATAAGTTCGAGATTGAGCGCAACCTGCGCACCAAGGATTACGCCGGCTTCCAGCTGCTGTCGCTCAACGACTATAGCGGACAGGGCAGCGCCCTTGTGGGACCGCTCAACGTGCATTGGCGTGAAAAGGGATATGTGGATGCCCGCCAGTGGCTCTACTCCTGCAATCCCCTCGTGGTGATGGCACGCTTCCCCAAGTTCGTCTACCAGAGCAATGAGCGCCTGGAAGTGCCCGTAGAGGTGATGAATGCTTATTATGGCAACTTGCGACCCTGCACCACCATCTACCAGATATGGGCCGACGACCGTACGCTCTTCGCCATGGACACCCTCAGCGTGAAGCCCATTCCCCTCGGCAAGAACAATCAGGTGGGCAACATCAGCCATCCACTCAACAGTGTGGAGAGGCCCACCAAGTTCACACTCGCCTTGGCGGTGGAAAACAGGATTCAAAACCGCTATGATTTTTGGGTGTACCCAGAGCCCCCAGCCTCCGACGTCGATTCAACCGTCTTTATCACCGACGCTCTCACCCCTGCAGCCCTTGATACGCTCCGTGCAGGCGGCACTGTGCTCGTCACGGCCGCCGGACGGGTGACGCTGGGCAGCGATGTGAAGCAGACCTATCTGCCTGTGTTCTGGAATACCTCGTGGTTCAAGATGCGGCCACCCCACACCACGGGTGCCTACATCGACAAGGACCATCCGCTGTTCAAGTACGACTTCCCCACCGACTCATGGACTAACTTGAACTGGTGGGAGCTGGTCAACCACGCGCAGGTGATGAACCTGATGGAGCTGCCCGCCACCTACCAGCCCCCCGTACAGCCCATCGACACCTGGCACATCAGCCGCAAGTTGGGCATGCTCATCGAAGCCCGCGTGCTGAACGGCCGTCTGCTCATGACCACCATGGACATCACCAACAATCTCGACCGTCGGCCCGTGGCTCGGCAGATGCGCCATGCCATCCTGAGCTACATGCAGAGCCCCGACTTCCAGCCCACCATCACGTTGGAGCCTCAGGTGATACGCGATTTCTTTGAGAAGCAGGCACCGCCCGTCGACATGTTCACCCGCGAAAGTCCCGACGAACTGAAGCCCAAGCTGAAATAAGGGAGAAGCAACTAAATAGAATTCTTCGACGAGTGAAGCAGCAAGGCCAATTGCGTGAAAAAAAAGTCAATTAGGGCAATTCTAAAGACTAATTCGAAGTTTTCGTAATTCTAATACATCTTGCAAATCCACATTTCGAGAAATTTGTCCGCGACGCTATAAACCTTTGTACGCTCCTTGTTCAGGTATGTCAGTAGCTGTTTGTCAAGCAGGGTGCTGATGGCATACTGGACGGAACTGGGGGATTTGAGCGCATGTTTCTTCACAAAGGCGACAGAGGTAACACCGCTGGCCTTACCTTCTTTGGCAATGGCAATCAGTGTCTCTTTTTGCTGGTAATTGAGTTGGTTCATTACCGAGGCAAAAGAATGGCCTTTCTCTTCCAAGATGTCACTCAGCGTCTTGTCAATGTCAATTTCATCTATGACCTTGTTTGGGTCGATGTATGCGAATGCATTGTGGAGTACGTTGTGGACATAGTAAGTGTGCCCATTGAAGAGGTCGTAGGCAAGAGTGGTTGCTTCATGTGTTATCCTGCGGTTAGCTTTTGCGAACTGCTCTTCAGCAAAACCGATATATACATCCTTGGAAATGCTGTCTAAATATATCTGCTCCGCGCTATTATAGAAGGGTTTTGCCGCAGAGTTGAACATGCTCTCCAGGATATGGCGGTTACTTCCTGCATAGATGAATAGGCAATTGTTCATCTTCTGGATGTGGGTGCGAAGTGTGGCCTCCACATTCTTCTCTGGATAATTGGCAATCTGCTGGAATTCATCTATAGCGAAAATACAAGGCTTGTCGGCCTGCTCCAGATAGCTGAAGATTTCTTCCAGCGTCAACTCCGGTGAATGGATGTCGCCCAGCTTGATGTTGAAAGTAGGCGTGTTGGAAACCGGGTCGTAGCCGAAACTGCCCGCCAAGGAGCGAAGGGCTGCCAGAAATTTGTCGAGTACAGCCTTACCTTTGGGCACCAATACAGCGTAAATCTCCTTGCTGAGGAACAAGACAAACTCATGCAAGCTTGTGGTGGGATAGATATCCGTGTAGAAGGTATAATAGTTGTCCTTGATAGATGGCTGTTCGAATACATGGCGGATCAACTGCGTCTTGCCCATTCTTCGGGGCGAGGTGAGCATGACATGTGCCTTGTTTCCAAGTGTCCGCACCATCCAAACAGTTTCTTTCTCCCTATCGCAGAAATAGGGTTCTGGAATGATGCCGGTGATATAGAATGGATTCTCCATCGGGCTGTTTTTGGGTGCAAAAGTAAGCAAAATATTCCGAATATACAAATTCTATAATAGAAAATCTGTAATTGGCGCGGAAATGGTTATTTCTTTCAGGTGACTTCTATCAATTCGTTTGGTTGCGCAGCCCTTCCCCATCCTATCAATGGGAGGGGAAGGGCTGCGCGTTGTACAGGCGTTTTGTTTTACACGCCCTCACTTAATCACGACCTTGAACTGTCGTTTGAGCTCGTTCACGCTCGACAAAGCATGAGCGAGCTCTGCTTTGTTCTCACTTAATCACGACCTTAAACTTCGTTTGAGCTCGTTCTTGCGTCCTTTCAGTAGCAAGCGGCATAGCCGAGCGCACGTTCGGAAAGGCTACGGGTAGGCGCTTTAGCGGGAATGGAACTCGAGCAAGCTCGGTTCTTCCCTCACTTAATCACGACCTTAAACATCGTTTGAGCTCGTTCACGCTCGACAAAGCATGAGCGAGCTCTGCTTTGTTCTCACTTAATCACGACCTTGTGTCCATTTTGGATATACAGGCCCTTGCGTGTAGGCTGCTTGTCGAGCTTCACGCCATTGAGGGTGTATATGCTGCCATCGCCCCTTGGAGATAGGTTGGAGGTGAGGCCGCTTTATAAAAACAACAGTCAGTCTTTTATTTGTTTAAACCGCGACGCGAACTATATAAATCGTGACGCAGTTTTTATAGACTACGACGTAGTTTATAAAATCCACGACGTAGTTTGAAGAATGTCTGCGCGTCTGAAGCAGAAGTCCAGACGCAGACTGCTTAATAAATAATAAAACCACAGAAATACCTTTTGTGGCATTTCTGTGGTTTCTGTGATTTTCGTGATTTCTGTGTAGCAATAGCCAAATTACTTCACCACGAACTTCTTGCCACCGATGACATACACGCCCTTCGGCAGACGAGTCGGGTTGTCGCCAACGTAGCGGCCGTCGGTGGTGTAGATGCGCAGCGTGGCATCGTGGTCGAAGCGCACGCCGGTGATGCCGGTGACAGCCTGTACGCCCTGCGGAGTGACGTTCTCCACGTTGCCCACGTTGTCGATGGCCAGCACGTAGAACGAGTAGTTGTCGCCGTCGACATAGTTCTCCACGGCATAGTCCATCGTGCCAGTGAATGCTTGTCCGTAGTAGTCATAGTCGGCTCCGTTGCGCGAGGCGAAGAGCAGATAGCTCTGCACGCCTGAGGCGGCATCCTCCGACTGGCACTTCACACGGATGGTGTTGGCAGCCGGGTCGTAGTCGGCCGATGCCATCACCGTCACGGGCGGTGTGAGGTCGAGCGTGTTGGTGTAGACGTTGGTCTCGATGGGCAGGTTCTTGTCGAAGATGATGGTGGCCTTGTTGCTGACCACGGTGCCATCCTTCAGTCTGGGCTTCAGGTCGACGCTGAAGCTGACGTAGCCCTCGCCCTCAGGGGCGTTCACGTTGGGTGGCAGCTCAATGCCCTGGATGTCCCAGCTGAGCTTGTTGCCCTCGCGCTTCGTCACCCAGTTGTAGCCCACGCCGTCGTGGCTGGTCTCGCCGAAGCGGACGGTGCTGACGTCGAAGACGTTCTCGTCGAGTTCGTCGCTGATGCGCACGCGGTAGGCGGCGGCACCGGCCTCAGCCTTGTTCTCGAACAGGATGCGGTAGTTCACCGTCTGCGTCTCGCCGATGTAGTGCTTCTCGCCCACGCCGGCAGGACCCACCATCTCGTTGGGATCCCACGAGGCGACGACATCGGTGATGGCAGCCTTGCCGTCGAGGATGTCCAGGAACTCATCGTCGTAGTTATAGTCGATCTGGTAGATCCATTCGAAGACGTGCTGGCGAATGAGGCTGATGAGGGGGCAGGTGGCATCGATGAGGTCCATGCCGCACAGTTCGGAGGCTCTCTTCAGCAGCGAGAGTACGCTGTAGGCAGCCACGCCCGTCTGCTGCTTCTCGTCGTTGAGCTGGTCCATCAGCTGCGACACTTTCAGCCGCTGCTCGCCGGTAAGCTCGTAGACATCGCCGAGGCGGTGCACCACATAGTCGCTCACGTTGATGTGCTTGTCGGCACCTTCCACATTGCCGAGGATGGTCACCACGGCGAAGGTGCTGGAATTGACAACGACTTTATTCTTGCCGCTGTAGAACTCCGTGTACTCGCGGCTGTAGGAGATGTCGCCCTTGCCTTCGCTGACCATGGTGAAGGTGTAGCTCTCCCACGGGTCGAGGCTGGGCACGAGGAACACAACGGTGTGCTGGCAGGTGGCGCCATCAAGTACGGTGACGCTGTCGACGGGCAGATATTGCGAGCCTCTGAAACTGGGCATGCGGAATCCAATGATGTCGATGTTGTCGGTGGTGCTGATGCTGACGAGGAACTTGCCCGTCTTCTGTGCCGAGGTGTTGGTGATGGTGATGGGGTTGTCGCAGGGCACGCCCTTGCGAACGGTGTTGCGGCCGCCAGTCATCACGGCGATGTCGCTGCTGACGTTGACCTCGCCCTCGTGGATAGGATTGCCGAAGGTGACGGCATAGCCGCCGTAGCCGCTGTAGCGGGGCAGATAGAAGATGTAGTGGCTGTCCTCAGTGTTCTTGTCGAGGTAGGAAATCGTGCCCGAGCTGCGCTCCAGTCGGAGGTCTTTCACCCTCTCGAGGATGGGGGTGCCATCGTCTTTGTTGCCCTTGTATTTATACAGTGCGGTGACGCCAATCGACAGCGAGTGGCTGCTCTCCACATTTACCGTCACGTCGATTTGCCTTCCGTGCATCAGGCCCAGGTCGAACCATGCTTCCTTGTCAGCATCGTTGCCGCGATAGCTGTAGCCCAACGTTCCCTGCACGCTCACGCCCTCCTCGAGTGCGATGCGGCTGTCAAAGCTGGTGTTGCCCAAACGGCCTTGGTAGAACGGGTTCTTGGTGAAGGTGCTCTTCACGGTGTAGCCGCCGTAGCCGCCGCGATGAGGCAAGTAGAGATAGTAGGTGCCGGCGGCGAGGTCGTCGCACTTGAAGACGAGAGCGGAGTCGGGATAGTCGAGCCACTTGCTGACACGGTTCACCACGCCTGTGTAGTCGGCATTGAGGGCGTAGATGGATGCGTTGCCCAGTGTGAGCGTCTTCTCAGACTGGATGATGAAGCTGGCGCTGCCGTCGGCCTGCATGTCGAACTGATACCAGTCTTGATTGTCAAAGGAGTTGCTGTAGTCGTAGCCAAGGCGGCCCTGTGTGATGGTGCCGTTCTCAATGATGGTGGCGTAATCCTTCGTGTCGTTGCCGGCAATGTCGTTGGCAATGCTGCAGGGCGTGAAGTTGTAGGTCACGCGGTAGCCGCCATAGTTATAGCGCAGCGGCAGACAGAGATAGTAGTCGCCGGGGGCGGCGTTGTTCAGTGTGAAGGTTAGCGTGTCGCCCGGATAGTCGAGCCACTTGCTGGCGCGGTTTGTCAGCCCTGAGCCGTCAGCCTTGAGCGAGTAGATATATGCATTGCCGATTGTGAGCGTCCGCTCGCTGCAGATGGTGAGGTTGATGCTTCCCTCCTCAGGAACATTGAGTACGAACCAGTCTTGCACGTCGTTGGAGTTGCTGTAGTCGTAGCCCAAGCGTCCTTCCTTGGTGGTTTCACGCTCTAAGACCGTTGCCGTTTCCCACGAGTCGTTGTCGACACCATCGTTGGCCAAGGCGCAGGGGATGAATTCGTAGGTCATGCGGTAGCCGCCATAGTTATAGCGCAGCGGCATGCAGAGATAGTAGTTGCCAGGGGCGACATTGTTCAAGGTGAAGATGAGCGTGTCGCCTGGATTGTCGAGCCACTTGCTGGCGCGGTTTGTCAGGCCTGAGCCGTCAGCCTTGAGCGAGTAGATGTATGCATTACCGATGGTGAGCGTCTTCTCACTGCAGATGGTGAGCTTGATGATTCCCTCCTCGGGCACATTGAGTCGGAACCAGTCCTGCACGTCGTTTGAGCTGCTGTAGTCATAGCCTAAACGGGCATCCATTGTAGTGCCCATCTCAAAGAAGGTGGCGGTGTCCCATGTGTCATTGCCAGGCTCATCGTTGGTCATGGCGCACGGGGTGAAGGTGTATTGCATCGAATAGGTGCCGTAGCCGTAGCGCAAGGGTAGGCAGAGGTAGTAGTTGCCGGGGGCTGCATTGTTCAGCGTGAAGGTAAGCGTGTCGCCCGGATTGTCGAGCCACTTGCTGGTGCGTTGTGTCAAGCCAGAACCGTCGGCTTTGAGCGTGTTGATAGTTGCGTTGCCGATGGTCAGCGTTTGCTCGCTGCAGATGGTCAGGGTGATGACACCCTCCTCGGGCACAACAAACGTATACCAGTCCTGCACGTCCTGACTATGGTTGTAGTCGTAGCCCAGCTGTCCGGTAGTGGAGGGGCCAGCCTGCAGCAGTGTTGCCATCTGCCAGTCGTTGTTGGGCTCGGGGTCAGCCTCCTCACTGTGGCCAGTGAAATAGTAGGTCAGGTCGTAGGGGCCATAGTTATAGCGCAGTGGCATGCAGAAATAATAGGTGCCCTTCGACACGTTGGGGATTTCGAAGATGACGGTTTGGCCAGGATAGTCGAACCACTTACTGGCGCGCTGTTGCACATCGGTCTCATCGGCATTGAGCACATTGAGTGTGGCATTGCCAAGGGTGAGCGTTGTGGCACTTCGGGCCTCAAAGGTCAGCTTGCCGTCCTCGAGCACCTCTATCACGTACCAGTCCTGCATGTCGGTGTTGTTGTTGTAGGCATAGCCTAAGTGGGCGTGCTGCGTTAGGCCATCGGTCAGCGGCGTTGCCGTATTCCACGTGTCGTTCAGCTCGGGGTCGCTGTCGGTCACGGGCGGTACGAAGCGGTAGGTGAGGTGATAGATGCCATAGCCGTACCTGAGCGGCAAGGAGAGATAGTAGATGCCAGCCTGGCAGTTGGGCACCTCGAACACCAACGTAGAGTCGCGGTAGTCGAGCCACTTGCTGCCGCGCTGCATCAGGCCGGTGCCTTCAGCGTTGAGTGCATGGAGAGAGGTGTTGCCAACGGTGAGGGTGGAATTGCTTCTGAATTCAAACTGCACCTTGCCGTCTTTGGGCACTTCAATCTTGAACCAGTCCTGCACATCTTTGTCTGACTGGCTGTAGGCATAGCCTAAATGGCCGCCCAGCGTCACGCCGTCCTCCAGCAGGGGGCAGTCTTGCCACGTGTCGTTGGGCGTGGGGTCGGTCTTCACTGTCGGGGCAGTGAAGACGTAGGTGATGCGGTAGGTGCCGCTGTAATCGCTATCTCGAGGGTCGGCAGTAAACTTCACCTTGTAGATGCCCGGTTTTAGATTGGGGCAGGTGAGGTTGCGGTTCGAGCCGTCAACCCAGGCGAAGTCGCGCTGCACATTCTCGCCATCCACGATGGCATAGATGGTCACTCGTTCGCGGCTGATGTTCATCAGTGGTTCCACCGTAAGGCTCACCTCGCCGTCCTCGGGCAGGCTGATGGTGTACCACACGTCGTGTACGTTCTTCGACACCGAGCCAGTCTTGCTGGTGCCACTCTCCCAGTACTGCGCCATTGCTACTATGGGCGCTGCGAGCAACAGGAGAAGCGTTGTTAGTAGATGATTGCGTTTCATAATTATAATGGTTTTGGTTAATATTCGGGTGTAAAGTTAGGCAATTTATGTCAATCGGCCAAGCATAAAACCGACTTTTTTTCTTCCTTGCCCATGTTCCACTGTTTTTTCCCTACCATTCGTAGTCCTCATCGTCCCACAGCTGGCCGTTGTAACGACGCGATTCGGCGTGTGACTGGTCGCCCCAGGCACTGGTGTCGACGCTGACGGCATCCTGCATCAGTTGACCCTCTTCGGCTATTATCTCGCAGAGAGGTGCTTCGTATTTTTTCTTAGTCATGGCTGTTCCTCCTTATTTGTTAATATAAACCTTCTTTCCGTACACAATATAAAGCCCCTTCTGCAAACGTTGCGCGTTGACGTGGCGACCCTGCAAGTCGAAGGAACGTTGAACGTTGAACGTTGAACGTTGAACATTGGACGTTGAGCGTTTAACGTCGGCGATGGCGGTGGTCGTCTCGTCCCAAATCAGGGTGATGGGGCGTGCTACGCTGACAATGCTGGCCGTTGGAATCTGCAGGTAGGCTTTATTGGCGGGCATCTTCACGTTGGAGTCGGCGTCCTGTATTTTCACGAAACGTCCGCCCGTGAGCATGAAGTTGGTGTAGTCGCCGCTGGTGGCTGGCACATGCGTGGCGGTGGTGACGGCCACGAGGCTGTTGTCGGTGATGGGCTCGGCGGCTTCGCCTGCAGTCTCCAGGGTGAAGCTCTGCCCGGCCTGTCCGCTCAGCAGCACACCGGTGGCGGCGGGAATCACGTTGCCCTCAATAGCCTTGATGGTGATGGTGCTGGCGTCGGCATCGAAGGTGGTGCAGTAATAGGCGGTGAGACCTGCGGGGACTGCGACGGCCTCGTCGGCGCTGAAGGTGCCTAAGCCCGAGGCGGGAACGGTGAAGGCGTAGGTGCCTGGATCCGATTCGGCGACAACCGTCCAGCCTTCGGGGATGCCGTTGACTTGGGTGTCGCCCCAACCGTCGGTCGTAGGCACTTTCCCACTCCAGTCGGTGTCAGCAGCCTTGACGAAGGTGCCCGTGGCGGCCACGTCGGTGAGCCAGCCGTAAGTGCAATTGTCGGCCGAGATGTCGGTGGCGAGGCACTTCACGTAGTTCAGATTGGTGCAGCCGTTGAACATGTAGTTATAGCACATCTCCTCCAGGGTTTGGGCAGGAAGCTCGGGAGCCGTTGTCAGACTGGTGCAGCCCATGAACATCTCGGAGTAGCAGCCGTCGACGAGGGTAGTGGCTGGCAGTTCGGGCGCGGTTGTCAGGTTGGTGCAGTCCATGAAGATGCCGTCGTAGCACATGCTTGCCAGTGCGGTGGCGGGCAACGCTGGTGCCGTTGCCAGCGACGAGCATCCGTTGAACATGAAGGTGTAGCAGCCCTCGGCCAGTGTAGTGGCGGGCAGCGCGGGGGCTTCAGCCAGCGACTTGCATCCGTTGAACATGTCGTTATAGCAATACGCAGTCATAATCGTTGCGGGAAGCTCTGGGGCGCGTGTCAGTCCGGCGCAGCCGTTGAACATCGAATTGTAGCAGTAGTCGGTGAGTGTCGTTGCTGGCAGCACGATGTCCTTGGTGGGATGGTTCTTGATGGTGGTGTTCTCTTCCCACTGATTGCAGAACAAATCGCTGAAGCAATACTCGTCGGTCAACGTGGTTTCTGTGGCAAAAGTCGTAGAGTGAAGCAGACTCATCACATTGCCATAGACGTAGCAGTCGTTGGAGCAGACGAAGTAGAAGTGTTCCCAGTTCTCCGTGTCGTAGCAGCTGGTATTGTCGCCACGGAAGCTGATGACGTCGTTGGCGGCCAAGGCGATGTCTTCATCCCATGTCACATATGTCCAACTGTCGTTGTTCAGTTTGTACTGGATGGTGTTGATGTTTCCTGAGGGGGCATCGCCGTAGTATTCGTATTTCACCGTGATGGTCCCGGCTTCGACGGCCACAAAGGTCAATGGCTCCCCGGCGTCAGCTGCGTTGCCGCTTTCTTCCTCCACTGTCCAGCCCTCGGGGATGCCGTTGGCTCCTGTGGGCCAAGCGTCCATGTCGGCCGACTTCACGAATGTTCCTGTCGTAGACACGCCATCCAGCCATTCCTCAACAGCCATCTCTTCAGTGATGTCGGTTGCCAGACACTTCACGTAGTTCAGCTTCGAGCAGCCATAGAACATGCGGTAGTATGCCACCTCAGCCACCTTGGAGGCTGGCAGGTCGGGGGCTGTCTTCAGATTGGTGCAGCCAGAGAACATGAGCTGATAGACGCCGTGCACCAAAGTGGTGGCAGGCAGAGCTGGAGCTTCGACAAGACTCTTGCAATTGGCGAACATCTCCATATAACAGTCGATACTGCCAAACTCCTCCCATGTTTCTGGGTCGAAAGAATAGTCGTCAAATTCTGTCGCAGGCAGTGCAGGGGCTTTGGTCAGGCCTGTTCCCCTGAACATGTCGGCATAGCAAGCCACCGTCATTTTCTTGGCTGGCAATTCCGGGGCACGCGTGATACCCCCACAACCATCGAACATGGAATAGTAACAATAGTTGGTGAGCGTTGTTGCAGGTAGAACGATATCTTTTGTGGGATGGTTCTTGATGGTGGTATTGGTGATTGACTGGTGCATGTCATCATAGCCGACACAGAATAATTCTCCAAAAGTCCAAGGCTTTTCCAAAGTGGTTAATGTGGCAAAGTTTTGTGACTTGACGAGGCTCATGACATTGCCGTAGACATACACGTCGGCCGTGCTGGTGATGCGACTACTGAAATCTCCATTGCCGTTGTAGGTGGCATTGTCTCCTCTGAAAGCGATTTTGTCACCAGCATTGACTGCGATGGGTTCGTTCCAAGTGTAGGTTGTCCATTCGCCGTCGTTCTTCCGATACTCGATGTCATTCGCTGAAGAAGAGGAATAATAGCCCACCTGCATCTGAAAGGTGACGTCGCCGCTTGTCGCTGCCTCCAGGGTGAGCGGCGTGGCATAGGGGTCGAAGTCGCTGGCATTTTTCACCGTCCAGCCTGCAGGGATACCATCGATGGTTCCCCATTCGTCCTGCGGTCCAACGGTCCAGTCGTCCATGCCGTCGGCCTTGATGAATGTTCCTGAGGGAGCAACACCATTGAGCCAGGTGGCTACGGAACTATAAATACCTACATTCTCGCCGATGTCGGTGGCAAGGCATTTCACGTAGCGGAGGTTCTTGCAGTGGTCGAACATGCCACCGTAGACCTGTCCGAAGAGGGTGGCGGCGGGCAGTTCAGGTGCCATCACCAGCCCCGTGTACTCAAACATGCGGTGATAGCAGTCCTCGGCCAGCGTAGTGGCGGGCAGCTGCGGGCCGCGCGTCAAGTTGTTGCAGCCCGAGAACATCCAGAAATAGCAGCCATTGCCCAGCGTGGTGGCTGGCAGCACGATGTCCTTCGTGGGATGGTTCAGGATGGTGGAGTTCAAGATGTTTCCGTCAGGCTCTAAGCAGAAGAGGAAGCCCAGAATGCCGGTCTCGCATGCTGACAAGTCGGTCTTTCCTGCAAAGTCGCTGCCGAATACTAGGCTCAAGGCATTGCCATAGACATAGACGTCGTTGGTGGTGGAGATGTTGAAGTTCGTGCCCATGGTCGTGTTGTTGCACTCCAAGGCAATCGTCTCGCCCTTGGCCACCTCGATGGTGATGGGGTTGGCCGAAGAGGCCTGTGCACCGTTGACGCTGCTGGTATAGGCGAGCGTCAGTTCATTTTGGTTGACGATGTTGATAGTCCCCGCTTCCACGGCCTCCAGCGTCAGCGGCGTGGTGGTCATGTCGTCGGCTTTCGTTCCCATGGCGGTTGCCATGAGCGCGAGCAGAGAAAGCAAAGCTCTCTTGAAGTAAGGTTTGATTTGTTTCATAATGATACGTGTTTGATGATTTAATTGGTTGCAAATTTAAGCATAAAACGTAAAAAAATAACCGTTGAAATGGCTCTTTTTGACGAACTGCCCCCTGCGAATGACGAACTGAAGGCCTAATTCCACATTTTTTTGTCATTTTTTTGCCCATTCCGTATTTTTATCGTACTTTTGCAACATGCAAACAACGCGGCGAACCATCCTCTTGATGCTGGCACTCTGCTGCTGTCTTCTCATGCGAGGGCAGATGTTGAGTGACCTCACCTATCGGCGCTACACCGTGCAAGACGGGCTGCCACAGATGCAGACCGAGCGGCTGTGGCAAGACTCGCGCGGATATATATATGTGGGGACGCTCTCGGGCTTCGTGCGCTTCGATGGCCGAGCCTTCACCCCCTTCCTCAAGGGTCGCCGACTGAACATCGTGGGGTTTGCCGAGGTTGACGACGATGGTGCTCCCCTGCATGGCCATGGCGAGGTGAGGGCGCTGGGATTCTTCCGACAGTGGACGGTGGACTACGACGGCGTGGAGCCGCAGCCCCTCGACGAGGATGGCCACTGGCTGCTGAACAACCTGAATGCAGGCAGCCTGCCCAACGGCTATGTGCTGATGGAGGACAGCCTGGAGCAGCAGCGACGGCTGTGCCTGATGACGCGGCAGGCTATCACGCCCGTGTTGACGCATCCGCTGCTCGACACGATGACCCCCGACCGCAAGTTGTTCTACGACCCTGCCACAGGCGAAACGATAGCCCCCACAGAGCAAGGGACATTCCTGCTGAAGCCTGACGGCAGACAACCCACCAAATTGTGGGACAAAACCGACGTCTACACCCTGCTGCGCACCGACTCGGCCCTGCTGGCCTTTGCCTCCGACGGCATCTATGCCTGGCAGGGCGACAGTCTGCGACTGCTGACGACGGCCGACTGGACGGCGACCAGCTATGGACTGACGGTGAGGAAGATACGCTCAGACTGCGTGGTGGCCGACGAGCACAGCGTGTATCTTTGCGATGGGCATGGCGTGCACCAGGTGGTGACGGGCATCAATCTCATCCGCGACGTGCTCGTAGACCGCTGGGACCGCCTGTGGGTGGCCACCTATCAGGGCGTCTACTGTTTCTTCACCCGCTGTTTCACTAATCATCACCTTGCTGACGAAAACGACATTGTGAGAGCCGTGGCTGCTTGCAGCGACGGACGGCTGTTGATGGGCACGCTCAACGGCAAGCTGATGGTGCGTGGCCCGCAGGGCACCACCATCGTCGACGACAGTCCCGAGCAGTTCTATGCCCCCAGTGCCGTCAGAGTGGGCGACGAGGTGTTCATGGCCGGCAATGGCGACGTGGTGGCCATCACCACCCATAGCGACTCCACCGCCACGTTCCGCTGGATAGGTCTGCCTCGCGACCGCTACCAGTTTGTGGCCTCGGCATGGGGCCGGGTCATCGTGGGCAGCCGCACCAACATCAGTGCCTACGATCCCGCCACAGCCACCATCGACACGCTGATTACTACCATCAGGCATCCGTGGTGCGCTGCACAGGATGCCAGCGGCAAGCTCTGGATAGGCAGCAGCGGGGGACTCTACAGCATCGACAAAGACCACCAGATGAGCAAGGTGGAATATGGCCAACAGAAACTCGTCGTCAGCGCCTTGGCTACCGACCAGCGGGGCAACATCTTCTTCGCCTCGGCCGACTCGCTGTTCTCCGTGGTCGACGGTCGTGTGGAATCGCTCACCCCCCAGATGCCACAGCTCGGTGGCCACGAGGTGCGTGCGCTCCATCTGTCGCCACGGGGCTTTCTGGTGGCGGCGGTCGTCGATGGCCTGTTTGTCTGTCGCGTCGACGACAAGGGGCGGCTCAGCGACCAGCGCTTCTTCAATCATCTGAATGGCTTCACCATGACCGAGCCGCTGAAAGCGGTGATGGCCGAGGAGAGCGATGGCACCGTGTGGCTGCCCGGCATAGAGCAGATGACCTCCTTCCGCCCCGAAGAGCTGCTGGCCTACAGCGAAGACGACACCTACATCGCCCCGCCGTTGGCTTGGTGGCAACACTGGTGGGTATGGGCGCTGGTACTCGTGGCGGTGTCCCTGCTGGTGTGGGCGGCCACCCGTTGGCACGAGAAAAGGGTGAACCGGCGCAAGATGGTGAAGCTGCAGCGCGAGAACATTCAGCGCGAAGAGCAGATTGAGGCCATACGCCAGAAAGCCATCGGCGATGCAAATAGCGAGCTGGCAAAGGACATCGTGAAGATGACGGAGAAGACCTTCGCCGAGCGGCTCACCCTGCGCACCGCCAGCGGAACCATCGTGGTGGAGGTGAAGGACATCGCCTACTTCAAGGGCGACGGCAACTATTCGCAGATAGTGACCTTCCACCACACCGACACTGTGCTCATGGGCCTTGGCGCACTGGAGAAAACCCTCAGCCCCGAGGTGTTCGTGCGTGCCGACCGCAGTACGCTGGTCAACGTGCATCACATCAGCAACCTGCTGCCCCGCCAGCGCCGTTGCGTCTTCCGCTCGCCCGACGGCCTTGAAGTGGACACCACGCTCCTGGCGCCCGCCTTCAAGCGCTTGCAGTATCTGCTGTGATTCCAGTGTGACATTTCTTTTTAATTAAAATGCAATTTACTTTGGCTGACTGAAAGTTTTTTTGTACTTTTGCATCCGATAATCTGGTGGCTTGGTGCCACCACGCAGACACAAAATGATGAAGACAGGATTTGACAACGAGAAATACCTCAAGATTCAGAGCGAACACATTCGTGAGCGCATAGCCCAGTTCGATGGCAAGCTCTACATGGAGCTGGGCGGCAAACTCTTCGACGACCATCACGCATCGCGCGTGCTGCCCGGCTTCAAGCCCGACTCGAAGCTGCGTATGCTGGCACAACTACGCGACGAGCTGGAGATTATCATCGTCGTCTCGGCCGACGACATCGAGAAGAACAAGGTGCGTGCCGACCTTGGCATCACCTACGACGAGGATGTGCTGCGCTTGCGCGAGGAGTTCATGCAGCGCGACTTCACCGTGAGCAGCGTCGTCATCACCCACTACAACGGTCAGCACGCCGCCGACCAGTTCCGTCACCGCCTGGAGCGCATGGGCATCCGCAGCTACGTACACTACCTCATCGACGGCTATCCCCACAACGTGGAGCTGATAGCCAGCGACGACGGCTTTGGCAAGAACGATTATGTGGAGACCTCATGCCAGTTGGTCATTGTCACCGCCCCCGGCCCCGGCAGCGGCAAGATGGCGGTGTGCCTCAGTCAGCTCTACAACGAGAACAAACGCGGTATCCGCGCCGGCTATGCCAAGTTCGAGACCTTCCCCGTGTGGAACCTGCCCCTGAAGCACCCCGTGAACATCGCCTATGAGGCCGCCACTGCCGACCTGAACGATGTGAACATGATCGACCCCTTCCATCTGGAAGCCTACGACAAGATCGCCGTGAACTACAACCGCGACATCGAAATCTTCCCCGTGCTCAACGCACTCTTCGAAGGCATTTACGGCGAGAATCCCTATAAGAGTCCGACTGACATGGGCGTGAACATGGTGGGATTCTGCATCAGCGACGACGAGGTGTGCTGCAATGCCAGCCGCGAAGAAATCATCCGCCGTTACTACGATGCCACCAACAAAATGGCCGACGGGGCCGACAACGAGCGAGAGGTGAACAAGATTCTTATGCTTTTCAACCAGGCTCACATCACCACCGCCTATCGTCGCGTCACCGTGGCTGCTGCTGCCAAGCGCGAGCTGAGTGGGCACACTGCTGCCGCCATGGAGCTGAGCGACGGAACTATTATCACCTCCAAGAGTTCGCCGCTGCTGGGTTGCTCCGCCGCCCTGCTGCTCAATGCCACCAAGCACTTGGCAGGCATTTCCCATGAGGACAGGCTCATTCCGCAGTCGCTCATCGAACCCGTACAGAAGACGAAGACCGAATATCTTGGCGCCCACAACCCACGTCTGCACACCGACGAGGTGCTGGTGGCGCTGAGCGTGCTGAGCCAGGGCGACGAGCGTTGCCGCCGTGCGCTGGAGCAGTTGCCACAGTTGAAGGGGTGCCAAGTGCACAGCACAGTGATGCTGAGCGAGGTGGACCGCAAGATATTCAAGAAGCTGGGATGCGGCCTCACCTGCGACCCAGTGAGGAAGAAGTAGACCCTCCCCCAAAGACCCACCCCCACAGACCCACCCCCAACCCCTCCCTTACGGGAGGGGAGTTTAAATAGACAAGCGAATGAATCTATCTATAAAACAAATAACAGGAGTAACTAAGCTCCCCTCCCGTTCGGGAGGGGTAGGGGGTGGGTTTTTCCTCATTTTTTATTTCCTCTTTGCTTTGCTTGTTCCTACTTCCTGTGTTGACGAGGACGAGCAGCCCGACACCCCGACAGGGAACTTCGAGGCGCTGTGGCGCATCATCGACGAGCACTATTGCTTCCTCGACTACAAGCAGCACGAGCTGGGCGTCGATTGGCAGCAGGTGTACCAGCAATACAAGGTGCGCGTGAACGACGACATGACCGACCTGCAGCTCTTCGAGGTGCTTTGCCAAATGTTGGGCGAGCTGCGCGACGGGCACGTGAATCTCTCGGCAGCGCACGACTATGGACGCTACTGGCATTGGTACGAGGACTATCCCGCCAACCTGAGCGACTCGCTGCTCCGCATATACATGGGTACCGACTACAAGATAGCTGCCGGACTCGACTACCGCATCCTCGACGACAACATTGGCTACGTGCGCTACGACAGCTTCTCCTCGCCCATTGGCGAGGGCAACCTCGACGAGGTGCTCATGCACCTGATGCTCTGCCAAGGAATCATCATCGACATTCGTGGCAACGGAGGCGGCAACCTCACCAATGCCGACATGTTGGCCGCTCGTTTCTGCCAGGAGAAGACCCTCGTGGGCTATACGCAGCACAAGACGGGGCCGGGCCACAACGATTTCTCCGACTTGGAACCCCATTATCTTGAACCTTCCAAGAACCTTAGGTGGCACAAGCCCGTCGTGCTGCTCACCAACCGTCAGGTTTTCTCCGCAGCCAACGAGTTCACCATGTACATGAAGGCACTGCCGCAGGTGAAGGTCGTGGGCGACCATACTGGTGGCGGAGCAGGCATGCCTTTCTCATCGTCGCTGCCCAACGGCTGGAGCGTCCGTTTCTCCGCCGTTCCCACCTACGATGCCCAGCGTCATTCCACCGAGTTCGGCATCGAACCCGACTACTACGTCAGCCTCACCGACAAGGATTTCCATCGTGGCCGCGACACCATCATCGAGTTCGCCCGCCAGCTGCTGAAGTAACTTCCTCTTTCGCCTTTTTAGAATTATTGCTGTCCGCTTAACAGATTTTTGGCGGACAGCAATTATTTTATAACAATTTCTGCAATTTATGAAAAAACTGTGTTTATACGACCTGAATTAGCATAATTATGGTAATTTCTGTCCAAACAGTCGAGTAGTTATTCCTTCAGCAGCTTGTAGTACTCCGTGGCTCCCAGCAGGAAGCAGCCCGTGCCATAGTCCTCAAAGTCGGGGATGCGGGTGTAGCTCAGGGGCTGCCCCGCCGAGGGGTCCTTACCTGTGCCTTGCATCCAGCCCAGGAAGCCATCGGGATGCACGGCCTTCGTAGCCATGGCCGTCCAGGCGCGGTCGCAGGCTGGGCGGTAATCGGCGGCCTTCAGATAGCCCTGCTCGATGCCCCACGCCATACCATAGAGGAAGAGAGCGGTGCCGCTGGTCTCGGGCATGGCATAGTTGGTGCTCACCAAGCTGGGGTTCCAGAAGCCATCTTCGCGCTGGCAGCGCAGCAGCCCTTCGCTCATCAGCAGGAAGTCCTTCTTCAGCTCCTTATACTCTTTCGACTTCGGTGGCAGCAGCTCCATGCAGCGCACCAGTGCGGCATACACCCACCCGTTGCCGCGGCTCCAGTAGCACTGCTGTCCGTCGGGCTCCTTGTAGGGTGGCACGTAGTCGGCATCGCGCCACCACAGTCCTTCTTTCACGTTGAAGAGGCCCCCGCCACACTCGTTGCGGCTCCAGCGATACATCTTCATGGCATGGTCGCAGTATTTCGCCTCGCCCGTCAGCTTCGCCATCTGCATATAGAGCGGCATCGCCATCTGTATGGCGTCAATCCACGTCCACCAGCCGTAGAGGCTCTGGTTCTTAGGGTTCGCGGTAGCCATCTGGTGGTCCAGGTTCGCGCGTACATTA
This sequence comes from Prevotella sp., assembly GCA_017619275.1. Taxonomy (GTDB): domain Bacteria; phylum Bacteroidota; class Bacteroidia; order Bacteroidales; family Bacteroidaceae; genus Prevotella. The sequence continues at coordinate 20,230 of JAFZSR010000023.1, read as the reverse complement.
TTTAATTTATCAATGCCTGCTCCCGGCAGATATTGCAGCAGCTCCACGTAGGTCTGGGCGCAGCACTGGTCGTCGGCGTCGCAGGTCTGCACGCCGTTGCGCGGTGTCCACTGGTGGAAGTCGGCCCACGTCCGAGCGTAGTCGATGTATCGCTGCTGCGGGTCAATGGCTTGGAGAGCCATCAGCCCCTCGTAGTACACGGCGCGCGTCCACAGCGAGCTGGGTCGCACGCGCTTCCAGTTGGTGGGCACGGTGGGGTCTTCATACTTCTTCATGAAGTAGTCGTTGGCCAGGCGGGCCACGCCGAGCACCTCGTCGGCCTGGGGCTGGGCTGGGGTTACTGTTGGCAATGCCAACAGACACAGAACCAAGAGCAAGAATCGTTTCATATCGTATTTCATCATTCAATAACCGCGTTTCGTGGTCGCAAAGTTACAAACTTCTGCAGTAATCACCAAATAATTCACCGAGATATTTACAGCAGCCAGAAAAAGGCCCAGGACACGCAGACATTCTTCAGACTACGTCGTAGTTTTTATAGACCACGACGTAGTCTATAAAAACCGCGTCACGATTTATATAGTTCACGTCGCGTAGATTGAAATTTTGATAACGACTTTTGAAAAAATCCCATACAAGGAATTTTTCTGTGGCGTTGCTTTCTCCGGAGCGCATGTCATTTTCAGCCGTACAGGTAGAAAAATTTTCTCCTTTTTCTTTGTCGCTACCAAAATTATGTGTAACTTTGCAGCCGAGTTTGTTGTCGCCATGCGCTTGGCGCAGTGGCGGCATAAAGGGTTGACACCCTAAGCTCCTGACTCATGGGCGTTTACTACAAACCACCCACAAGCCTATTACCGACAATTTCAATTATTAATCTATTAAAACTTTCTATTATGGTTAAACATTTACAAATGAAAATGCTGTTCCTGCTCGGACTGTTGTTCGCAGGGGCAGGAAGTGCGTGGGCTGAAACAGTCACATTGCAGTATTCAGGTTCAACTACGACCAATATGACGGGTAATAATGATGCCGCCACTCTGGGGTTATCAGCCACCGAATGGTCAGTAGTAGGTGCAAAAGGCGGTAATTCAAATTTTCCAGGATTAAACAAAAGTGGTTATATTGCACTATATTATAATGCAACAGCTAGCAACACTTTAACAATAACCACATTAAAAGAGAGCACAACCATTAATTCTATTAAGATCAACTATACAAGTAGTGATTATAATAAGGGTAAAGTGTTAGTTGGTAATACAGAAGTATCATTGACTAATGATATTTATGCGATTAACAACCCTTCTTGTGTAATTACAAATGGCAACACTAGTAATATTCAAGTAAGAATTGCTTCGATTGAAATAGTCTATTCATCAAATTCAGCACCAACAACGGCTTATACAGTAACTCTTGGCGATGACAATACGCAACTAACGGAAACATCCCCGGGCGCAGGTGTAATTCTTCCAACCCGTGATGCTGTTGGTTCATATACCTTCGCAGGATGGTCAGTTTCTTCACTGGGTAATGAAGAGGTAACTGAGGCTCCTACAATTATTCCTGCAGGAGAATACAATCCTTTACAAAATGTGACTCTTTATCCTGTATATACTCGTTCAGAAGAGAATGGAGTGACAGAAGATGTGCTTGTTCATCAGATGAAATATAAGGATAAAAACTGGAATCTTGGCCCAAGCTATACAGACAAGAACACTTACACACTGTTAGCAAAGGACGAATACGTTGAGTCGGGCGTCTTTGATTTGAGCATCATCAGTAGGATAGATGTTTATGGGGGTACGTTTGGTGGAGCTGATAATAATAGTCTGACAATTGGCGATGGTACAAACACATGGATGGATGTAGAAGTTTCAGGGACCTCAGCTACAAAAAAACATTCGTTCACTAATGATAATAATCCACTTTCAGGAACTGGAAAGCTACGTGTGACTTCCAATAGTGGAAAAGGAACTAGTACTGGTGTTCGTCTGTCGCAAGTTGACATTTATAAAAGCCAAGCTGTAGTCGTAAGTTACTATACGCAAATTCCTTCAACCGTTCAGAAACCAGCAGCTCCCGTCTTTACCATAGATGGGGGAGCAGTTGTGTACAATACAACAGTAGAATTATCTACTTCTACAGAAGATGCTAAGATTTACTATACGACTGACAATTCAGAACCGACAGCCAATAGTATTGAGTATTCTTCTGCTATTGCCATAATAGAGAGTGTAACAATAAAAGCTGTTGCCATTAAAGAAGGAGTTTCAAGTGCTGTGGTTTCTGCTTCCTTTAGTATTAAGGCTCCAAACGCTCCAACGTTCTCACCTGCAGCTGGAGAGATTGTAATGGGAGAGGCTGTGACCATTACTCAGGCTGATGCATTTAAGATTATTTACACAACTGACGGAACCGCTCCTGTTTACAGTCCTCTAAATGGTTCAGAGTATACAACTCCTATTGTCATTAATGAAAGCTTGACCATTAAGGCAATTGCCATTGATGAAGGAGGAAACGCGAGCTCTGTTGCGACCGCTGCTTATACAGTTGTTGTTCCCGCTCAAACAGAAATCACCCTTGGTACAGAACCTTTGACTTTCTCGCCAGGTTCATATAATTCATCAGGGAGCGGATACCAGTCATATACTAATGTTACTTACAAAGGCAGCGATAATGTTAACTACTCTGGGTGGAATCTTACAGACGTAATGAAGAGTGGCACAAGCATGCAGCTGAGTAAAAATACTGGTAAGGTTGTTTTACCCAAGATCAATAGTGGTGCTGGTTTCACGATTTCTGTAACTGCAACAACGAATAGTGTGAATGTAAGCGATGGCACTAAAACAGGTACAAACGAATTGAACGTTGAAAGTACAGAGGCCAACATTACTATTAGTGCAGGAAGTTCTTATGCTGTTATCAGTACTATTACAATTACTCCCAGAGAGGTGAAGGCAGTGGCAACTCCAGTCATTTCGCTTGCAGAAGGTACTTATACTGAAAGTCAGAACGTAACGATTACCTGCGAGACAGAAGGCGCAACCATTCATTACACGCTTGACGGAAATGATCCTACTACGGAAAGTTTAGCATACAGCAACCCCATTACCATTTCACAGAGTTGCACGTTGAAGGCAATTGCTGTTAAGGACAATGATTTGTCATACATCGCTTCTGCTTCATACACCTTCCCCACCGTCTATACTACTATCACGGACTTTATGACAGCCAATACTACTGGCTATCTTAACCTGACTGGCGCACAAGTGGTATATATCGACTCTGACAAGAAGAATATATATGTACGAGACAATAGCGGTGCTATCGACCTCTATAACAGCAATAGCTTTACCACTACTTTGAAAACCGGTGACATCCTGAGTGGAACCATCTATGGCAAGTACAGCCCCTACAAGAATCTGCCTGAGATAACTAACATTACAGACATTAGCGTGCTGACATCCACCAGCAACGAAGCCGTGGTGGCCAAGGTGATTGACGGAACCACTTCTGCCATAGCCGCCAACCTCTGCGACTTGGTGAAGATAGAGAGCACCGAGATAGCTCTGAGTAATGATAAGTATTACGTTGGTGATGACGCCGACATTCAGCTTTTTGACAACTTCCATGTTGGCTATACTGTAACGACTGGGAAAGCTGTTGATGTTCAGGGCATCGCAGTAGTGTACAACACTACTTATGAGTTGTTCCCTCGCGTGGCTGAAGACATCGTCTATTTGGACAATGCTGTGGCAGTAAGTATCGGTGAAGCAGGTTTAGCTACCTTCTGTTCTGATAAGGCCCTTGACTTCTCGGCAGTTGATGCAATTGAGGTGTACATCGCAACTTTGGATGGCCAGAACATTACCTTTACACAAATTCATAAAGTTCCTGCAGAGACGGGTGTTCTGCTGCGTAATGCTTTGGGTGAGGGATCTGCTGTAGCAGCCATCAACGTACCAGTGCTGAGTGGTGATGCCGATGCCGTGACGGACAACGCTTTGGTAGGAACTCTTGTAGAGATTCCGAGTCTGGCAAGCCAGACTGAAAATGGCTACAACTATATCCTGAACAACGGTTCCAAGGGTATTGGCTTCTACAAGGCAAACAATCAGAAAGTTGCTGCCGGCAAGGCTTACCTGCAGGCTCCCCTTGAAGTTCGTTCGTTTATTGGCTTCGGTGATGAGAGTGGTATAGAGAGCATCAATCTTTCAACAATGAGCAACATCCATTATTTCGACCTGCAGGGTCGTAGTGTTCAACAGCCTACGAAAGGACTCTACATCGTAAACGGAAAGAAGTTTGTGATAAAGTAAAAAATACCAACAAATTTAATAATAGGAGATACAAGCAATGAAAAAGACATATATTATCCCACAAACGAAGCTGCACACGGTGAAGCTGCAGGGCATGATTGCCGCTTCTGCTGGCTTGACTTTCGGAAATGGCCAAGGCACAGGTACGCTTCAGGATGAGAATGCTTCTGGAGATGCCATGAGTCGCAAAGGTGGTTTCTGGGACGACGAGGACGACTGGTGGTAAACCCACGCTCGAGTAAATCACGTTCGGACGGATTTGAAATCCGGCCGCTGTGAGTATCAGCATTTGCAATGTGAAACTATCTCTTTTCGGATAAAAAATCCTGATACTCACGGCAGTCGGATTACAAATCCGACTGAACAAAAACGAATGATGCTCGAAAGAGCAAATTATAAAAATTATGTTCTATTAGGGCAATTCGTTTCAGAAAAAACAATTCATTTCAAATAAAGACCAAATTTGTTTCAAACAAACATTCAAGTTTTTATTTGTAATATTCCGGGCCAAGCCGTGAGGCCATGCCATAAGTATATTTTGTTTTCATAACAAAAGGTATTTGAGTTTAGATTTTGGCACTGCTGTCCAAGAGGATAGCGGTGCCATTTGTTTTGAACAGGACAATGCTTGCAAGCGTCGTTATCTGGAAAAGAAATGATGGGAAATGGTGTATTATTTTTGCCAAATAATGCAAAACTTCCAGAATCGCTTTTAGTTTGTATTTTTTTTCGTACCTTTGCATGCTGTTATGGTATTGAATTATATTTGGGTTTCGTTTTTCCTGGTCGCGTTTGTAGTGGCCTTGGTGAAGCTGGTGGTGACGGGCGACATGGATGTGTTTCCCGCCATGATGGATGCCACATTTGCGCAGTCGAAGACGGCCTTCGAGATTTCGCTGGGCCTAACAGGCGTGCTGTCGCTGTGGCTGGGTGTGATGAAGATTGGCGAGCGCGGCGGACTAGTGAACGCACTGGCGCGGTGGCTCAGCCCAGTGTTCACTCGTCTGTTTCCGCAGATTCCCAAGGGGCATCCCGTCACGGGCAGCATCTTCATGAACCTCTCGGCCAACATGCTGGGCCTCGACAATGCCGCCACACCCATGGGTCTGAAAGCGATGGAGCAGCTGCAAGAGCTGAACACGAAGAAAGATACGGCCTCGAACTCGATGATTATGTTCATGGTGCTGAACACCAGCGGACTGACGCTCATCCCCGTGAGCATCCTGGTGTATCGTGCCCAGATGGGTGCCGCCCAGCCCACCGACGTGTTCATCCCCATCCTGCTGGCCACGTTCTTCAGCACGCTGGCGGGCATCGTGGTGACATCGTTCTTCCAGCGCATCAATCTGCTCAACCGCACGCTGCTGTTGGCACTGGGCGGCATGTGCGTACTGGTAGCAGCTGCCATGTGGGGCTTCAGTCGCCTGGACTCGGTACTGATGAACCAAGTGAGCGTGTCGGTGGCCAACATTCTGCTGATGACCATCATCGTGGGGTTCATCCTGGCGGGCATGCGACGACGAGTGAACGTCTACGACGCTTTCATCGAAGGTGCCAAGGACGGTTTCCAGACGGCAGTGCGCATCATCCCCTATCTGGTGGCCATCCTGGTGGGCATCGGCGTGTTTCGCGCCAGCGGTGCCATGGACTATCTGGTGGATGCCATACGATGGCTTGTTGAGGCTGTGGGACTTAACTCCGACTTTGTGGGTGCCCTGCCCACTGCATTGATGAAGCCCCTGAGCGGTAGCGGCGCGCGCGGCATGATGGTCGACGCGATGACCACCTACGGCGCCGACAGCTTCGTGGGTCGCCTGAGCTGCATCTTCCAAGGCAGCACCGACACGACCTTCTATATCCTGGCTGTTTACTTCGGCTCGGTGGGCGTGCGCTATACCCGCCATGCCGTGACGTGCGGTCTGCTGGCCGACCTGGCGGGCATCATCGCAGCGATATTCATTGCGATGCTGTTCTTTGGGTAGGAGGAGGGTAGGTATTGTAGGTGGAGTAGGTAAAGTAGGTGCAGTAACCTTATACCGAACCTACAAAACCTACTGAACCTACCGAACCTACAAAAATAAAAAAACAATAATATGGACTATAAACACAAGAAGATTGACAGCTACCGCACACTTCTGGCCTTTCAGAAGGCGGAATGCGTCTATGACATCACGTTCTATTTCGTGAGTCATTTCTTGGACCGTAGCCACGATCGAACTGTGGACCAGATGTTGCAGGCGGCACGTTCGGGCAAGCAGAATATTGTAGAGGGTTATAGCGATGCCGAGGGTTCCACCGAGATTGAGCACAAACTTACCACCGTGGCGAAAGGCAGTCTGGAGGAGCTGAAAGAGGACTATCGCGACTATCTGCGCGTGCGCCATTTTGAAATATGGGGACCACAACACGAGAAATACCAGGCTTGTCAACCTCTCTTTAAGAAACATAACGACACGACCTACTATCAGCGACAGATCAATGGACGCAGCGACGAAGAAATAGCCAACATCGCGCTCATTGTCATTCATCAGGCACTTAGCCTCATCCGCGGCCTCATCGACTGGCAGGACGAGAAGTTCCTGAGAGAAGGTGGCGTGAAAGAACAACGCTACCAAGCCCGCGTGGAAAGCCGCGGCTACGGATATGGAAAGGATGGCAGATTCGTTATAAATGGTAGGGATGGTAGGTGTAGTAGGGATAGTAGGTGTAGTACGAATGCACCGCAGCCTACTCCACCTACAACACCTACTACAACACCTACAGCACCTACTCAACCTACTCGCAACAATGGCTAATATGAAAGCGCTGGCCCGCGATACGGCCATCTACGGCCTGTCGAGCATCGTGGGCCGATTTTTGAACTATCTGCTGGTGCCCCTCTACACCCACTATATGCCGAAGGCATCGGGCGACTATGGGGTGAGCACCAACGTATATGCCTACACGGCTCTCTTCCTGGTGCTGCTCACCTTTGGCATGGAAACCACCTTCTTCCGCTTTGCCAATAAACAACAGACCGACCCCCAGCCCGAGGGAGAGTCCGCCTCTACCGTATTCTCCACCGCCATGGCCGTGGTGGGCGTGCTCACTGCCATCTTCCTAGTGCTGGTGTTTGCCTTCATCAGTCCCATCAGCAACGCGCTGGGCTATGCCGACCATCCCGACTACCTGCAGATGATGGCAGTGGTGGTGGCGCTCGACGCGCTACAAGCCATCCCCTTCAGCTATCTGCGCTATCAGAAGCGGGCCTTGCGCTTCGCCATGCTGAAGATGCTCTTCATCGTGCTCAACATCGGGCTGAACCTGCTCTACTTCGTGGTGCTGGGCAAGACCTCGGTGTTCTACGTGTTCTTCATCAACCTGCTCTGCACCGCCTTCATCACCCTGTTCTTCATCCCCGACCTGCTACGCATACACTGGCACTTCGATGGGCGTCTGCTGCACAGCATGCTCAGCTATTCCTGGCCCATCCTCATCCTGGGCGTCGCCGGCATCCTGAATCAGGTGGCCGACAAGATTGTGTTCCCTTTGGTGTATCCCGACGAGGCCGAGGCCAACGTGCAGCTGGGCATCTACGGCTCATGCGTAAAAATTGCCATGATCATGGCGATGATTACCCAGGCCTTCCGCTATGCCTACGAGCCCATCGTCTTTGCCAAGAGTGGCGATGCCGACAAAAAGGAATACTATGCCACGGCCATGAAATACTTCCTGGTGTTCACCCTGCTGGCTTTCCTGTGTGTGATGGGATGGATGCCCGTGCTGAAACACATCATCGGCGCCGACTATCGCGAGGGTCTGGCCGTGGTGCCCATCGTGATGGCGGCCGAGATTATGATGGGCATCTACTTCAACCTGTCGTTCTGGTATAAGCTCATCGACAAGACCATCTACGGCGCCATCTTCTCGTTGGCAGGTTGCGCTGTGCTCTTCGCCGTCAACATCCTCTTCATCCCGCGCTATGGTTATATGGCCTGTGCATGGGGCGGCGTGGCTGGCTACGGTACGGCAATGGTGCTGAGCTACATCGTTGGACAACGCCAGAACCCCATCCCCTACCCTATGAAAGATATGGCGATATACACGCTGGTGACGGCACTGCTATTTGCAGCGATGCTACTCACGGCAGCCCATCTTCCCACCTGGCTGCAACTAGTGCTGAACACGGTGCTCATCCTGCTCTTTGTGGCCGTGATTATCAAGCGCGACCTGCCCTTGGGTAGTCTGCCTGTGGTGGGGCGCTATTTTAGATGAATTTCGTCAAAAAATCGAACAGTTTCTTTGTTTTGCGCTCAATTATTCTTAACTTTGTACCCGAATTATATCTGCAGTTATAAAATAAGTATTACATGAAAAAACTATTGCTATTCCTGGTGCCACTGCTCGTGCTGAGCGCCTGCACCAAAAAGAAGTATGAGGAAGTGAAGGGCGACATGTCGCAGACGCGCATCTACACCCTGAAGAACGGCCTGAAGGTCTACCTCAGCGTGAACAAGGAGGAGCCGCGCATCCAGACGTTTATCGCCGTGCGCACTGGCTCGAAGAACGACCCCGCCGAGACCACCGGTCTGGCCCACTATCTGGAGCACCTGATGTTCAAGGGCACCGACAAGTTTGGTGTCATCGACGCTGAGAAAGAAGCATCACTGCTGGCCGACATTGAGCAGCGCTATGAGCAGTATCGCCAGCTGACCGACCCCGAAGAGCGCCGAGCTGCCTATCACGGCATCGACTCGGTGAGCCAGGTGGCAGCCCAGTATTTCATCCCCAACGAGTACGACAAGCTGATGTCGGCCATCGGCGCCGAGGGCACCAATGCCTACACCTCCTTCGATGTGACATGCTACGTAGAGGACATCCCCAGCAACGAGGTGGAGAACTGGGCCAAGATTCAGGCCGAGCGCTTCCAGAACATGGTGATCCGTGGCTTCCATACGGAGCTGGAGGCTGTATACGAGGAGTATAACATCCACCTGGCCAGCGACCAAGACAAGGTGTTCAACGCCATGCTGGCCAAGCTCTACCCCAACCACCCCTACGGCACGCAGACCACCATCGGCACGCAGGAGCACCTGAAGAACCCCTCGATCACCAACATCAAGGAGTACTTTAAGAAGTGGTATGTGCCCAACAACGTTGCCATCTGTATGGCCGGCGACCTAGACCCCGAAGCCACCATCGCCATCATCGAGAAGTACTTCGGTCAGTGGAAGGCCGGTGAAGACGTGGCCCAGCCCGTGTTTGACGAGCAGCCCATGCCCACCGTGCCGCAGGACACCACCGTAGTAGGACTGGAGCAGGAGATGCTGTGGATGGGATGGGCCTTCGACGGAGCCGCATCGCTTCAGGCCGACACCTTGGAGGTAATCGAGCACATGCTGAACAACGGCACAGCCGGACTCATCGACCTGGACATCACCCAGCAGATGAAGATGCTCGTGGCCGAAGTAGGTACACTGGGAGCACGCGACCACTCCACATTCCTGATGATTGGTATTCCACGCGAGGGACAGACGCTCGACGAGGTGCGCCAGATGCTGCTCGACGAGATTGAGAAGCTGAAGGCTGGTGACTTCAGCGATGACCTGCTGCCGTCGGTGGTGAACAACCTCAAGCTGCAGTACTACAACTCGCTGGAAAGCAACCGCGCTCGTGCCAGCATGTTTGTCGACGCCTTCATCAACGAGATGCCATGGGAGCAACAGGTGGGACGCCTCGACCGCATCAGCGGCATTACGAAGGAGCAGATTTGCGAATTCGCCTGCCAGCACTTCACTGATGGCTATGCTTGCGTGAAGAAGCTGCAGGGTGTCGACGAGACGCAGAAGAAGATCGACAAGCCTCAAATCACCGCCATCCCCACTAACCGCGACATGGTGTCGCCCTTCGTGGAGGAGATTCAGAAGGCTGAAGTGAAGCCCATTGAGCCCGTCTTCGTCGACTTCAAGAAAGACCTCTCCTTCGGAAACATTTCCGACAAACTGCCATACGTCTATGTGCAGAACAAGGAGAACGGACGCTTCACCCTGCAGTTCCGCTACGACTTTGGCGAGGAGACCGACGTGCGCTATAACTACGCCGCCGACTACATCGACTATCTGGGCACCGACAAGCTCACGGCCGAGCAGATCAAACAGCAGTTCTACAAGCTGGCTTGCAATTTCCACATCTCGGTGGGCGCACGCAGCATCAGCGTCGGCCTGAACGGACTGGCCGAGAGCATGCCACAGGCCTTGGAGCTGCTCGAAGACCTGATTCAGAACGCCAAGGTGGATCCCGAAGCCTATATGCAGTATGTGGCGCTGACCGAGAAGGCACGTCAGGACAACAAGCTGAACCAGCAGTCGAACTTCCAGCACTTGGTGAGCTACGGCCTCTATGGTCCCTACAACCCCTATCGCAACATCCTCACCACCGTGCAGCTGATTCAGACCGACCCACAAGAGTTGCTTGACCTGCTGAAAGGCCTGAAGGACTACGAGCACACCGTGCTCTACTACGGACCGCTGGGCACCGCCGAGCTGCAAGACGTGGTGGCACAGAAGCATCTGCTTGCCGACACCCTGAAGCCCGCTCCAGAGGGAGAGCACTACACTCTGCAAGCCACGCCCGAGAGCGAGATCCTGATTGCCCCCTACGATGCCAAGAACATCTACATGCGCATGCTTCACAACGAGCTACGTCCTTGGAACCCGCAGGAGGATGCCGTGCAGGCACTCTTCAACGAGTACTACGGCGGAGGCATGAACACCATCGTGTTCCAGGAGCTGCGCGAGGCACGCGGACTGGCTTACAACGCCTTTGCCCGCTACGTGGACCCGGATTATAAGGGCGAGCCGGAGTACTTCTTCACCCACATCATCACGCAAAACGACAAGATGATGGACTGCGTAAACCAGTTCCACCAGATTTTGGACACCATCCCACAGAGCGAGACGGCTTTCAACATTGCCAAGGAGGCACTGACCAAGCGTCTGCAGAGCCAGCGCACCACCAAGTTCGGACTCATCAACGCATGGATAGTGGCTCAGCAGCTGGGCATCGACTACGACCGCAACCAGCGTATCTACGAAGCCCTGCACGCACTGAAGCTGCAGGACATCGTGGACTTCGAGCAGCAGCAGATGGCCCACAAGCCCTATCGCTACATCATCTTGGGCGACGAGCGCGACCTCGACATGAAAGAGCTCTCGAAGTTTGGCCCCGTGCGTCGAATCAGCACTAAGGAGATCTTTGGTTACTAAACCATCCTCTTTCCTAACAACGGATTAAACACCCGTCTTTACAACAACGGATTAAACGGATTAAACGGATTCCTCTTTCCTAACAACGGAATAAACGGATTTAACGGATTATTGCCATCCGTCAAATCCGTTTAATCCGTCAAATCCGTTGTTGAAAGAAGGAGATTGCCGTTCCTGCTTAATCCGTTTAATCCGTCAAATCCGTTGTTGGATGAAAGGAGATTGCCGTTCCAGCTTAATCAGTCAAATCCGTTGTTGAAATAAATGCTGCGCGTTGACCCCTATGAGGAGCCAACGCGCAGCTATTTGTTGTTTGCTGTTTCCAGCCTCAAGTTTCTTTGTTAGCTTTCGTAGTCAATTTCATGGTCGAGCTTCTCCAGGAAGTCGTCGTACACTTCCTTGTCAACGTCGCCCATGGAGAACTCTTTCTCGGCATCCTTCCTGATTTCGGCAATCCAGGCGCGGCGTGCTTTCACATAGTCCTCGCGTATGCGCTCACAGGCTTGTTCGTCGAGTTCCGTCAGGTGATAGTAGTCCAGGATAAGCTGGTAGCTCCATGCCCAACGGTAGTCGCTGTAGTGGTTGTTAATGTCGTCGAAGCGGTCGAGCACCTGGGTGATGTTGTCGATGACGCCATTGTTGATGTCGTCGATGAGCCGCTGCTCCTCGCTCACTGGTGTGAGCAGTCCGCTCAGGTCGGCCCAAGAGCCTTTGCCTATATCCGACTTGGGCATGCCGAAGAATCCTTCCTTCGTAGCACGCTTCAGTACGGCACCCATGTAGATGCGCAGGGCGATGTCGTAGTATTTCAGTCCCTTGCGCAAGCTGCTGGCATTGATCACATACTCATGGAAGTTATAGGTGGTGACGTTGTCGCCGCTGGCCTGTCGCAGGGCTTCCAGAATCTTGATACCCTGCAGGATTTCGCCAACTGTGAAGGGGCTGAGCCAGTCGAAATTGATGATACTCTTCTTAGCCAGTTTCGAGCGCTTGTCGCGCTTGGGCCATTTCTTGATGTCGCGGTAGAGGCCGACTGTGGTGATGTTGCGGCCTGGCGAGAGGTACATAGTCTCACCATAGGCGATGAGGTAGGAGAAGGGCAGACAACGCGTGTCGGGATGGTGCATCAGTTTGCCGAAGCACACGCTGAAAGCGCCGATGGTGGCGGGCATGAGCACGTAGCTGCCCGAGGCGGTCTTCGTGCCGCGCTCCAGCGTGCCGTAGTGCATGGGGCCCATCTTGTAGGCGTGGTTCGAGAAATTGGTGTTCGAGCCGGCGTTGTAGAACGAGAACTGTCCACCGATGAGCAGGCTCGACTTGTGGTGGCTGGCCGAGAAGGGGCCGCAGAAGGCGGCGCAGGCCTCGCCATTGGCCATAAACGAGTTGGCAAAGAACAGACTGGCCTCGGCGGTGAAGCCGTTGGTGATCTGACAGGCCTCGCCCACGAAGCAGTCCTGCATCTTCACCGAGTTGTTGATGGAGCAGCCGTCGCAAATGATGCTGTTCTCGCAGATGACACCCGTGCCAATGAACACGCTGGCATCCTCGCTGCTGAGGATGGTACACTCGTTCAGTCGTGCACAGCCGCTAATCTCGCAGTCGCCCTTGATGACGGTGTTGGTGATGTCCTTGGTGTTGATGATTTTCACGCGGTTGCCGATGATGCCCCGCTCAGGGGTGCTGATGCGCACCTCGTCGTCGATGAGTTGGCGCAGACGCTGCATCAGCGCCTTGTCTTCGTGGTGCTTCACCATGAAGGCAGCCAACTGCGAGTTCAGCTCGCGGAAGAGGGTAACATTGCCGTCGCCCATCTCGTTGAGCACGCTGATGGTCGAGCCGGCGCCATAGCTGGCCCCCTCGGTGGTCTCCAAGGTGGAGATGTTCGAGATGTAGCAGTCGTCGCCGATGGTGTAGTTGTTGATGAAGTTACCCACCTTCTCAATCAGGCAGTCGTTACCCACGCTGACGTTGCGCAGCGTGGCGTCGTTGATACCAGAGTGCTTGAAGAAGCCTTTGGCCACTTCAATCTTCTTTTCGAAACGGCCCAGGCGGATGTCGCCGTAGAACATCACGCGGTGGAAGTTGTAGGGGCGGAACTCCTCGTGCACCAGCACGCGGCTCCAGTCCTCGGCCCAACAAACATTCTGTTCCAGCACCTGGATCTCGTCTCGTGTCAGTTGTCTGTAGTCTCTCATAATTGCTCTGTGTTGTGTGTATAATTAGGTTCTTACTATTTCTTTAATTTGAAATCATTTGTAGATAATCATCAATTCCTATGACATCGACCACGGGGAACTTCACCTGATGAAGGACTTGGAAATGTTTGTCTTCAGTCACCAAAAATCTGGCATTGGCACTAATGGCACAATCAACAAATTTGTTGTCATCTGGATCAGCTGTAATCAGCTGCCACTTATAATATGGAACAATCAGCTTTACATTCTTGCGCTCCATAATGGTAAACACCACAAATCGGGCAACATTTATGTTGATGTTCCGAGCCAGCACCTCAGCGTATTCTTCTAATATTTCATTAGATACGCACATGTTGAACTCTCCGTCAAGGAACGATTGCCAGATAGCGTGGTACTTGTTCCTTGCAGAAACCATCATGACAAGACAATTGGTGTCGATAACAATATTATCTGCCATTGTTTGCCTGATAAGGTGTTCGCTCATGGAGATGGCGGAAACTTTCTACTTTCTCTTCAGTCAGCTCGCCCTTTTCCCATAGCCCGTCTATTTCCTCTTTTGCTTTTTTAGCAAAATAATCAGATAGAGCCTGCCTTAAATCGCTCACGGCCTCTGGAGTGTCGATGAGCGACATCATGCGCAGCAATTCTAACTGAGCTTCGTTGAATGTAGTTTTTTGCATGTCGTTAGTCTACTGGGTACAAGAAATCATTGTAGGGATACTTCTGCACGTGCAGCTCTCTCACCTTATTATATAATAACGCGCGAAGCTCTTCTATATTGTCTTTTTGACGCGCAGAAATGAAGATGCAATCGCTGGCCGATGTGAAGTCGGGGCTTTGGATGCGCGCCATCCATGTGCGTTGCAGCTCTGCCAAGGAGATGTTCTCGCGGGTGGGTTCGGTGAGGTCGTCTTCGTCTTGCGGTGTCCAACGGTAGGCGTCGATTTTGTTGAACACAATCATCGAGGGTTTCTCGGCGCAGCCCAGCTCGGCCAACGTCTGCTCCACCACCTTCAGCTGCTCCTCGAAGCCAGGGTGACTGATATCCACGACGTGCACCAGCAGGTCGGCCTCGCGCACCTCGTCGAGCGTCGACTTGAAGCTCTCCACCAGGTCGCTGGGCAGCTTGCGGATGAAGCCGACGGTGTCGGCCAACAGGAACGGCAGGTTCTCAATGGTCACCTTGCGCACGGTGGTGTCGAGGGTGGCAAAGAGCTTGTTCTCGGCGAAGACGTCGCTCTTCGCCAGCAGGTTCATCAGCGTCGACTTGCCCACGTTGGTATATCCCACCAGTGCCACACGGATGAGTCGTCCACGGTTCTTGCGCTGAGTGGTCTTCTGCTGGTCAATCTCTTGCAGACGTTGCTTCAGCAGGGTGATGCGGTGCAGGATGATGCGGCGGTCCATCTCCAATTGCGTCTCGCCAGGGCCGCGCAGTCCCACGGTGCCCTTGCCGCCTCCGCCGCCCGAACCGCCGCCCTGACGTTCCAAGTGTGTCCACAGACGCTGCAGGCGGGGCAACATGTAGCGGTGCTGTGCCAACTCCACCTGTGCCTTGGCCTCGGCCGTCTGGGCACGCATGGCAAAGATGTCGAGGATAAGGCTGGTGCGGTCCAGAATCTTCACCTGCAGCTCCTTCTCGATGTTTCGCAGCTGCTTGGCGCTCAACTCATCGTCGAAGATGACCATTCCCACGGGAAGGGGAGTCTCCTCCGTCCCATCCAAAGGAAGGGGTGAGCCGTTGTCCACCCATTCGGCATACTCGTCTTCTTTCTGCTTGATATACTGTCGGATTTCCTGCAGCTTGCCACTGCCCACGTAGGTCACCTGACTGGGACCGCCGGCACGCTGCGTGAATCGGCGCACGGTGCGGGCACCGGCCGTTTCGGCCAGGAACTCCAGCTCGTCCAGGTATTCGCGGGTCTTGTTTTCGTCTTGCTGCGGGGTAATCAGTCCCACCAGCACGGCCGTCTCGGCCTTTGCTTCTGAGATGACAAATTCTTTCATCTTTTCACTTCATTTTGAGTCAGGACAATGAAATTTGTAGCTTTCTTCATATAATGTGTCAATGGATGGGGAAAGGACCAAAGACTTTGTTGCTGCAAAATTAAAAAGAATAATTAAAAGTGCAAAGAAAAAATCACAAAATGTGAAATTTTGCGCCCTCATCAAAGTGAAATATCAAATGTTTTTCCCTCATTCCTTGGATAGTTGAGGGAAAATGATTAATTTTGCAGCAGAAACAACTATTTACAAACAAAAACCCAAAACACAATGACCCCAAAACAAACCATCGAGGCCGGTAAGGCCATCCTCGGAATCGAATTCGGTTCCACACGTATCAAAGCCGTACTCATCGACCAGGACAACAAGCCCATTGCACAGGGCAGCCATGAGTGGGAGAACCAACTTGTGGACGGACTGTGGACCTACAGCACCGAGGCCGTCTGGTATGGACTGCAGGACTGCTATGCCGACCTGCGCAAGGACGTACAGAAGCAGTACGACTGCGAGATTGAGAGCCTCGCCGCCATCGGCTTCTCGGCCATGATGCACGGCTACATGGCCTTCAACGAGAAAGAGGAGATTCTGGTGCCCTTCCGCACCTGGCGCAACACCAACACGGGCAAGGCCGCCGCTGAACTCTCGGAACTCTTCAACTACAACATCCCCCTGCGCTGGAGCATCAGCCACCTCTATCAGTGCATCCTCGACAACAACGAGCACGTGGCCGACATCAAGTATCTCACCACGCTGGCTGGTTATGTGCACTGGCAGGTTACTGGCCAGTTCGTGCTGGGTGTGGGCGATGCCTCAGGTATGATTCCCGTCGACCCTGCCACGAAGACCTACGATGCCGAGATGGTGCGCAAGTTCGACGAGCTCATCGCCCCGAAGGGCTTCTCTTGGAAGCTGCTCGACATTCTGCCCAAGAGCCTGAACGCTGGCGAGAATGCCGGCTTCCTCACCCACGAAGGCGCCAAGAAGCTCGACGTGAGCGGACACCTGAAGCCTGGCATCCCCGTTTGTCCTCCTGAAGGCGACGCCGGCACCGGCATGGTGGCCACCAACGCCGTGAAACAGCGCACAGGTAACGTATCGGCAGGCACCTCGTCGTTCTCGATGATTGTGCTCGAGAAGCCGCTCTCGAAACCCTACGAGATGATCGACATGGTGACCACACCCGATGGCAGCCTTGTGGCCATGGTGCACTGCAACAACTGCACCAGCGACATCAACGCTTGGGTGGGCCTGTTCAAGGAGTATCAGCAGCTGCTCGGCGTGCCCGTCGACATGAACGAGCTCTACGGTAAGCTGTTCAACAAGGCCTTGGAGGGCGATGCCGACTGCGGTGGCTTGATGGCCTACAACTATGTGAGTGGCGAGCCTGTGACAGGTCTTGCCGAAGGCCGTCCCTTGTTCGTGCGCTCGGCTGGCGACAAGTTCAACCTGGCCAACTTTATGCGCGCCCAGCTCTTCGGTGCCATCGGCGTTCTGAAGATTGGCAACGACATCCTGTTCAAGGACGAGATGATCCGTGTGGACCGCATAACCGGCCACGGCGGCTACTTCAAGACCCCTGGCGTGGGACAGCGCATGTTGGCCGCCGCCCTCAACAGTCCCATCAGCGTGATGGAGACTGCCGGCGAAGGTGGCGCCTGGGGTATTGCCCTGCTGGCTGGCTATGCCGTTAACAACCCCGACAAGCTGTCGTTGGCCGACTATCTGGAGAAGGTGGTCTTCGCTGGCAACACGGGTACCAGCATAGCCCCCACCGCCGAGGACGTTGCCGGTTTCGAGAAGTACATCGCCAACTACAAGAATTGTCTGCCCATTGAGCAGGCCGCCGTGGAGAATAAAAAGTAACACCATGACACTTAAAACGATAATCACTACGATGGCAATGATGACCCTGCCGCTGGCTGCCGCCTCACAAGGCAACCAGCGGTCGGGCATCAACTTGGGCAACCTCGACCGCTCGGCACGGCCGGCCGACGATTTCTACCAGTATGCCTGTGGCGGCTGGATGCAGAAGAACCCGCTGCCCGCCGCCTACAGCCGCTTCGGCTCGTTCGACGTGCTGGGCGAGGAGAACAACAAGCGCATCAACGGCATCCTCGACGAGCTGTTGCACGGCATCTACAAGGTTGGCTCGACCGAGAAGAAGCTCAGCGACCTCTACAAGCTGGCCATGGACTCGGTGAAGCGCGATGCCGACGGCGTTGAGCCCGCCATGGGCCTCATTCGCCAAATGGAGCAGGCCAAGACCAAGGAGCAGCTCTTCGACATCCAACTGCAGATGGCTCCCTACGGCAATTCTGAGTTCTTCCGCGCTGGCATCGGTGCCGATGAGAAGAATGCCACGCAGAACATTCTGCAGGTGTCGCAGGGCGGACTGACGCTGGGCATGAAGGACTACTACCTGGACACCGACCCCGAGACGACGAAGATTCGCGAGGAGTATAAAAAGCACATCGTCCGCATGTTCCAGCTCTTCGGCTTCAAGAAGGCTCAGGCCCAGAAGAAGATGAAGAACGTCATGCGCCTGGAGACCGAGCTGGCCAAGGTGAGCCGCTCGCGCACCGAACTACGCGACCCTCAGTGCAACTACAACAAGACCACGCTACGGGAGTTTGAGACCTCCTACCCCAACCTAAAGCTGGAGCGCCAGATGAACGCCCAAGGCATAGACTCGAAGCACATCCAGGAGCTGGTGGTGGGTCAGCCTGAGTTCTTCGAAGGAGCCGACAAGCTCGTTGGCACCATGACCGCCGCCGAATATCGCGACTACATGGAGTGGGGACAGATTATGTCGGCAGCTGGCTACCTCAGCGACGAGGTGGAAAAGGCCAACTTTGAGTTCTTCGGAAAGGTGATGTCGGGTCGCAAGGAAGACCATCCGCTCTGGCGTCGGGCCACACAGCAGCTCGAAGGGCAGATGGGACAGGCGCTGGGCAAGATATATGCCGACAAATACTTCCCCGAAGCCTCCAAGAAGCGCATGGTGGAGCTGGTGAAGAACCTGCAGATAGCCCTCGGTGAACGCATTGCTGCCCAAGACTGGATGACCGACTCCACCAAGGTGAACGCCCTGCTGAAGCTGAACACCTTCTACGTGAAGGTGGGCTATCCCGACAAGTGGATTGACATGAAGAAGCTCAGCATCGACGTGCAGAAGTCGTACTACGAGAATATCCGCGAGTGCCGCAAGTTCTGGAACAACTACGAGATTGAGCATAATGCCGGCAAGCCCGTCGACCGCGACGACTGGTATATGTACCCGCAGACGGTGAACGCCTACTACAATCCCACCACCAACGAGATTTGTTTCCCCGCCGGCATCCTGCAGCCTCCCTTCTTCGATATGGAGGCCGACGATGCCTTCAACTACGGAGCCATCGGTGTGGTCATCGGTCATGAGATGACCCACGGCTTCGACGACCAGGGACGCCAGTTCGACAAGGACGGCAACATGCACGACTGGTGGGCCAAGACCGACGGCGAGCAATTCAAGGCGCGTACCGACAAGTATGCCGACTTCTTCTCGGCCATCAAGGTGCTGCCCGACCTGAATGCCAACGGCCGCCTGACGCTGGGCGAGAACCTGGCCGACCACGGCGGACTGCAGGTGGCCTACGCTGCCTTCAAGAACGCCACGAAGGGAAAGACGCTGCCCGTCATCGACGGACTCACACCCGACCAGCGTTTCTTCCTGGCCTATGCAGGCGTGTGGGCTAACAACATCACCGACGAGGAGATCCGCAACCGCACCAAGAGCGACCCGCACTCTCTGGGACGCTGGCGCGTGAACGGTGCCCTACCCCACATCGACGCTTGGTATGAGGCCTTCGGCGTGAAGCCCGGCGACAAGATGTACATCCCCAAGGCCGACCGTTTGCCCCTCTGGTAAGCTTTTCCTTTACACCAGTAGAATAAAAACGATTACTATTTGTAGAGGAAAACGGTCATTAAGACCAATTTGGGATAAACGAAGCGCAGCCACTCCCCTCCCTTCAAGGGGAGGGGTTTGGGGTGGGGTCTCTAAATACCTGCCAATGAAGAATATACAGACCCCACCCCTGCCCCTCCCCTTGAAGGGAGGGGAGTGGCTGCGCCTTGTTGTTTTTAGACCTATAGGTCATTTTGCAGGCTGAGACACGCCCACAACGCCCATAAACACTTGCGTTGTGGGCATTTCAACTTTTTGAGGTCTAAAATCCACCTTCAAATCTTCTCTATAGGTCATTTTGCAGGCTAAGACTTGCCCACTTCGCCGATTATCACTACCTTTGCGGTCGTTTCAAAATCTCTAAAAACGCTGTAACATGAACAAAAAAAATGTCCGTGCTGCCATTCGCCCATAACAAAGAAGAATGGTGTCCGCCATGGTGTCCAGCTGTATAAATGTATGGCCTGCGGGCACCAGTTCCGGGGAAAGGTGTACTTGTCGAAGGAAGAGGTCTGGGAGGCT
>JAFZSR010000022.1 GCA_017619275.1 Prevotella sp. | reverse complement strand
TGCATGATGACATCGATGCCGAGGCGGTTGATCGACTCAGAGAAGTCGAGGAACACAGCCAGACCGGTGTTGTTCACGCCGAAGCCCTTGTCGCAACGCTCCTTGGCGGCACGCGAAGCCACGTCGCGGGGAACGAGGTTACCGAAGGCGGGATAGCGGCGCTCCAGATAGTAGTCGCGATCCTCTTCGGGAATCTCCCAACCCTGCTTGGTTCCTGCCTGCAGAGCCTTGGCGTCCTCAATCTTCTTGGGCACCCAGATACGGCCATCGTTACGCAGCGACTCCGACATCAGCGTCAGCTTCGACTGCTTGTCGCCATGAACGGGGATGCAGGTGGGGTGAATCTGCACATAAGAGGGATTTGCAAAGTAGGCACCCTTGCGATAGCACTGAACGGCAGCGGTGCAGTTGCAACCCATAGCGTTGGTCGAGAGGAAGTAGGTGTTTCCGTATCCGCCAGTGGCGATGACCACTGCGTTGGCGCTGAAGCGCTCCAGCTGACCAGTGACCAGGTTCTTGGCGATGATACCACGGGCGCGGCCATCGACGATGACCACATCTTCCATCTCGTAGCGGGTGTAGAGCTTCACCTTGCCGGCCTTCACCTGACAGCTCAGCGAGCTATAGGCGCCGAGCAGCAACTGCTGACCCGTCTGACCCTTGGCGTAGAACGTACGGCTCACCTGGGCTCCACCGAAAGAACGGTTGGCCAGCATGCCACCATACTCGCGAGCGAAGGGGACGCCCTGAGCTACGCACTGGTCGATGATGTTGTTCGAGACTTCGGCCAGACGATACACGTTAGCCTCGCGAGCACGATAGTCACCACCCTTCACAGTGTCGTAGAACAGACGATAGACCGAGTCGCCATCGTTCTGATAGCACTTGGCGGCGTTGATACCACCCTGGGCAGCGATGGAGTGAGCGCGACGGGGAGAGTCCTGAATGCACAGGTTGATGACGTTGAAGCCCATCTCACCGAGGCTGGCTGCTGCGCTTGCACCAGCCAAGCCAGTGCCGACAACGATGACATCCAGCTTCAGCTTGTTCTTCGGGTTGACAAGACGCTGATGAGCCTTATATTCCTTCCATTTCTCAGGTACTGGACCTGCGGGAATCTTTGAATCTATTACTTTAGCCATAACTCTTTTTCAATTTGACGATTTCACATTTTAGCACTTACAATCCTCACACTGACAAGGGTCGCACTTGCACCCTTCTTTCTCTGCGCACTGGCAGGGGTCGCATTTGCAATCCACGCACTTGCAAGCCTTCACGGCCTTGTCGCAGTCGGCATGATGATTGCAGGGAGTCTGCATCACGCACTCCGTCTTTGCCTTGCAGCAATCGGCGTCGGCTCCATCACAACAGAGGCTCGGGGCGCACTTGAAGGCGAAAGCCAGCACAACGGCGACGAAGCCGAGGATGAGCAGGCTGACGTAGATGATGCCGATGGCCTTCCAGCGGCAGAACCAGGTCTTGCCGTTCCAGCCCAGCGTCTGCAGAGACGACCAGAAACCGTGGGTAAGGTGGAACCAGAGAGCAGCCAGCCAAACGAGGTAGAGCACCACGAAGACGGGGCATGAGAATGTTTCGACAATCCAACCGAAGCCGTCGCCAGGAGCGTGAGCCAGGCCCTCGATGCCAAACAGCTCGGCAAACATCATGTTGTACCAGAAGTTGAACAGGTGCAGCAGTAGACCCAGCAAAACGATGAGTCCCAGCACAAGCATGTTCTTGGAGGCCCACTCCACCTTGCCAGCATTCACCGTCGTGGAAACCTCATAGCGGTTGTCGCCACGGGCCTTGCGGTTTTGTGCCGTCAGGATGAAAGCGTAAACAATGTGAACAACGGCCAGAAAAGCCAGGCCCAAAGTTGCAAGTACGGCATACCAATTGGCGCCGAGTAGTTCGCAAATGGCATTGTATGCCTCGCCGGAGAAGAGCGCCACAATGTTCATGCAACAGTGGAATGTCAAGAACAGAATGAGCGCAATACCGGTGACAGACATCACCACTTTGCGACCAACAGAAGAATTAAATAACCACATAAAGTTTTAAAAATTAATGAATTAATATTGATTATAATTGATTGTCTGCAAAGCCTCGTCCCTCGCGGACTGGGCAAAAGTACCTATTTATAAGTACAGGCATACGTTAGTAGGCCACAAAATTACTGAAAATTTGTGAAACCCGCAAACGTTTGCGAAAAAAAATTATTGGTGCATGGGGGAAAAGCTGCCTGCGCCAGGACTAATGCTCCGAACACGCAGACATTCTTTAGACCACGTCGTGGTTTTTATAAACTACGTCGTGGTCTATAAAAACCGCGTCACAGTTTATATAGACCGTGACGCGGTTTAAACAAATAAAAAGCCTGACTGATGTTTGTGGAACTTACCCTTGCATCAGGTGAACGAAGCGCATGCCTTCGGCCACTTGCTGGGCGGTTTGCTCGTTGGTGAGCAGCGCCAAAAGCTTGTAGGCAAAGGGGAAGGCGGCGGCCGGTCCCTCGGCGGTGATGATGTGTCCGTCTTGCGTGCAAAGGTCGCCAGTATAGGTAGCACCGTTGAGGAGTTGTTCGAAGCCTGGGTAGCAGGTAGCCTTACGTCCGCGCAGTACGCCCAACTGGCCCAGCACCACGGCGGGAGCGGCACAGATGGCGGCCAGCCAACGTCCAGCCTTGTGCTGCTGCAGCACGGCCTGGCCTACGCCGTCGTGGTCGTAGAGGTTCTTGGCACCGGGCATGCCACCAGGCAACAGCACCAAGTCGGCGCCTTGCAGGTCGTCGTCGCTAATATCGTCGCCATAAATGCAGTCGGCCACCACCTGCACGCCATGGGCCGACGTCACAATGCTACTTTCATCCACCACGCTCACGGTGGTCACTTCCACGCCGCCACGGCGCAACACATCAATGGGGATCAGGGCCTCGACATCCTCGAAACCATCGGCTAAAAATACAAAAGCTTTTGCCATTTCTTTACGGGTATAAAAGGGTTAATATTTTCTGGGAATGATTGTCTCATCCGTCTTCATCCGTTGTGATGATCAGCGTACTACCAGCGGTCCTTCGTCTGGATGTCGTCACCCCAGCGGTGGTCCTTGGGGAAGGGTTGTCCGCTCCAGGCTTTCACCTGTGTCCACGGCTCGGCGGCATCGGTCCAGAAAGGATGGTCGGCGGGCAGACCGAGCGGCATCAGCGAGAGGCTGGTCATGTAGAGTGAACCGTTGTTGGTATACCAGTCGGCCATGTCGGGCTGCGAGCCGCAGAAACCGATGGTGAGGAAACCGCCCTCGTTGTAGTTCTGCTGTTGGTCGTACATGCGGTGCATCACGGCGGTGAGTGCCGAGCGCACCTGCGCGTTGCTCAGTTCCTTGGGCAGCGTCTGCTTCCAAGCCATCATGGCCAGTGGCTGCAGAGCGGCCATGCGGTAGGTGCTGCTGCGCCCAAAGACGGGGAAAGTGCCCTCAGGCGAGATGAAACGCTCCAGGATGATGCTGAACTTCTGCGCCCGTTTCAATGCGCGGTCGTAGTATTTCTTATATTCCAAGCGGGTGTTGGCCTTGGCGTCGATCATATTCTGCAGCGTCTCCAAGTACATGGCGTGGAAGACGTAGCTGCTGTAATAGTCGAAGGCGAAGACAGGACCGTCGGCATACCAGCCGTCGCCCACGTACCACTCCTCCACCTTGCGGATGGTCATCATCACGCGGAAGTCGTCGTACTCACGCAGTCCGGCGGCCTTGGCGATGAAGCTCTCGATAATGCTGCTGAAAAGGAACCAGTTGGTGTAGGGCGGCTCAATGCTGCGCAGCTTCTTGAACTCGCTGATGTAGCGTTGCTTGGTCACGTCGTCGAGTGGCACCCACAGGGCGTCGTAGGCACGGATGAACGACTCGGCAATGTAGGCGGCATCCACCAAGTTCTGCCCCGACACGCCCCAACACAGGTAGTCGGGACTCTGCGGGTCGACGCTGTTTTTGTAGGAGGCCAGCGCCCACTCGAGCAGCTGTCGGCGCTGCAGTCCTTCGGGGCTGTCGTCATCGGGCAGGGCCAACCAAGGGGCGACGCCCGCCATGAGGCGCCCGAAGGTTTCCATGTAGACCACCTTGCGGTTGCGGTTGTCGAAGCTGGGACTGAACTCCGTCAGCATGTTCTTTTGCAGTTCGCCCTTGGCCATGTTCTCCAATACGGGCTGCGCCATGCGCCACGCTTCCTGACACCAGTATTCGCGGTCGCTGAGGGTTTTCACTTGCTTTTTCTTTGCGGCTGCCATGGGCAGGGCCAGGAGGGCAGCGGCGAGAATAATGAGTATTTTCTTCATAGTTTTACGGTTTTTTTGCCATCGATGATATAGATGCCCTTCCTCAAGGCAGTGGGCAGCAATTTGCGACCTTGCAGGTCGAAGACTTCTTTATTTCTTTCTTGGTTATTCATTCGCGGAGCGCCGATGCCATTGGTGAGCGAAGCGAAATTGAACACGCGGTCCATCATCTGATAGAGTGCGGTGGCCTCGTTGCTGCGAATGTAGGCTCGGTCAATCACGATTACATCGTCGAAGCTGGCATCGGGCGAACCCCAGAACGAGCCGTAGCCCAGATAGAGCACGGGACTGGCAGCGATGTGATCGACGATGGCGTTGTAGTCGAATGCCGCCTTTGTGGTAATCTTTTTGCCACCCTGCTCACCGTTGAAACGGTCGTTGCTACGGGGCAATCCGTCGATGTAGACGGTAATGCCGCGCGAAGCCTGGCGCGAGTAGGAGATAGTGAGCTGGTGCCAATGACCAACGGTCAGATTGGTGGGCGTCACGGTTTCGGGATGGTTGATGTCGAGCCAATTGCCCTGTCCGTCGTTGTAACCGGTATAGAGATTGCCGGTGGTGTAGAGACGGGCATCGCCGGCCTCGAAGCCGCAGAGTGCATCCCACAGGTTGTCGTCGGTACGGCGCACCCAGAAAGCCAACGTGGCGCCGTCGGCCAGTTCTTTTCCGTAAAGGGGATTAGGAATGGCCACATAGCTCTCCTTCTTGTTGGCACCGGCATTGAGGTGGACATAGCTGCCATTGCGCAGGGGATCGTCGTCGACCAACGTGGGAGCCTTTGTAGTGCTCTTACGCAATAATTGCGCCATTTCATCGGCATTGAACGTGTTTGCTAGCGAGCCGTTGTCGAAGCCATAATGGGCCACCATGCCCTCCTGCCACCCGTCGGTGATGGGCATGGAATTCTCCTGCGACAAGGCTTTCACGGTGTAGTCTTGCTGCCAATAGAAGTTGGCCGATGTGATGCGGGCGGTGAGCGTCACGTCGGTATTCTCCAGCACTCCGCTGGGGTTATAGCGTCCAGTGTTGCTGATGATGTCGGGGTGGCTGCTGGTCCATTCGACACTCAGGTTGGGTTCGTCGTCCACCAAAATGTCAAGCAACTTCAGGTTGCGGTTCACCGACTGTCCATCCTTCAGGGGTAGCGTCTGGTTGTTCAACTGCCATGCCAAGGCATACTTGGGATGCTTCTTAAATGCCCAAGCGCCCACGCCCATCGAGTTGGTGGCGCTGATGGCCACGGCATGCAGGTTCTTCTCGTCCATAGTCTCCTCCATCACCACGCCATCGTATTTCTGTCCTGCCAACGTCAGGGAGATATAGCCTGTGCCCTCTTCGATGCTCCAGGTGCCCGTCTTGTTGCCAGTTATCTTGCCGTCGGTGCCCAAGGTGATGGTCACGGGCGTCACCTGCTCCAGGTTCTGGTGGTCGTTGGCAAACTTATGCAACAGCAGGTCGTAGGTGCCAGCCACCTGCTCTGCCGTGAGCATCTGCTGCGAGGCAATGTCCTCGTCGGTGATGCTTTCGCCGTTATACTCGAAGGGAGCGGCCAATAACCAGCCGTTCTTGTTCAGTAGCACCTGGTGCACGCGAACCTGGTGGCCTTCGTCGGGTTTCTGCTGGTCGTTGCAAAAACGGGTGTGATACACCAGATAGGTGCGGCCATCCTGCGCGGCGATGATGCTGTTGTGTCCTTGCGAGCGCTCGCCCTGCGGCATGAAACCCCAATGGCTATAGGGACCCAGCAGCTTCTGCCCGCGTGCCGGGGCGTTGGGGCCGAAGTTCAGGCTGTAACTGGTGAAGATGGCGTTGCGATTGCCTGGGTCGAGATAGGGGCCGTCGGGTTTCTTCGAGCGGAACACGCGCATCTCGTAGCCGCCCTTCTGCTCCAGGCCGCCATAACTCATAAAAAGATAGTAGTATTCCCCGATGTGCTCGATATAGGCGCCCTCGCCCGACACATAGTGGCCGCCGGCAATCTTCTTGCCGAAGTAGGGGTCGGTGGTAATGTCGTCGCCGCTGCCCACCTGCGTATAGGAAACGTCATAATCGCGCAGTCCGTTCTCGGCATTCAGGCGCAACATCCAGATGCCCCCGCTCCACGAGCCATAGGCTATCCACAACTGTCCGTCCTCGTCGAAGAACACGCAGGGGTCGATGTTGTTGGGATAGCGGTTGCCCCACCCGTTGCCGGTGTTATAGCGCGAGGGCAGCGAGGTTTGCGTGCCGATGACGAGCTCCAGGTCGGTGTCCTTCCATGTGTGTTGGCTATCGTAGAAGCCACTGATGACCACCGGCCCCTGATAGAGATAGGGGCCTTCAATATTGTCGCTGGTGAGCAGGATGATGCTCGAGTGCCAGCGGTCGCCGTTCACGCTGAGGTATTGGCACCACTTCTGCATGGTAGGGTTCCACAGCACGTCGGGCGCCCACATGTTGCCGTTGATGTTGTAGGAAGCATCGGTGCGGGCAGCCCATTCCTTGGCATTGAAAGCAGGAAAATCCACCATTTCACCGCCTTTCGGAACCTTTTTCACGGCTGGGGTGACAAAGGCCTGGTCGTTGCTGGCATTATTGATGTTACCCACCTTCCACGGCGAACTGAAGTGTGTCCAGTTCTGCAGGTCGCTGGTCCAGGCGCAGGCACGATGCGAGCCGAAAATATAATATCGGCTGCTGGCGGGGTCGTAGACCACCGAGGGGTCGTGTACCGACACTCGATTCTTCGAGGTGTTCTTGTAGAGTGTTTTCGCCTCTTGCAGGGTGATGGCCGTTTCTTGCGCATACATCGATGCCAAAGGCAGCAGGGTTAATAGCAGTAGTGATAGTTTCTTCATCTTTGTTGGCATTATCCGTGCAAAGATACGAATAAATGCGCGAACAACCAAATTTCGTCCCCGTTTTTTTCATCGGCCGTGAAGAAGCTATCGTCGCCCCGATGAATAATCATCGATGAAATGGGCGATATTTGCCGTAACGCCCCACCCTACAAGTAGAGACCGAAGGAGAGCGAGCGGAACTTGATTCCGCCATCTTTCAGCACATTGTCGTTGCTGTACTTCACATAGACTGGCACATCGCCAACCGTGGCGTTGAGCATCCAGTCGATGGTGATGGGCCGCTGGTTGATGTGCTTCTCCATGTGCTTCACCTTGTCGCCCAGGAACTTGTAGCGCGTCTTGATGCTGGCGTAGGTGTTGAAGTTCACCACGGGGCCGATGCCAATGCTGAAGCCGTCGGCGAAATTGAGCTGATAGCGCAGTGTGGCGGTGAGCGAGAACACTTTGATGCGCGAGAACTTCGGTTCATATTGTAATGGGAACTTCTCCACCGTTACATTCCCATCGGGCCGCTTCGTGAAGAGCAGGTCGTCGGTCATGCGGTAGTTCTTCCAGTCGATGCCGAAGCCCATAGAGATGCAGTTGCGCTCATTGCGGTCAAGGTAGTGGTCCCACTGCGCGAGGGTGGCGAAGATTTCCCACGACTTGAACGTGCTGAAGCTGATGCGATCGTCGACCTGGGTGGGACAGGTGAAGCCCAGACCCAGGTGCGCCGTGAGGATATTGCGGTCGAACTCGTAGCCTTCGTCGGTCTTCTTCTTGCCAATCTTCACCGAGGGTATCAGCTCCCAGTGGTCGCGGCTGATGCTGGTTTTGCTTTCGTAGTTGGCATCGACCAGGCGGATGGTGTTCTGATAGACGAAATCGTCGTCGCCCTGCTTGCCGTTGACAATGACGCGCTGCAGCGAGTCGCCGCTGATGACGGTCACCTTGCGGGGGTTGTTGATGACGAGGGTGTCGTTTTGCGCCCCTGCGGGGCTAAATGATAATTGAAAAATGATAAATGCTAAAACGATGCGTTTCATAATTTCTATGTTTTTAATATTTTACTCGCCAAAGGCGATAACTCTTCATTCTTAGTTCACTTAAGCAGTTCTTCTAATTGTGCGAGGCTGCCAACGGCGCCCTCCATGTAGATGACGGTCACCTCCCACTGTTCCTGTCGACTGTTCCACTGCTCCTGAAGGCAGAGGAAGCGGTTCTTGCCACCGCTCGACTGCAGCTGCATCTTGCAGGTGTAGGTTTTCCAGCTGTGGGGGTTCTCACGGTAGGAGCGCATGTCGATGCAGTTTTTCATGTCTTGGTCCAGAAGCTGGCCCAGCAGCTTGTTTTCCTCGCTACTGACGTTCATGCGCAGGCTGCGGTAGTAGGTTAGCTGATATTTCTCCAGCGTCTTGCCTCTCACGCGGGTCTCCACCATGCGCTCCTGTGGGATGACACGGCCCTCGAACAGCTCGTTCATCTTCAGTCCCGTCTGCGCAAGCGCCCCAACGGGACTAAATGCCAAAAGCCAAATGATAAATGACAAAATAAAAACCAGTTGTTTCATATATTTCCTTTTATTAGTTGCTGAACATTATCTTCAGTTGTTCTTCTACGACATCGTCGGCATCGGTGCTGGCCAGCGTGGCCATCGTCTTCTGCATCTCGCCCAGCACGGTGGCGCGGTCGGTAGTGCGCTGGCCATAGATGTAGGCCACGTACTCCTCCTCGCCCGATGCATGGTCGTGGTATAGCGTGAGAGCCCCACCCACCAGCAGCGTTGCCACGGCAGCCGCCACCGCCCAGTGCCACCGCCGGGAGGGGTGGATGTTTTGTTGCGGCGGTGCCGCAACACACCGAACCGCAGCCAAGTCCTGGAACAGCGGGCGAAGCTTCTCCAGGTCGGGAGGCAGCTGGCGGTCGTCGCCGAAGAAGGCGTAGAGCTGCTGCTCCTCGGCGAGCGTGGTTTCGCCCTCGAAGAAGCGGTCCACAAGGGTGCGTATGCGCAGGATGTTATCGTTCATATTGTTTCAGATATTGTGTTCTTACTGCTTGTCGGGCACGGCTCAGGGCTTTCCGAAGAGCCACCTCGGTGCTGCCGATGAGTTGGGCGATGTCCTTCATCTCCATGCCATCGATGTGGCGAAGGCGCAGGATGGTTTGCTGAAGCGAGGGCAGCTGATCGATGATGGCCATCATGCGGTCGATGCGGCTGTCGCTGCCATTCTCGTCGGTTTTTTCGGATAATCCAGCGATGCTGGCATCTCCAGAGAGGACCACGGGTTGCCGCCGCAAACGGTCGACGCAGAGGTTGCGCACCAGTGCTCGTGCCAGCGGGCTCAGCGGACGGTGCAGCTCGTCGACCATCTGCCACAGGCGCAGCAGCGCATCCTGCACCACGTCGTCGGCATCGTCGCCATCGACATAGCGTTGCGCTGCCATCAGCAGCTGTGGCCGCATCAGAGCCACCTCGCTTTTGAATTCCTCGTGCGTCATTCTTATCCCTTATACGCAAAAACTTGCGGTTTGTGACATCTTTTTCGTGCAAAAATAACTAAAATAAATTTTTTCTTTGTATTTTTGCACGCTGTTTTTTACACTAACGCAAAATTTTATGGACGACCAACTGAAACAGATTGGCGAGCGCTTGCGCGGACTGCGCGACGTGCTCGACCTCACCCCGGCCGAGGTGGCCGAGGTCATCGGCCTCAGCGAAGAGCGCTATTTAAGCATTGAAGCCGGCGAGGCCGACATCACCATCACCAACTTGATGAAGATTGCCCGCAAGTATGGCATCTCGGCCGAGGAGCTGATGTTTGCCGAGGCTCCCCACATGAAAGGCTATTTCGTGGTGCGACGCGGACAGGGCATGAGCGTGGAGCGCACCAAGGCCTACAAATACCAAAGTCTGGTGTCGGGATTCGTGGGACACAAGGCCGACGTGTTCATCGTCAGCGTGGAGCCTAAGCCCGACGCACACAAAGTGTATAAGAACTCACATCCGGGACAGGAGTTCAACCTTGTCCTCGAAGGCACCATGCAGCTCTATCTGGGCGGCAAGACCATCGTGCTCGAAGAGGGCGACAGCATCTATTTCGACTCCTCAAAACCACACGGCATGCTGGCATTGGGCAACAAGGCCGTGAAATTCTTGGCATTTACAGTAGAATGAGTTATCGCGTTCAACAACGTCATAACGAAAAAAGGAGCAGATTATGGTAGAAAGATTTTTAAGGAAAACACATTTTGATTCAATCGAGGACTACAACAAGAACCTGGAGTTCATTATCCCGGAGCATTTCAATTTTGCCTACGACGTGATGGACGCCTGGGCCGAAGAGAACCCTGACGGCCTGGCACTGCTGTGGACCAACGACCAAGGCGAGGAGCAGCGGGCCACCTTCGCCCAACTGAAGCAACAGACCGACCAGGCCGCCGCCTTCCTGCAGAGCCTGGGCATCGGCAAGGGCGACCCCGTGATGCTCATCCTGAAACGCCGCTACGAGTGGTGGCTGGCCATGCTCGCACTGTGCAAGCTGGGTGCCGTCGTCATCCCCGCCACCCACATGTTGACGAAGAAAGACATAAAATATAGGAACACGCGCGCAAGCGTTAAGGCAATCATCTGCGTCGACGACGACTATGTGGTGAGCCAAGTGGAGGCCGCCATGCCCGAAAGTCCCACGGTGAAACTGCTGGTGAAGGTGGGAACGGAAAAAGCTGAACCCTCCGGCGCCTGGCACCTTTGGCAGCAGGAGTGGCAGCAAGCACCGCCCTTCGTGCGCCCCGCCCACGTGAACGATAACGACGACACCATGCTGATGTACTTTACCAGTGGCACCAGCGGCGAACCGAAGATGGTGTCCCACGACTTCCTATATGCCATGGGGCACCTCACCACGGGCGTCTTCTGGCACAACCTGCACCCTGGTTCGCTCCACCTCACCGTGGCCGACACCGGCTGGGGCAAGGCCGTGTGGGGAAAGTTCTACGGACAGTGGTTCGCCGGAGCTACCGTTTTCGTCTTCGACCACGAGAAGTTCTCGGCCGACACGCTGCTCCGGCAGATGGAGAAATACCGTGTCACCAGCTTCTGCGCACCACCCACCATCTATCGCTTCATGATTCGCGAAGACCTGGCGAAATACGACCTTAGCGCACTCGAATATTGCTGCACGGCTGGCGAAGCGCTCAACCCCGCCGTTTTCGACAAGCTGCATGAGAAGATTGGACTCCGCATCATGGAGGGATTCGGACAGACCGAGACCACCATGACGTTGGGCACCTTCCCATGGATGACGCCCAAGCCTGGCTCAATGGGCATTCCCAACGGGCAATACGATATCGACCTACTGCGCGCCGACGGCACGCCCTGCGAGGATGGCGAGAAAGGCGAGATTGTCATCCGCGTGGGCAACAAGAAACCCCTCGGTCTCTTCAAAGAATACTACCGCGACGAGGAACTGACGCTCGAGGCCTGGCACGACGGCATCTACCACACGGGCGACATGGCTTGGCGCGATGAAGACGGCTATTACTGGTTTGAGGGCCGCAAGGACGACGTCATTAAGTCGAGCGGCTACCGCATTGGCCCCTTCGAGGTTGAATCGGCCCTCATGACCCACCCTGCCGTCGTGGAATGCGCCATCACCGGCGTGCCCGACGACGTGCGTGGCATGGTGGTGAAAGCCACCGTGGTGCTTGGCAAGGAGTGGAAAGACAAGGCTGGCGATGCCCTCGTGAAGGAGCTGCAGCAGCACGTGAAGCACGTCACCGCCCCCTACAAGTACCCCCGCATCGTGGAGTTCGTCGACGAGCTGCCCAAGACCATCAGCGGCAAGATTCGCCGCGTGGAGATTCGCAAGAAGGACGCTGCGGGATAATCTACACCCCCTCTTCAGCCCAGCCTACAAGGCGATGCCATACGCGCAGCCCTTCCCCTCTCTCCTTTAAGGGGAAGGGCTGTGCGTAGGCGAACTGTGCTCGGGAATGGGGTTTGGAGTGGGGTTTGTATATTCTTCATTGGCTTGGGAAATCATCAAAAAATGGATTCCATTTTGCGTAGCCCATAGAGACAGAGAAAATCTCGTACGAGATTTTTTCAAAAGTCGTTACCATTTTTCAAAAACTCGTTACCAAAATTTCAGAAGTCGTCACCAATAGTTTTTTCCGCAAGAAAGCCGAGCGGCGCCAGGGCAAAAAAAGTGGTTTCATCAAGTTATCCGTGAAGAACATTAGCTAAGTTTCACAGCTGGGAAAATCGTCAGAAAATCGAACAAAAAAACATCCCCGTTTGTTTGCACACTCCAAATATTCTTACTACCTTTGCACGCAAACGGAAGAACGACCTAAAAACACCTCGTCCTCTTTGCCGCGAAAAGTATTGAACAGAACAAATACAATTCATATAATATTCTAAAAACTAATCTATTATGCTTAAATCATTAACATTCAAAACTCTTGCCCTGCTCCTGATATTGCTGGGAGGAGGGAATCTTGTGGCGACGGCAGACACTTTTACTGATGTGCTGAATCGCGAATTGACAGGTGTTACTGGCAATTCCTATGCTGACTGGAGTGGAAAAACGTCCTATTCCGATGCTGTCTATGCAGGACAAAGCGCAGGTGGAAACGAGAGCATCCAGTTGCGTTCCAACGGCAACAATTCGGGTGTTGTCACCACAGCTTCTGGCGGAACCGTGAAGAAGATCATCGTCACTTGGAATGAATCAACCCAAAGTGGTCGTACACTCAATGTCTATGGAAAGAATTCTGCCTACAGCGCTGCTACAGATTTGTATAACACTTCAACGCAAGGCGAATTGTTGGGTACGATTGTTTGTGGAACATCAACCGAATTGGTAATTACCGATGAATACGCATTTATTGGTTTTCGTTCTGCCGGCTCCGCAATGTACCTGACGGAAGTTGATATTGTATGGGAAACTAGCGGCTCAACGCCTCCTCCCCCCACCACCTACACCGTAACCTACGACTGCAACGGAGGAACCAGCGGATGCCCCAGCAATTTGACCAACGTTGCTAAAGGAACTGTTATCCAGCTTGCTGACGCCCCCCTCAAGGACGGCTTTACGTTCAGCGGATGGAGCGACGGCACGAACACCTATGAAGAAGGAGAAGACTATACCGTCAATTCCAACATCACCTTCACTGCCCAATGGACAGAAAGTGGCGAATACAGCTGGGTGGAGACCAGCCTTGCCGACCTGACCGATGACGACGTGTTTGTCATCGTAGGAAACAATGGCAGCAATTATGCCATGTCCAATGACAAGGGAGCTTCGAGCGCTCCTGCAGCAATTGCTGTGACGATAGAAAACAAGGTCTTGACAAGCACTGTGTCAGCCAATATCCAGTGGACGCTGTCTGTTAGCGATGACGGCTACATCTTCTATCCTAACGGAAGCACAGAAACTTGGCTCTATTGCATCAGCAACAACAACGGCCTTCGCGTTGGAACCGGTGAGAACGAAACCTTCAGCATCAAAGACAATTATTTATATAACAATGGGCAAAGCCGCTATATAGGCATTTACAACTCACAGGTCTGGCGTAGCTACACTAGCATCAACAATAACATCAAGGATCAGTCCTTCGCATTCTACAAGAAGGTGGCAAGTGGCGATGTTGACACCCGTATTGCCACCACCGTAACGATTGAAAAAGTTTTCATAGGGAGCTACAACATACAGGATGACGAGTTCGCTCCTGGCGAGGTGGTAGGTCAGCTGAAAGCTATTGTCAAGGCTAATGGAAATGAACTTAGCGGAGCTATTGTTACATGGGAATCTTCTGACCCAACGGTGGCAACTATCAATTCTAATGGAGAAATCGTTCTCGTGAAAGCAGGCACAACCATGTTTACAGCCAGCTATGCTGGTGACGACCAGTACCAACCCAGCATATCCAATCCGTACTCCTTTACGGTGGTTGACGAAGATCCCAATGCTCCTGGCACCGTCAACAATCCCTACACAGTGGCTCAAGCTCGCTCAGCTATCGATGCAGGAACTGGTGTGACAGGCGTATATGCAAAGGGTATTGTTTCGAAGATTGTCACCCCCTTCAATTCTCAGTTTGGTAACATCACCTACAACATCTCCGAAGATGGAACTGAGAGTGCGGAGCTGCAAGCCTATCGTGGTTTTGACAAGGACGGTGCTTGGTTCACTTCTGCTGACGACGTGCAAGTGGGCGATGAGGTGATTATTTTCGGTAACCTGAAGAAGCACAACGACACCTATGAGTTCGATGCAAACAATCAGCGTTATTGGTACAATCGTCCTGACAACTTGGTTTCTGCCCCTGTCTTCAACCCAGAAGGAGGCATCTTCACCGAGGCACAGACGGTGACCATTACCTGCGCTACCGAGGGAGCCGACATCTACTATATCAAGAGCTTTAACGATCCCGACACCAAGTACACGGGTCCCATCGCCATCAACGAGACCACCCATCTAAAGGCTATCGCCAAGAAGGGCGATGTCGCTAGCGTTGCTACAGAGGCAGATTATGTTATTGTTGACGCCTATGGCCACGGAACTACTGCAGAAGATGCTTTCACCGTTAATGAGGCCATCACCTTCATCGAAGGTCTCAGCAAGTATACTACACCAATGGATGTCTATGTCTCGGGTATTGTCTCGCAGGTGGACTCCTATGGTAACGGCAACATCACCTATTGGATTTCTGATGACGGCGAAACCACCAAACAGATGGAGGTCTATCGCGGTTACGGCCTCAACGGCGAACAATTTAAAAGTGTAGACGATTTGCAGGTCGGCGATGAAGTGACCGTCTGTGGTAAGGTAAAGATGTATAACACCACACCTGAGTTCGACGCAAACAGTAAACTCGTTGCCTTCAACCGTCCAGTGACCGCCAAGCCCACCCTCACCCTTAATCCTACAACCATTGAAGTTGGAGCCGAAGGGGGCAAGGGTACAATCATTGTGACTATGGAAAACCTCGTTGGAGAAACCCTTACCATCGAAAGCGACTGTGATTGGGCCTTCATGGAATTGAACAACGGGAACATTGACTATGAAGTGGAAGCCAATGAGAGTGAGGAGGCACGCACAGCTACCTTTACCGTTACCGCTGGCACAGCAGATCCTGTCACCGTTACCATCAACCAGGCTGGCAAAGAGCCTGGGGAACCGGGTACTGATGTGCTGACAGTTGAAAAGACAGGTGCAACAAATAGCACTTATATTGAATGGTCTGGAGTCACATGTAATACAAAAGCAGTCTACGCAGGAAAGAGTGCAAAAGGGAATGATGCAATACAGCTCAATAGCAACAACAAACAGGGTATTGTCACCACTGCAACGGGAGGCGACGTGAAATCTGTTACGGTGGTTTGGAACTCCAACACTGCTGCAGATCGTACTTTGAACGTATATGGAAAAGCAACAGCCTACGAATCAACCGCTGACCTCTACAACAAGAGCACTCAGGGTACTCTCCTTGGCTCTATCACCATCGGTGAAGATCAACCCACCACACTGACCATTGATGGCAGCTATCAGTTCATTGGATTGCGCTCTGCCAGCGGTGCTATGTATCTCGACAAGATAACGATTGTGTGGGACACCGAGGCCGTGCCACAGCCCAGCATCAGCGTCAGCCCCGCAACCATCGAGGTTCCTGCTGAAGGTGGCGAAGGCACCATCACCATGACCACAGCCAACCTCGGCGACGAAAGCCTGACCATCACCGGCGGTGACACTTGGGCTACGCTGGTAGTGGATGGCGACGACAAGCTGAAGTATACCGTGCAACCCAATAAGGGGGACGAGCGCACCGCCACCTTCACCATTAAAGCTGGCGAAGCAAGTGCTACCGTCAAAATCATACAGGCAGCTTACGTGGCTCCAACAGTTGCAACGCTACCCTTCGAGTTCAATGGTGGAAGAGCCGACATTGAAGGCACCGATGGTCTGACGATGGATGGAATTGATTCTGACTACGCTGCTCCCACTACCAAGCTGAAATTCAACACAACAGGCGACTGGCTGCTGCTGACCTTCGACGAGGAGCCTGGCTTGCTCTTCTTCGATATCAAGGGTAATTCATTCGGCACTGGTACCTTCTCCGTACAGGTTTCAGAGGATGGCGAAGAATTTGCCGATTTGTCCACATTTGGCTCAGACGAAATAGAGGGCTCCACTTTGTTGGCTAACCAGGGCTTCGCTTTGGGTTCAGGTGTTCGCTATGTGAAGTGGATCTATACAGAGAAGAACGGCGGCAATGTGGGTCTTGGCAATATCAGACTGCAGACACCCAATGCTACTGCGCAATTTGAGGTTACATCTGCCGGCTGGGCAACCCATGTGACATCCTACCCCGTAGAGTTCACAGAAGAGGTGGCCTACGTGGTGACAGCAGTTTCTAAGACCGGTGCGAGGTATCAGAAAGTGAGTAGTGTTCCTGCTGGCACACCCATCTTGGTGAAAGGCGAAGGAACATGGAATGGCACAATCGTTCTCAGCGCCGAAGCACCTGAGACGAACCTGCTGAAGGCCAGCGACGGCACCGTGAAAGGCAATGGCAAGATTTATGCCTTGGCCAATGGAGCCAATGGCGTGGGCTTCTATAAAGTATCCTCTGCCGAAGATGCCGAACCAATCCCCGCAGGCAAGTGCTATCTGGAAATTGAAGACGAAGGCGGCGAAGCCCGCGAGTTCATCGCTATCGGCGACGATGCCACCAGCGTTCAGTCTGTTGCTGCTTCGCTGCAACAAGCTGGCCAACTCTTCGACCTCCAGGGTCGTCAGGTTCAGCAGCCCACCAAGGGTCTCTATATCCAAAACGGCAAGAAGATTGTAGTTCGCTAAGGGAATCATTTGCCTTCGAGTAATCAAATCAACAACGACATTAAAAACAGAAAAAGTTATGAAAAAGACATATCAGAAACCCATAGTAGAGGATAGCGATATCTGCCAGGACAATCTGCTCTTTGAAACCTCACTGCCCGTAAATGACGAAGAAATCAAAGGCGGCTACCTCTCGCGCGACAGCGAAAGTATCTGGATCGACGATGACGAATAGGAATACAACACATTCGCCAAGCCAATAGAACGCTCAGCGGTGGTGCCAACACCAAGCTCGCCGGCACCACATCACCAAAAGTCATCACCCCGTCGGCAATGTATGTATGCCGACGGGGTGATGTTGTTTGCTCTGGGTGTGGACCGTTGCCTGGTTTTAAAATCTATTTCCTTGTCTTCTTTCGTGAAAAAACAAAGAAAAACGCTTTTTTCTTTGTTTATTCGTTTGTTTCTTCGTACCTTTGCATCCGCTTTCATCCGAAACCGTTTATTCGGCAATTGCCGAATCGGATGATGCCCTGATAGTTAAATGGATATAACAAGGCTCTCCTAAAGCTTAGTTCCGGGTTCGATTCCCGGTCGGGGTACAAAGGCACGCTCATGCAGCGTGTCTTTTTCTTGCAGTAGTATACTGCAAGAATCATTTAGAATATTTGCAAGTTATTAAAATACAGTTATTTATCCATTTTACAAATCTGATAATCCAGCAATTGAAGA
>JAFZSR010000021.1 GCA_017619275.1 Prevotella sp. | reverse complement strand
CGATTCTGGCATCTTTGCCGATGCCCTGGAATGGATTTAGCGAACACTTGCAAAATTACTGAAATTCTTTGAGGTGTGCAAATTTTATCGGCATTTCCTGAGGGGGGAGGGGGCAAAAAGATGTGTATAAAGAGTAGTTGATGGGAGGGGAGGGGAAGGGCTGCGCGACCACGCCCACGCTCGGACAGATTTGCAACCACGCCTGGACGGAGTCCGCGCGAGCTGACTGTCCTTTAAGTCCTTAAAGACCGTAGACAATAATTTCTCCGCAGCATTTTAGTCAATATCACAAAATAACCTGCACTACTTGCACCGCAGCCCAAACCTCTTAACATTTGTTGAGATTTACCCTGCACTGCTCCTCTGTTCTTTAACCTTTGTTGAGATTTACCCTGCACTGCTCACCCTGATTTTTAACTTTTGTTGAGATTTATCCTGCACCGCAAGACAGAATATCCCACTGCACTATTGGCTGTTTGCCCCGATAAGTTCGCCGCACGGAAAAAAGGTAACGCTTTTTTGAAAAAAGTCAACGCCTTTTTGAAAAAAGTCGTTACCTTTTTCCGCTTGGGAGCCGCCCTGCAGATAATACATATCGCAAGCGGTGCAAGTAGTGCAACATATTTTCGGTTTTATTCGTGCGCGCATTATGCGCGCGCGAAAAGGGTTATCGTTGAGGATTCAACATTACAACGTTTGTCTACTCCTTATTTTTATCCAGCCGGTCAAGGTCGTCTTCCTCGCCCACCAGCCAGATGATGTCGCCCTCTTCGAATCGTCGCGACGGTTTGAAGGGCGAGAGGTTTTCCTTTCCTTCCTCCAGCCCCACCACCATGCAGTTGTAGGTGCTGCGCATGCCGCTCTCCTCAAGGGTCTTGCCGATGAAGGGACTCTTGGGGCCGATGATGAATTGGCGCAGCTTCATCTCACGCTTCTCTGGCTCCAGGTCGCCATGACGCACCTCGCGCTCCAAGGCTCGGCGCAGGGCGTCGAGCTGGGTGTCGCTGCCGATGACCTGAATGCGGTCGAGGGGGAACAGCTGGTCCTTGCCGTCGGGGATGTTCAAGCGGTTGCCACCACGCAGGATGCTGCTCACGTGCACGCCGTACTTGCGACCGAGGTTGAGCTGCTGCAGCGTCATGCCCGCCCAGAGCGAGTTCTGGGGTACGTCGAAATCGGCAATGTGGATGTCGCGGTCGAGGAGCCGCCCCTCGTAGAGCGGTCGCCGCCGCCCCGACACCTGTGCCTCGATGTCGCGCGAGCGCAGGTTGTTGACAAATAGGCGCTCGAGCAGGATGCTGCGCCGCTTCACGCCACGCGACATCACCATGAGCACCACGGCTACGATGCCCAAGGTGATCACCACGGCGGGGGCAAAATTGGTCATGCGCTGGCAGACGTAGAACACGAAGGCAACGGCGATGAAGCCTCTCACCAGCACCGTGAACAGCAGGGGCAGGCGATTGCGGTTGCTCTCGTGCCACAGCGCCTTCCACTCCTCGCTGCGGTTCTTCTTCATCACCATGGCGCGCAGGAAGGGCGAGATGAACAGCACGGTGAGCAGACCCGTGAGCAACTGGGGAACCGAGAACTGGGAACCGAAAAGCGTGAACTGGAAGGGCAGCACCTTGCTGATGAAGGGGAGGAAGAGGGTGAACATGAGGGTGATGACGGCCACGGAGAGGATGCCATAGACAACGGTGTGGACGGCCATCTGCATCAGCAGCTGCCGCCACTTGCTCTTCTCGGTGGAGTGCGGACGGCTCATCGACAGCCAATTGAGCGAGCGGATGAGGCGCGAGGGCAGATGGGGCTCCAAGGCGTTGTAGGCCGGCGTGGCGAGCCGAATCATGTAGGGCGTGAGGAAGGTGGTGATGACCGACACCGCCACCACCACGGGATAGAGGAAATGGCTGATGACGCCCAGCGACAGGCCCAGCGAGGCGATGATGAACGAGAACTCGCCTATCTGCGCCATAGAGAAACCGCAGCGCATGGCACTCTTCAGGCTCTCGCCGCCCAGCATGAACGAGAAGGAGCCGAAAACCGACTGTCCCACGATGATGGTCATCACCAGCAGGAAGATGGGCAGCGCATATTCCACAAGGATGGCAGGGTCGACAAGCATGCCCACCGAAACGAAGAAGACGGCTCCGAAGAGGTTCTTCACGGGCTCCACCAACTTCTCGATGTGCTCGGCCTCGATAGTCTCGGCCAGGATGCTGCCCATGATGAAGGCTCCGAAGGCCGACGAGAAGCCCACCTTCGTAGAGAACACGGCCATGGCGCAACATAGGCCCAGCGACACCACGAGCAGCACCTCGGCATTGATGAGCTTTCGCACCGAGCGCAAGAACAGCGGCACGGCGAAGATGCCCACCACCAGCCAGAGCACCAGGAAGAAGCCAATCTTGAGCACCGAGCTGAGCATCTGACCTCCTTCGAGGCTCCCACCCGCAATGGCCGACAGCATGACCATCATCACAATGGCCAAGATGTCTTCCAGGATGAGCACGCTCATCACCAACCCGGCAAACTGCTGCTGCCGCAGCCCCAGGTCGTCGAAGGCCTTATATATAATAGTGGTGGAGCTCATGGCGAGCATACCGCCGAGGAAGATGCAGTCCATCTTCGACCAGCCGAAGATGCGCCCCACCAGCATGCCGAGCATGGCCATGCTGAAGATGATGCTCACAGTGCTGATGATGGGCGAGGCGCCCATCTTCAGAATCTTCTTGAACGAGAAGTCGAGTCCAAGGGAGAAGAGCAGGAACATCACGCCGATGTCGGCCCAGAGATGGATGTTGCCCATGTCGACCACCGACGTGGTGTAGGGCATGTGTGGCGACACCAGGAATCCGGCCACGATGTAGCCCAGCACCAAGGGCTGCTTCAGCCGCTTGAAAACCAGCGTAACGATGCCCGCCACCACGAGGATGAGGGCGAGGTCTTGTATCAGTGCCGGTAGTTCTCCCATGTAGTTTGTAAGTGAAGAATTAGGAAATGGTCAATGGTCAATGGTCAATGTTCAATGTTCAACGTTCAATGGTCAACGTTCAATGTTCAACGTTCAACGTTCAACGTTATCATCCGCAGTGGAAATAGGTATTGACCAGTTTCATCACCTCTTCGGGCCACGACTCCACACGCTGGCGCAGGGTGGAATCGTCGTAGGCACGCAGCTGGGCGATGATGCCATCGATCATGGCGGGGCTGAAGACGCCGTGCTGCTCGAACACGGCACGCTGGCGCTCCAGGCAGTCGGCCGAGGCGGCACACGAGTCGGGCAACTGTGCCAGCTGTGCCAGCCGGTCGGCGTTCTCGGCATCGTGGATGTTCACATTCACATAGGTGCGACTGGCCACGTCGAGGGCGTCGGCCATCTCGAAGCCATGACGGCATGCCACACACAGGCCAGCCAGGAGCTGGTAGAGGTCGGCCGAGCCGTCGGGCGAGCGCATCTCCACCGTCTGCTTGCCGCTCATGTCGCGTGCCACAGCCTGCTCCAGCGGGTTGGCCAGTGCCGACATGTCGCCGCCTGCCGCCCATCCCAAGGGCACTCGCACCAGCACCGAGCGGTTGCGGTCGCCCCAGCACACATTGGTGGGAGCCTCCTGATGGGGCACCAAGCGGAAGTAGCTCATGGGGTTCTTGTTGCCGAAGGCGGTGATGGCGGGGGCCACGTCCATCATGCCGGCAATCATGCGGCGGGCGTCGTCGGAAAGGGTGCCCGTGGCGGGATTCAGCATCTGGTTCTGTCCGTCCTTGGTCATCCGCATGTGGATGTGCAAGCCACTGCCGGCCTTGCCAGTGGTAATCTTCGGGGCGAAGGTCACATCGTAGCCCTCCTCGTAGGCCAGGTTACGAATGACCCACTTGGCCAGCATCAACTGGTCGGCGGCCTGCTCCACAGGCACGGGCAGGAACTCAATCTCGTTCTGCTCGTAGGTGAGTCCGTTGAGCGTGAAGTTGCCCACCTCCGAATGGCCGTACTTGATTTGTCCACCCGTCTGGGCGATGTACTGCATACAGCGTGTGCGGAAGGCGTTGGTCTTGGCATAGGGCGCCGACTCGTGGTAGCCGTGCTGGTCGATGGCGGGGAAGACGGTCTCGTCGGCAGAAATGACGTAGTACTCAAGCTCGCCCATGGCCTCGAACTGGAAGCCCGTGGTGCGGGTGAAAGCCTCGGCGGCCTTGCGCAGCGTCTGCTCCGGAGCGCTGGCCAGCGGCTGGCCGTCCTTGTCGAAGAACGAGCAGAGCAGGGTGAGCGTGGCAATGGGCGCAAAGGGGTCGAGGAAGGCGGTGCGGAAGCGGGGCAGCACGTAGAGGTCGCTGCTGCCGGCTTGGATGAACGAGAAGAGGCTGCTGCCGTCGACGCGCTCGCCACAGGTGAGGATGGTGTCGAGATACTGCAGGTTGGTGATGACGAAGTTGAGTGTCTTCAGCTTGCCGTCGCCACCTGGGTACATAAAGTTCACCATGCGGATGTCGTTCTCGCGTACATATTTTATTATGTCGGCCTTGGTGAACTCTTCTGCCGGCTTCTGCAGATAGGCCACCACAGGATTGGCATTGAGGATTAACGTATCGTTGGTCATAAGTTTAAGCCCCCTAAGTTAGGGGGTTGGGGGTCTGAACAAGCGTTTGTCAGTCCCGTTATGATATTATTATATAGGAGCCTGCGCTTGTTCAGACCCCTGTCGCCCCCTAACTTAGGGGGCCATAGGTTAGTTCACAAATCTTGATAATCACGTTCATGGCCTTCTCCATCGACTGGATGGGAACGAACTCGAAGGGGCCGTGGAAGTTCAAACCTCCGGCAAAGATGTTGGGACAGGGCAGCCCTTTGAACGAGAGCTGTGCGCCGTCGGTGCCGCCGCGGATGGGCTTCACCTGCGGCACCACGCCCACCAGCTGCATGGCTCGTACAGCCAGATCCACCACATGCATGTTGCCGTCTTCAATGCGCTCACGCATATTGTAATACTGGTCTTTCAGTTCAACGGTCACCGTTCCCTCGCCATACTTCTCGTTCATGGCCTGGGCACATGCCTCGACGAAGCGTTTGCGCTCTTCGAACTTCTTCCTGTCATGGTCGCGAATGATGTAGGAGAGCTTGCCCGTCTCGGTGTTGGTCTGCATGCCAATGAGGTGGTAGAACCCCTCGTAGCCCTCGGTGGTCTCGGGGCGCTCGCTGGCGGGCAACATCTCGGCAAACTCGGCGGCCAGCGCATTGGCGTTCACCATCTTGCCCTTGGCATAGCCCGGATGCACGCTCACACCCTTGATGCTCACCTTGGCCGAGGCGGCGTTGAAGTTCTCATACTCCAGCTCACCCACGTCGCCGCCGTCCATGGTGTAGGCCCACTGGCATCCAAATTTCTCCACATCGAAATGATGGGCGCCCATGCCTATCTCCTCGTCGGGGTTGAAGGCTACGCGAATCTTGCCGTGCTTCACCTCGGGATGCTCCTGCAGCCAGGTCATGGCTTGCACAATCTCGGCAATGCCAGCCTTGTCATCGGCTCCCAAGAGGGTGTGGCCGTCGGTCACGATGAGGTCCTCGCCCTTGTGGCCAAGCAGCTCGGGGAACTTCTTGGGCGAGAGCACCATCCCTTCGCTGAGCGTGATGTCGCCACCGTCGTATTGCTCCACAATGCGGGGCTTGATATTGGCACCCGAGCAATCGGGCGACGTGTCGTAATGCGAAATAAAACCAATCGTGGGCACGTCGGTGGCAACGTTGGCGGGCAGCGTGGCGTAGAGGTAACCCTTGTCGTCCATCTCCACGTCTTTCAGTCCCTCACGCTGCAACTCCTCCATGAGGAAGCGAGCAAATATCAACTGCTTGGGGGTGCTGGGCACAGTCTGGCTCTCTTCTGCCGACTGGGTGTCGAACTGGGTGTAGTTCAGAAATCTCTCTGTGATGTTCATATCCGTTTTGCTTTATTTGTCCATTGCCTGATGACGCACAGCGTGCAATGCACCACAGCAAAGGAGTGTTTTTATATTATCGGTGCAAACTTACAAAAAAATATCGAATTACGAGCCGGTTTTCTTCAAAAAATTTGCAAGTGCCGCCCCAATGCTTTTGTCGTCACCACTTCGCTGCAGCTTTTCAGCCGTCGGCGGGTGGGTATAATAGAATTGTCGGGAAAGGTTCGTTTTTGGTTAAATTTGGTTAATTGGTCAAATTGTATAGGTGTTAGGCATTTTTTTAGGGGTGAAAACATTCACATCTTCGTATCTTTGCAACAATTTTTGACAC
Organism: Prevotella sp.; assembly: GCA_017619275.1. Classification (GTDB taxonomy): domain Bacteria; phylum Bacteroidota; class Bacteroidia; order Bacteroidales; family Bacteroidaceae; genus Prevotella. The sequence continues at coordinate 6,178 of JAFZSR010000021.1, read as the reverse complement.
TTGCAAATAATCGAAATCGGAAAGACAAAACCTTCTATTCATCATTTATTCACTAATTAACTAAACAAACTGAAATGAAAGAACAAAGAAGAAGCATGAGACAGGTGCTGCACCATGCGTGCCAACGCCTGCTGTTCTTGGCCCTACTCATCGTGGGCTCCACGGTGGCAATGGCTCAAGGACGTGTGACAGGCACCGTGGTGGATGCCGCCGGCGAGCCGGTGATTGGCGCCAGCGTGATGGTGAAAGGAACGTCGACGGGCTCAGTGACCGACTTCGACGGAAAGTTTTCCATCCAGAACGTCCCTTCGGGGGCCAGCCTGGTCATCTCCTATGTGGGCTATGCCACGCAGACCGTGAGTACTGCAGGCAAGAGCAGCATCAACGTGACGCTGCAGGAAGACAAGCAACTGCTCGACGAAGTGGTGGTAGTGGGCTATGGCGTCCAGAAGAAGAGCGACGTCACCGGAGCCCTCACCCGCGTTGGCGAGGAGCAAATCAACAGCCGCCCCGTGTCGAATGCACTTGAAGCACTGCAGGGAAAGGCCGCCGGTGTGGACATCACCACCAGCGAGCGTCCGGGCACCATCGGTAGCATCCGCATTCGTGGTGAGCGCTCACTCAATGGAGGCAACGACCCGCTGTATGTGGTCGACGGTGTGCCCTTGATGTCGGCTTCGGGCATTGAGACCCTGAACCCCCGCGACATCGAGTCCATCGACATTCTGAAGGACGCTTCGGCCACGGCCATCTATGGTAGCCGCGGTGCCAACGGTGTGGTGCTCGTCACCACGAAGCAAGGCAGAGGCGGCAAGATGAGCATCGACTACACCGGTACGCTCACCACGTCGAAGATTGTCGACCGCTCGCCCTCGATGAGTGCTGCCGACTTTGTTCAATATGCACGCTGGGCCGCCCATAACCTCGACCCCGCTCGCTATGCCGACCCCCTGCACCCCACGCAGGCCGAGGACAACGCACTGTTCACCGCCGAATATGGCTCACTCGACCCCACCAGCGTGGCCAACATCATGAAAGGCTGGCAAAACGGCACGTGGGATCCGTCGCTGATTGAAAACCGCGACTGGACCGACGAGGTGACGCAGAACTCGCTTTCGCACGAGCACACACTGGCCGTCAGTGGTGGAACAGATCAGATGAGAGCCTACGCTTCGTTTGGCTACCTGAGCAACAAGGGTACGCAGAAGGGACAGTGGTACGACCGCTACACCGGCAAGGTGAGCGTGAACCTGAACCCCACCAAGTGGTTCTCGGTGCAGGCCAGCATCAACGGCACCTGGGCTGAGCGCGACTACGGTATGTCGACCACGGGTGGACGTTCCGGCTCTGTGCCCGACGCCATCTACGGCACTGCCAAGCAGATCTACAACTGGGCCGTTCCCTACGACGCCAACGGCAACCGCATCATCAACCCCGGTGGCGAGAACGGTACTTATAATATTATGGACGAGTGGAACCACTCGCAGCAGAAGTCGCAGACCTTCCGTGCCCTGGGTAACTTCTCGGCCACTGTCGACTTCGGTAAAATCTTCAAGCCCGTCGAAGGACTGCGCTACAAGATTGCCTTCGGCCCCGACTTCCGCTACTGGCGCGAGGGTGTCTACATCGACGGATTCTCTTCACACAAAATCAATTCCAACGGCACGGAGGGTGTCAACCAGTCGTCGCTCAACAACCGCCGCGACTTCTCTTGGACGCTTGACAACATGCTGATGTACGACCGCGTGTTCGCCGACGTACACAAGGTGGGCGTAACCCTGCTGCAGACAGCCTCGAAGTGGAACACCGAGACATCGAACATGAGTGCCCAGAACCTGGAGAAGGACTCCTATCTGTGGAACGCCTTTGGCACCGTCGACGTGGCCAACACCGACCAGAAGGCAAAGATGAGTTCGGGCATCACCGAGCGTCAGCTCGAGAGCTACATGATTCGCTTGAACTACGGTTTCAACGACCGCTATCTGCTCACCGTCAGCGGACGTTGGGATGGTGCCTCACAGCTGGCCGATGGCAACAAGTGGGATTTCTTCCCCTCGGCAGCCCTCGCATGGCGAATCAGCGAGGAGAGCTTCATCAAGCAGGCCGAATGGATTAGCAACATGAAGCTACGCCTCGGCGTCGGCGTCACCGGTAATGCCGCCGTGTCGCCCTACGCCACCAAGGGTGATATCACCAATGTCTACCTGCCCTTCAACGGCATGGGCAACGTGCTGGGCTACACCACCAACGAGCCTTATTATTCGGGCACTCAGCTCACCATGGCCAATCCCGACCTGGGATGGGAGAAGACCACACAATGGAACATCGGTCTTGACTTCGGCTTCCTGGGTGGACGCATCTTCGGTACCTTGGACTACTACTGGTCGCACACCGACGACGTGATCATGTTCACCAACATCCCCACCCTGACGGGCTTCCCCGGCACCTATTCGAATGTGGGTAAGACGAAGAACCACGGTATTGAGTTCACCCTGAACGCCACACCCGTGAAGGTGGCTGGCTTCGAGTGGAACACCGGCTTCAACATTGCCTACCAGAAGGATGAGATTGTGGAACTGGCATACGGTAAGAACGACATGCCCGACAACTCGCTCTTCATCGGCGAGTCGCTCAGCGTGTACTACGGTTTCGAGAACGACGGCATCTGGCAGGAGAGCGATGCTGCCGAGATGGCCAAGTGGAACGACAACGGCTACCACTTCACTGCTGGTAACGTTCGCCCCCACGATGTGAATGGCGACTACAAGATGGACATCGAGGACCGCGTGGTGCTGGGCAACCGCCGTCCCACCACCACCTTGGGCTGGACCAACAATTTCTCCTACCAGGGATTTGAACTCGGCATTTCAATGATTGGCCGCATGGGCTACACCTTCTCCACCGGAGGCGAGGCTCAGACCGCACATGCCAACCAGCGCGAGATAGACTACTGGACTCCGCAGAACACCGGTGCCGAATGGCAGAAGCCCATCCTGGCACAGGCCACCTCTGGCTCGAAGGACGACTTCTCCACCCTGCTCGGATTCAAGGACGCCTCGTTCATCAAGGTGCGCAACATCTCGCTCGGCTATAACTTCCCGAAGAGCCTGCTGAAGCCCGCCACCCTCTCGCACGCCAAGGTCTATGCTCAGGTCATCAATCCGTTCAGCATCCATCAGAGCATCGACGGCTTCGACCTCGACACTGGCCGCACCTACTTCAACCGCAGTTTCGTCTTCGGCCTGGAAATCGGTTTCTAACCCTAAGGGGTTTGAACGACCAATTAATATTAATCATATAAAAATGAAAGTCATGAAATACAATAAATATATTATGAGTGGTTTGCTGGCAGCAACGATGACGGCAGGAATGACGTCTTGCTCCGGCGATTTCCTCGACGAGAACCTCACCACCAAGTACTCCACACAGTACTTCGAGGAGCCCGAGGGTCTGGAGGCCCTGGCCGTCTCGCTCTACGGCAACATCCGCTGGCACTTTGGCTACGAGTGGGCCTATGGCATCACGCTCTATGGAACCGACGAGTTCACCAATGCCAACGACCTCACCTCCGAGCCTTGGAACACCTACGACAACCGCTTCAGCCCACTGAACTGCACTCCAGCCCTGGGCGCTGCCAACAAGAACTGCCCAGCCATCGACGCACTCTGGGATGAGATGTACTACGGCATCGCCTCGTGCAACACCATCATCGCCGGAGCCGACAAGATTGCCGACGAAGAGGTGCGCAACCGCTGCCTGGCCCACGCCTATTTCCTGCGTGGCTACAACTACTATCGCCTGACGGCACAGTACGGACGTCCCGTGTTGCAAACCGAGCCAGCTACTGGCGTGGTGCGCAGCTTCACGCAGGCCACCGAGCAGGAGGCTTGGGAACAGGTAATCAGCGACCTGCGCCAGGCCTACAAGTACTTCAAGGGCGAGGAGTTCACCTACGGCAAGGGCATCACCTGGACCAAGGCTACCGCAGCCCACTTCCTGGCCAAGGCCCTGTTGTTCCGTGCTTCTGAGCGTTGCGACGCTTTCAACAGCTCTACCAAGGAGGCCGACCTGAAGGAGGCCATCGAGGTTGCCACATACGCCATCGGCGCTCGCCAGCTGGCTCCCAACTACAGCGACCTCTATGCTGAATGGACCGACGTGGACTGCGCCAACGAGGAGCTGAGCGAAATCCTGATGGCTGCCGGCTTCAATGCCGACGCCAGCACACAGGGCCGCTTCGGCAACCGCACCTACAACTATTTTGGCCCGCAGTTCGGCGCTGGCTTCGGAGGCGGATGGACCAAGCGCGGTGCTTGGATTGGCGAGATGGACTTCCAGCGCTGCCGTCCCACGGAGTACACCTACGCTGTCTATGACCACGTGAACGATGCACGTTTGTGGAAGACCTTCAAGACCGTCTACGGCACCAACGCCGTGCCCGACGACTCGAAGGGAGTTGCACTCGGCGACCCCGCCGTGGTGATGATTCTCAACACCAAGGACGACCACACCTACGATGGCTACACCTTCGGTGCCTACGTGCAGAACCCCACCTTCAAGGACGACGCTGGCCGTCTGCCCGAATGGAAGGCCGGACAGCGCCAGACCGCCACGTCGGGCAATCTCACTTCAACGCCAGGACAGTGGGTGCCCAGCGCATCGGTGCTCTATCAGAACGGCCAATATGTGGCTCCCACCTTCAAGTCTACAGCCGTCTGCAACTTCTTCGCCGGCATCAACAAGTGCACCGATGGCTCGCGCGAGGGTGAGAAGAAGGACGCCCACCGCGACGTTGTCATGGCTCGCCTGGCCGAGACCTATCTCGTCCGTGCCGAGTGCTATGCACGCTTGGGCGACTACAGCAATGCCAAGAAGGACATCGATGTCATCCGCGCTCGTGCCCAGTGGAAGAACGGTGAGAACCGCTCCTACTACACCGACGGCTCGAAGGCTTTCGAGAAGAACGCCCTCTACGAGGCCAACAAGGCCATGTACGAGAACTCCAACCTCTGGATGAACACCTACTACCTGTCGAACCCCAACCAGCCCGTCACCACCGCTGCCAGCAACCTCACCAACTGGACATGGGAGAACCTGCCCGCCGAGGATGAGGCCATCCTGGCTAAGCTCGGTGTGAGCGGACAGCAGCAGCGTGCCATCAACTTCATCCTGAACGAGCGCTCGCGCGAACTCATCGGCGAGTGGCAGCGCTGGGAGACGCTGGCCCGCACCAAGACCCTCGTGGCCCGTGCCAAGGCCTTCAATCCCGAAGCCGCAGCCGCTGTGCAGGACCGCCACTGCTACCGCCCCATCCCTCAGACCTTCATCGACGGACTGAAGAACGAGGACGGCAGTGACCTCAGCGACGAGCAGAAGAAGGCTTGGCAGAACCCAGGCTATTGAACGACTGACCCTTGCGGACGGACACAAGGTCCGTCCCTACATAAGCTGTAATCCCACAGCCCCCTGCATCCATGGCGATGCAGGGGGCTGTTTCATATTAGGGGATTTCCATTTGGTAGGTTTGGTCGCGCAGCGATGTTTCTGGAATAAACAGAACACCATTAAAATATTGGTGACCGGGGAAAAAACACGCATACTCTCCCGCTTTTGCCAAAATATATACAAAAAGGTGGGGAAAGTGCATTACGTATCAAGATTATTTCGTCTCTTTGCCGACGTAAACGACAAAAATATTATGATTATCCGCAATTGTACCACCAGCGTCCCGAAGGGGCAGAGTACTCTTAGCCCAGGGCAGCGCCCTGGGGTGATGGATGGCCCGATGCTCGCCCTGAAAGGGCAAAAGCCCTATCGTTGCATTTTTGCTTTTGCCCCTACAGGGCGAAATCACCCATTTCCCTATTTCGTAGAAACGATATTTGACAGGGCGAGGATGACAATAACTACGCATCCTTGCCCACTTTTTCTTTATATTCAAGTTTCGCAAGTACTTACCCCGGCTCGGGTCTCATAACCACCGTCGTGAAACGCGACAGTGGGATTTGCTCTCCATACACAGATATGCGACTTTGTGACATGTGACTTTGTGACATTAAGGAGGTTGAATATGGTGGGGAAGAAAAAGAGGGTATTGTATTTTATATATTATTAATAATTATTATATATTATTTATATATAGTTATATTGTAGGGAGGGGCGCACGCATAGCGGAGGT
>JAFZSR010000020.1 GCA_017619275.1 Prevotella sp. | reverse complement strand
GAGACGAGGCCGCCGCCGATGTCGCTGCGGTCCTCGAAGCGCATCTCCCAGATCATGTAGGTAGAGTTGAGCACCTTCGTGCTGGTCTCGAGGTCGAAGATGAGCGAGCCGGAGGCACCGGTGACGTCGATGTCGAGGCCTAAGGACAGGTAGTTGAAGGCCACGGCCAGACTGGCACCGTCCCACGACGTCGGCGTGGCGTCGCGGTTACACACCACGGCGCGCATGTGGTCGGTCAGGCCCGGGCCGTAGGGCTTCTCGTTATAGGCCACCTGCTCGCCGTTGACGATGCAGCGGTCGCCGTTGGCCACCTGGTGGGCGGCACCGAGGGCGATAATGGTCAGCGCGTCGTACATCTGCGCCTCGCCCACGGAGGGCATGTCGAAGCGGGTGCCGTGGAACACCTGCGGGAAGCCGTAGCTGGGCGAGCAGTAGGGCGTGATGCCCATGCGGAAGTTCTGGGCGCGCTCGTTGCCGCCGGTGATTTCGTCGTCGAACGACGTGTCGGCGCAGAACGGCGTGTACATGGCGTACATGCCGTCGGCGTTGAGTTCAAAGATGGCGGCGGCCTGGTCGCAGACGTCGAGGTAGAGCGAGGCGTCGCTCAGCGCGGCGCACAGCAACAGCTGCGTCTCGTGGCTCTGACTGGCCACCTGCTTCAGCGTGGCGTTGAGGTCCACGCCCTTCTTGTAGGCCACGGTGGCCGAGAGCTTCACGCCCTGCTCGGCAGCGTAGTAGGGGAACCAGTCGAAGAACGACTTGCCGTAGTTGTCGTCGCTATAGACGAGTACCACCTCCTTGTAGCCCACGGTCTTGGCGGCGGCGAGCATGATCTCGCACTGCGTGATGTCGCTCTCGGTGAGGAACCAGGCGTAGGTCTCGCGGGCGTTGATGCGCTGCAGCTCGGCACTGGTACACGAGGGCATGACCACGGGCAGTCGCTGCTGCCAGGCATACTTCAGGAACGTCATGGCGTTGCTGGAGTGGTAGGGGCCGATGATGGCGTGGCAGGTGTCGTCGCCCGCCTTCGGGTGTGTCAGGTTGTAGGCCAGCACGTCCAGGTCCTCGGTGTCCTCGTCGTGGTAGCGCAGGTTCAGCTTCACCTGTTTCTTCAGCTTCTGCTGGGCCAGTGCGATGTTCTTCTGTGCCATGTCGATGGTCAGCTGCCAATCTTCGCGCACGCTGGCGGGCAGCACCACATCGACGTTGACTGTCGTCACCTCGGCCTTCTCCACCGGCGTCACCGCCGCCGTGTCGTCGTCCTTCGTGCAGGCCACGAAGCCCGCCATCAACACCGCTATCCATGTAAATTGTTTCAATGTCCTCATATTGTTTTTTTTACATATAATTGCCATATAATTTATCATATAATTGCTACGCATAGAATTAATGGATAATTCGTGGTAATTCGTGTTTACTTCTTTTATCTGGTCGCTTCGCTCAAAATCTTTCAAAATCTTATTCAAAATCTCTTTTTGCCCTTAGGCTTAAGCCGCTTCCCGATTAACGGGAACGCTCAAATGTGAGATTTTGAGGCCGAAGGCCGACCCGTTCTATTCCTTCGTAATCACTTCCGAAAAGTTCTCAATCACGTCCTCGCTGTCGGCCACCCTGAAACGGGGCATGGCGTTGGCGGGCTGGCGCATCCAGTCGGCAATCCAGCTCATGACGGCACTGCCCTGGCGGCAGATGGCCATGTAGTTATAGGTGTAGGGATTGCTGTCGATCATCACCACCTCGTAGTGGCAGAGGGGCGAGCCCAGCAGGTAGTTCAGCATGCCGTAGTTGCAGGTGCCCATGTCGGCGACGACGAAGCCGTAGCCCGTCTGCTGGAAGTGCTGGTCCAGCTGTGCCGCGGCGGTGTAGGCCGCCTGGATGTAGGCCACGTTGGTCTGCTCGCTCAGGTCCTCGGCCTGCACGTAGTCACCTAATGCATAGACAGTGAGGGTGACGTCGTTGCCCAACTCCTGGCGGATGACGTCCTCGATGCCGTCGCAGTAGTGGTTCTGCTGCGCGTTGAAGCGGCGCAGGACCACCACCTCGGGCTTCTCGCCGAAGAAGGAGGGGTCGAGCTCGGGGTCCGTAATCATCGAGCGGACGTTGTTGCAGTAGAGGCGCATGGCCGGGGCCATGTCGTAGTTCAGGCCGTGGGCACGGCTGCCCAGGCCGTAGGTGTCGGCCACCTGCTGCGTGTAGGCCTCGTCGGCCTTCATCACGAGCACCTCGTCGGTCTCGCGCAGATAGCTCTTCACGTCGGTGAGCCACGCCGTCATGTAGGGCTCGGTGAGCACCAGCAGGCGGCGCTCGTACGTAGAGCCTTTGTAGAAGGGATGGGCGGCGGTGGCGGCCCACTCCTTCAGCGCCTGGCGCGTGTCGTTGACGCTGTAGAGCGAGATGAACTGTACGTCGATGCTGTCCTCGGCATCGGCCATCACCTCAGTGAACTCCATGCCCGAGGCGTACTCCAGCAGGCCGTCGGCATAGCCGCCGTCACCCAGCTGTCCGGGGGCGAAAACCATCATCACCTGAAGACGCGCGCCAGCCGCGGCAGGTGGGTTCACCGGCTGCGGCTCGTCGTCGTCCTTGCTGCACGAGGCGGTCAGCAACAGCGCCGCCGCCGTGAGCATCATCATCAAAAGTCGTTTCTTTTTCATACCTTATTATATTATATATTATATATTCACTTTGGTCAATCCTTCGGGAATCGCGGTGGTGAAAGCGATGCCGCGGACGGTGTAGATGATCGCGTACTCGGCGAAGCGGTTGAAGTCGTCGGTGTTGGTGTAGTGGAACGTGTACTCGCGCAGTTCGCCGGAGTTCGCCATGTTGTAGGTGCGGCCACGCATGCGGGCGTTATTCATGCCGTTTTCATTATCGACTTCGGTGCACCAGATGTGCCAGCGGCGCCAATGGCCGTGGCCTGCGCGGTAGTCCCCCTCGGTGGCATCCCTGACGATGATGACGCCGTGGGTCACGGGGTAGCCGGCAATGTGGCACCACTGGTCAGCGTTGGCGGGATTGGTGTCGCCGAAGCCCGGGCCGCTGGCACCCGACGACAGCACCCAGTAGCCGTCGGCATTGCTGTAGGTCCAGGTTTGTCCGATGGGGAATACCTTCTTGAAGATGTCTGGATACTTATCCTTGACTTTTTTCTTGCGATTGGCATAGTAGCTATCGCTGCACAATTGGACATAGTCCAGGATGGCCTTGCCATAATGGGGCGTCAGAATTTGCTCCGACGGACACCAGGCTGCCCACTTGTCGGCGTCTTCGTCGTAGATGGGCTTCCAGTCGTCGCCCTTGCCCGACTGTATGTTGATGAGCACGCCGGCCTGGTCGGCGTGATAGCCGGTGGGCACTTTGACGCAGATCCAGTAGCGGCCCTTGTTGCCGACGAAGATCTCGCCCCTGGTGATGGGTGACTTGAAGCCGGCGTTGTCGCCCCACTGGTCGGCGGTCTTGTAGCTGATGCGCTGCAAGTCGGGGATGCAGGCGATGTCGATGTCGGCGTAGCCCACGTCGTTGGCACCATAGCCGTTGTGGTAGGTCAGCGTACCGAGGCTCTGCTTCTTGCCCGTGGAATGGCAGTCGAGGTTGGTGAGGTCGATCTTGCAGCCGTCGGCAGTCTCAGTGATGAGGCCGGAGGCGCCGCCCGCCAACGAGCGGAAGTAGCCCTCGGCCAGGGTGGCCGAGCCCACCTCTATGCTGCGCTCGGAGGGTCGGCTCTCGTTGCGCACCTCGCCGATGGTGGCCTCGTAGGTGCGACCCTCGAAGTCCACGTCCGTCGTGTCGCTGAACGTCTCGCCGGTCAGCAGGTTCAACACCGAGGCCACGGCCTCGCGCTGCATCCGCTGCGCGTCGGTCAGCTCGTGCTTCACGTCCGGCGTCGTTCCGCCGTTGTCGTCATCGTTGTCCGAACAGGCGGCGAAGCCAGCCGTCAAGGCGGCCATCATGGCTGCTATAATCAATCTCTGCCTTTTCATTGTTTTTGTATTTTGTTGCGGTAGAAAATTTTTCACTTTTCACTATTCACTTTTCACTTCTTAAATATTCACCTTGGTAAATCCGCTGGGGATGCTGCCGTTGAACGTCTTGGCACGGACGGTGTAGATGCACGCGAAGTAGGGGAACTGGTAGAAGTCGTCAACGTCAGTATATACGAAATCGTACCTATGCAGTCGGCTGGTATCCGTGATGTTCAGATTTTGAGGGGCCATGACATACCATCCTTTTTCTTCGCGAACGCGGGTGCACCAGATTCTCCAGCGGCGCCAATGCGTCGCTTTGCTCGTTCTCCAACATCCCTCGTTGCACTCCATGACGATGACGATGCCGCACTCGCCGGGGGGGTAGACGGCCTTGTGGAAGTAGCCTTCATCGAGGGTGCCGAAGCCCGGGTCGCCGTATTGCCACAACTCCCACTGCTTATTCTTGGCGCTCCAGTTCCACCCCCATGCATCTGGGAATACCTCCTTGCCGAAGCTCTTCTTCATGATTTTATCCTTTTTGTTGTGAAAGTAGGTAGCGCCGCACAGCTGGGCGTAGTCCAGGACGGCCGATTCGAACTCATCGGGTATTATGTAGTCTGCTGGTTCCCAGGCAGCCCACTTCTCGTCTTCGTAGATGTAATTCCAGTCGTCGCCCTTGCCCGACTGCATGTTGATGAGCACACCGGCCTGGCTGGGGTGATTGCCGGTGGCTACGCGGACGCAGATCCAGTAGCGGCCCCCACCACCGACGAACACCTCGCCCTTGGTGATGGGTGACTTGAAGTCGCCGTTGTCGCCCCACTGGTCGTCGGTCTTGTAGCTGATGCGCTGCAAGCTGGGGATGCTGGGGATGTCAACGTCGGCATAGCCTACGTCGTTGGCGCCATAGCCGTGGTGGAAGGTCAGCGTGCCGAGGCTCTGCTTCTTGCCGGTGGAGTGGCAGTCGAGGTTGGTGAGGTCAATCTTGCAGCCGTCGTCGGTCTCCGTGATGAGTTCGGAGGCACCGCCCACCAACGTGCGGAAGTAGCCCTCGGCCAAGCCTTCCGAGCTCACCTGTATGCTACGCTCGGAGGGTCGGCTCTCGTTGCGCACCACGCCGATGGTCGGCTCGTAGGTGCGGCCCTCGAAGTCCACGTCTGTGGTGTCGCAGAAGTTCTCTCCCGTCAGCTTGTTCAGCACCGAGGCCACGGCCGTGCGCTGCATCATCTGCTCTTCGGTCAACGCGTGTTTCGTACTTGGCGTCGTTCCGCCGTTGTTCTCGTCGTCGCTGTCTGAACAGGCGGCGAAGCCCGCCGTCATGGCGGCCATCAGCGTGAATAAAAAAATCTTTTTCATATTCATATATATTTTTCTTATATCTCCGTATTCTTAATAATCTCCGACCACTTCGGGTAGGTGTACATCCAGCCGCGGACAGGGCGCAGGGGGAAGTAGTCGTCCGACCAGTCGCCCAACGGCTCCATGAGCCGGAGGTGGTAGTCGCGGTCGAGCACCATGACCATCGCCTTGCCGTATTTGTCGGTGCGCGAGGCCATAAACATATACTGGTCGCGGTAGCGCACGGCATTGTTGGTGCCGAAGCCCGTGTTGTTGATCAGGTCGTTGACGCCGTAGTAGCCGTGGAACTGGGCGTCGAAGCCGCTCTGCTGACCCTGGTAGAGCGCCTTGGGGTTGAAGCCTAAGTAGGCGTAGAGGGTCTCGACCTCGCTGGCGCGCGGCATGTACCACTTCATGTTGGGCTGGTCGGTGTAGAAATTGTTCGGCTCGTAGCCCCACAGCCAGCCGTTGTCTTCGTGCTGGTAGATGCCGATGTCGTAGTAGAAGCGGGCGTAGAGTGTGCCATCGACGAGGTGCTCGTCGTTAGGGTTGTTCCCGGTGTCGGGTTCGTCAGTGAATCCCATTTCGTAATACACGTCGCTGCGCGTCCAGAAGTTGGAGCCTATCTTGACGATGGGATGTTTGTAGGTCTTGGCGTAGATGTAGTAGAAGTAGTCGTCGGCGACGATGGGGTTCTTACCATAGTTTCCGTCGAGTGTCGTGGGGTTCTTCAGGCTCAGGTTGCCGTGGACGTACCAGAAGCGGGTGATGCAGTAGCCCGGTGGCAGGCTGTCGATGAGGTTGACATAGCAGCTGCTGCCCTTGAATCCAACCCAGGCGGGCTGGTGTATGCCGTCGCCGAGGAACAGTCCCTGGTTGATGCGCAGCTTCTGGTCGTAGATGGGATAGACGATGGTGACGCGCTGGTCGGTGCGGATTTTGGGCACGTACTCCGAGCACACCAGCATCACGGGGTCGCCCGTGGGCTTCTCGATGGCGCTGCCGATGCCCTCGTTCGACTTGGGGTCATAGTCCATATAGAGCAGGCGACAGAGCGATGAGCTGGGGGTGGCCTTGCTGAAGTCGAACAGGTCGGGCTGCATGAAGGGATTGAACTCGTAGTTGTCGGTGCCTAAGAAGCTGGCGGGCAGCTGGCAGTCGCTGTCCTGCACCATGCGCATGGTCTCGTCGAGGAACAGCTGGCGCAGGTCCTTCGGCACGATGTCCCACAGGGGCATCAGCTCGAAGTGGATGACGTCGAGGTCCTCGTCTAAGGACAGGTGGTCGCTGTAGTTGATGGTAGCGAGCCAGTCGTTCATGTGGTCGGGGTCAATCTGCCCTCGGAACTTGGTGTCCTTGATGTCCTGTTCCAGCTGGGCGCGGGCGGCCTCGCTGCCGCCGTGAATCTTGATGGCACCGTCGCCGGTCTTGCTCGACGTGGTGTGGAGGTCGAGGCCGCTGCGCTCGTCGTTGGTCATCTGGCCGAGGGTGTATTTGATTTCCTCCTCCATCTCCTGTTTGGAGTTGAAGAGGGAGTTTTTCGACATGGTGAAGATGTAGTCGATGCGCCCGCCGAGGTCCGCCTGCGTGACGACGTGGGTGCCGAAGCGGCGCAGCACATCGACCACCTTTTCCCGGCAGTCCACGCCCTGCTTCATTTTCTCGCGTATATTGACGATGCACTGGTTGAAGTCATTGCCGTAATGAAGCTTGCCCTCGTCACGCAGATAGGTGATGGTGGCACGGTCCATGATGCGCGAGGCCACGGCCTTCTCGATGCTGCCCTGGCCGAAGTTCTGCTGGTTCAGCTGGCCCTTGGCGTCGTCGTTCATCAGGTCGACAGCCGTCTGACAGTCCTGCACGCAGCCCTGGAAGGTGTTGGCCTCGTCGCCGGTCTGGCGCTGGCTCAGGTCCTGGCCGAAGGCCTGTATGGTATTCGACACGGTGGTGTTCATGCGGGTGTAGAGCAGGTGGCAGTCCTGCACGAGTTGGTAGAGACCGTAGTGCTGGTCGCGTCGCACGGCCTCCAAGTCGATGACGGGGGCCGTGGTGCGCACGGCCATCGGGTTTTCCAGTGCGGCATAGATGTTGTAACCGTAGCCCACGTAGAGGTTGGCGCGGGCATCCTCACCATTGGTGTCCTGGTCGGCGGCCGACAGCTGGCTCAGCGCCAGCGTGCCCGTCAGTTCGGGATGGTCGGCGTCGGTGAAGGTCAGCATGGCCTGTCGGCGCCGGTCGGTACGGTTGTCGGTGGTGGTGAAGGTGACGATGCCGTCGGCGGCCAGCGTGTCGCGCAGCAGCGTGAGCCAGTCGGCATCGCTCGTCACGGCGATAATGCGGGTGTCGGCGGTGAGTCCGCTGATACTGACGGTGACGCTCTCGTAGGCGGCATAGCGCGACAGCAGCGACGGGTCGTGCCGGCTGTCCTCGTCGATGGTCACTAACGACACCGTCCACTGTGCCGCCGGCTTGGGCAGCAGGTCGTCCGTGTCGTCGTGGCAGGCACTCAGCACTGCCAGCATCATCAACATCAGTATAATCACCTTACTCTTCATAGCGCATTTCGTTGGGGTTATATATATAGTGGTAATTGTCGTTACGTTGGTAGCGGGCCATGGGCTGTCCGTCGGGAGTGGTCTCGTCCAGGTCGGCACTGAAGGTGTAGCCCACAATGTTGTTCTCGGATTTTAGCGCATCGACGTAGAACTTGTCCTTGTCCTTATAGGGTCTGATGGCCCGCTCCTTGTAGGTGCCGTCTATCTGCACACCCCCGGCCAGTTCGAAGTAGGGCATGGGGTGTATGGGGTTGTAGGTGATGCCCTCCTGCGGAGAGAGCATGATCTTGCCCGCGTTCATGTAGAAGGTGTCGCTGGTGTTGTAGACATACTCGTCGCCTTTCTTCCTTGGGTCGAGCAGCACGGTGCCATCGTAGCAGAATACGTCGTAGATCATGGCCGTGGCATCACTGATGGCCAGGCCGCAACGCTGGTTGATGACACCCTCATAGACGGGATAGGCCACCCAGAACCAGTTGTTGTTGAACTTCTCGTGGCTGACGACGGCCACGACGCGCTCGCCGCTGACGATGTTCACCGTCAAGGGGTGCTCCTCGCTGTCGGCGGCCTCGATGGTCTGCCAGTTGCCGTCGTCCGTGCGCACCTGGCAGCGCAGGGTGTCGTAGCGGATGGGGAACGACGTGTCGTAGAAGTTGTTGTCGCCCAATAGCTTTTGCATGGCATCGACATCCTGCAGGATAGCGTTCTTGATGTACTGGGCACCCTCGCGGTCGACGGCTTCGGCGAAAGTCCAGATGGGTACCACCTTCATATCCACTAACTCCACGTTCGAGTCCATGTCGTTGTCGGGGTTGTACTTCAGCGACTGGCTCCACTGCGTCACGGCCTCGAGGTCGAAGTCGCGCTTGCCGTCGAACTTGGCCTTGCCCAGGATGGAGGTCAGCATGCTCTGGTCGCCGCCCTTGGCACTGATGCTCAGCTTCGACTCCTCAATCCACGTGAAGCCATCCTCCTGGCGCGCCTTGGCCGAGTAGTTACATTCCTCCAGGAACTTCTGAACGGTCATCTCCGTTTCGAAGCCAATGTCCTTGAATCGCCAGGTGTAGTTCTGCAGGTTGATGTCGAGCTCACCGCCGAGGAAGGCATCGACAATGACGTGGGTGCCCCAGACGTTGACGAACGAGTCGACCACGGCAATGTCCTTCTTGCCGTAGGCGGCCACATGCTCTACCGAGGCGCGGAAGCTGGGGGTGAGCAGTTCGGGGTGTGGGTCCTTGCCCCAGGTCACGGCATCGAGCAGCGGAGCCCACGACAGGAAGCTCTCACCCAGGATGGAGAGGCGGTTGACGGTGAAGAAGAAGGTCTCCTCCACGCCGTCCTCGACGAAGTACTGGTCTTTGCGCTTTGATTCCTGGTAGAGGCCCAGGTCCACCTCCTCGTTCAAGTGCAGGTTGACGCTGGCTATGTAGTCGTGCAGCGAGTGCTGGAACTTGCTCGAGTGGTTGACATAGTTGGCCAGACGGGAATGGGCAAACTCTTCACCGCCGTGGTATTGGACGTAGTTGTTCAAGCCATCACGGTCCACCACCTGGCAACGGATGTCCTCCCAGTTGCTGTATTGGCCCTTCACGGCATTGTAGCCATAGCCCAGTCCGTGGTTACGCACGAACATCCTGCGGGTCATCAGGTCCTCTGCACGGGTCCACTGGAAGGGGGCGGCATGCCCGGCGACCGTCGGTGAAGGCTCGGCATAATCCTCCAGATAATCGTTGCACGAGGTCAGGACGAGCAATGTCAAGACCACTCCGGCCAGCTTATAGCCGGAGTAGTCCTGTACGGTTGTGATGAGTTTTGCAAACATCTCTTTCAGTTCTTATTTTTGTTCAAATGTTTTGCCGTTATGCGACCACAGAGCGCATTGCCCATAGCGAAAACGTCTATCACTGTCCATAATTCCATAGACTATCACTTCGTCACCTACGGCGATTTGGGGGTTGTCGGTTGTCCACTTCTTCTGACCGAGATACAAGCAATCCTCGCATGTAATGAAAGATTCTGTTTGAAAACCTGAATCTGTTATTACGAATGAAGCTGTACCGCTCGTTTCATTATAGATGCCCCCACCTTCGCATACTTTGCCTTTCACGTAGAAAACAGAATTCCTAAGTCGCTCGGCATCCATTTTTCCTGCAACAGATATAGCATGCTCTACTGACAGCGGAAGTGCTGAGGTGCCACTTACCGGCAGGCCCGTAGGCTCCTGCACCAAGTCAAATTCATACTCCGTGCTCAATATGTCAACAGCGGTCTTGGGATTCGGTTTCTCCTCTATGATGTCCAAATATTCGTAGATGCCCCGATCCTGATATTTGTCGAGGAACCACTTGCGCACGTAATCTGCGATTTCCGGCTCGGTGAATATCGTCCAGATGGGCACTACGGTATAGGAGATCGGCTCGGCATGAGAGCCGCCGTCGTCGGCCTTCATCGACTGCCACCAATGGCTCATGGCATCGAACCACTCCTCGCGACAGTCAGGCTTGTCGCTGGCCAACAGGTTAGCCAATGCATCGGCGGTATTGTTGGCGTCGCCGCCAAAGATGTAGAATTTGGCACCGATGTTGCGCATGTTGTTGAAACCGTTTTCAGTATAAGTAAAATCACCCGTCACCTTGAACATACCTAAAGCTTCACCGTCGATTTTGCCTTTGGCTGTTACTTCACCTTCTAAACGCATCGTATCTACACGGGCTGTCAATATAAGCGCACCGCCAAACTGGGCGCGGGCGATGATGAAGGGGCCGTATAGATCGTTCAGCTGCTGGCAGACCTGATTGGCCAGGGTCTCGTTGATGGGCAGCGGCTTCTTGGCATTGACATTCAACGAAATGGCACGTATCAGTCGGCTGTAGGCCTTGGAAAAACCTGTAGAATAGACACTGCCGAAGTCAAAGCCCGTGTCATCGTTCAGGTACATACCGTCGATGATGTTCTGCTGATCCTCGGTCAGACCGTCCTCATTCAGCTCGTCCTCGGGCACACGCGTTCTTTTGTTGGTTCGTTTGAACTTATTGATTTGGCTTTCCACCTGGGCATCGAAAGCATCGAGGGCATCCTCATCGTACATGCGGTTCTTGGGCAGCGCAGCGTAGGTGCTGATTTCGGAGGGCGACAGCCTGACGTCGTACATGGGCGCGTTGCGAACCAGGTTGTAGTCAACGTATGACCGTGATTCTTTCTTCTGACCAATGTATGACGCACTTGTTTCGAACTCGATGGGACCGAGGCTGATGCCAATGGTCAGACTGAAATCGATGGTCTTATCCTGGACGAGGGCTGAGTCGAGCATCCCAATCTCGAGGTCGGCCAGCTCGATGGGCGTCTCCACGTAGGCCGATGGCTGCAGCTCGGCAGGCTTGCCGGTTTGGGCTATCATCAGCTTCTCAATCTGGGAGATGTTGAACAGGTTGTTCAAGCCCGTCACGGCCATGGCATTGAACTTCGTGACATCACTCTCCTTCATCTGACCGGAGTTGATCTTCAACTGCTCCTGCACGTTGCGGTAGCGGATGCCCTTCGTGTCGAGCAGGTAGTTGTAGTCCATGCCGTAGCCCACGCCCTTGTTTGCGAACACCTGGCCGCTGGAGTTGTCGGGGGCCTTACCGTCAAACGTGTAAGTCTGGACGATGGGCACCTTCGTTATCTGGCCGGCGCTGTTGGCCAGCGTCAGCGTCGTCTTGCGGTCGTAGCCCGTCAGGTTCTGGTCGAAGGCGATGAGCAGCGTCTGGTTGCCCTCATAGACGGCCTGCCATTTCTGAATGCGCACCCAGTCGGGGGTGTCGCTCTGACCAAAGCCCAACAGGGCAAACCACTCGCCATCGCACTGCACGGGTAACTCTACTACTGCCGACTTCATCTCGGCTCTCACACCATTAGCAACAATGCCGCTCTCTACCGTCACGGTGGAAATCTTCCCCTCGTCCACGGTGTCCTCGTCACTCTTACATGACACGGCACCTAAGCTGAGACCGCCCATCAAGGCCGCCATCAGCATAAATCCGAAAAATCTTCTTGTCTTCATAATCTTCAAAAATTTAATGTATAATCTTCAATTCTTCAATTTTTCACTTTTACTCTTTACTCTGCACCCACACATCTTCATAGCCTGAGAAGGCCGTACCCTTGTCGGTACAGTACACCTCACGGCTCGTCACCACCTGGTGGCCCCAGTCGGCACGGCGTTTCGCCGCCTCGCGCTGGATGATGTCGTTGGGGTAGTCAAGCCAGTTCTTGGTGAAGTCGTAGATGAAGTACTTGCCACTCTCATACTCTTTGTGCTCCCAATACTGAGCCATGAGCGCGATGTGGTAGCGACCCTTCTTCACGATGTCGCTCTTCAGCGAATCGCTCGACATGGTGCCGCTGGTAATCTCGCCCCAGACGAACTTGCTCGCGTCGTTCTGTGACTTGGTGTTGTTCTGCTGGGTACGGAACTTAGACCAGTTCTCCTCGGTAATGCAGATGATGTAGGGCACCCAGTAGGGACCACCGTAGCTGTAGCGGTGCTCGTTGGACAGCAGACGCTCGTGGACGCCCACCGTCGAGCCGGTCCACGTGGCTCCCAGCATGGCGTAGCGCGTGCGGTCGGTGGTGTAGGGGTCTTTCTCCTCTGAGTTGGCGCACACGTTATCAAAGTTGAACACCCACTCGGCCAGCCATTTGCGGACCTGCTCGTTCTCGGGCAGAATCTGGCGCACCAGCGCCGTGTCCTTGATTTTCTCACGGGCATGGGTGAGCACCTCGTTATACATGCCGTCATCGAGCACAATGTCCTCTAACCAGTTGGCCAGCATCTCAGGCGAGGCGTTCTTGCCATTGTACACAATATCGTCCACCCATTTCGACTTCCACGTGTCGGTGCCCTTCGACTTGATGGCCTGGTCGTTGAAAGACACGAAGTAGGCGTTCTCGCCGTAGCGGTGGTGACTGAGACAGATGTAGTAGCGGTTCTCCTTGTCCTTGGTGCGCTTGACGATGTCGCCAAAGCGATAGTAGGACGGTTTCCAGTCGGCAGCATTGTCGCCCCATTCCTTCAGCAGGCGTACCTGCGAGAGGTTGGGCACCTGTGGAATCTGTACGTCGATGACGGCGAGGGTGTTGCCGCCGACGGGGGTGCGCCGGTAGCTGACGCTCACGCCGCCCTCCTGGCTGTAGGTGAAGCCGTCGGGCGCGTTGTAGCTCATGCCCAAGGAGGAGAAGTGGCGCAGGGCATAGCGGTCGGCCTCGTCCTGCGTGCCGATAGCCAGGCTACGCACCGTGGGATGCGCGGGGTCGAGCACCTCGCCCTCGGTAGGCTCGTAGGTGAGTGACTTCCAGCTGCTGCTTTCCAGTGCGTCGCTGCCGTCGGCACAGAAGCCGCCGATGAGCGTACGCAGGTCGGCATCGCGCTGCCCGGCCTCGACGGCAGCGGCCTCGGCGGGGTCCACCTCGTCGGTGCCGCCGCCCTGGTCATCGCTGTCGCTGCACGAAGTCACTCCCCAGCCGAGGCCACCCCAAAGGGCAGCCGTCAGCATCAGGGATAGATAGCGTTTTGTTTTCATAAGCTTATTCTTTTAATTATCTTACTTCTTACCTCTTACTTCTTACTTCTCATCATTTAGCTTCGTACTTGAAGGCAATGAAGGGCAGCACGTACTGCTCGTCGGTGATAGTCTCTGCGAAGGTCGAGAGGTCCTCGCCCGACTTGAGGAAGTACTTGAAGAAGAAGGTGCAGGCCTTGTCGCGCTTGCCATTATCCTTCTTGTCGAGAAGCGTAGTGGTCCAGAAGTGCTTGTTGCCGTCGAGGAGGTCGGCATAGTAGCTCTCTACGCCGGCAGCGGCAAACTTCTTGCGGATTTCTTCCATCTTGGAAGTAGCCTGACTCTCGGAGCCAAAACCGTTGCTGGTGCTCCAGGTGAAGCCGCCCAAGCCCATCACGGCCAGCTTGAACTGTCCTACACTGGGCAGGAACCAGCTGCCGAAGGTGACAGCGTCGTTGGCGTTGTTGATGTAGTCGCAGCCCAGTGCCGACTTCACGGCTGGGTGGTTGTGATTCTTGTCGCAGCCGGAGTTCAGCTTGCCTGTGGCTTTCAGACCGTCATACACTTTGGGCTCCTGGGTGTAGTTTGTCAGGATGCTCGTCTGGCAGGAGTCAGTGGTCACGGTGTTGCTCCACTTCACCTTCTGCAGCTTATTGTCGGGAAGGGCACTGGGCAGCGCGATGGCCAGTCCGTTGTACTCCGATCCGTCCTCCACCTTCGTTGTCTTGCCACCGAGATAGACCACCATGGCTACTGCCTTGGTTCCCATGCGCTCGGCAAAGTCCTTCGAGGCGTAGAACTTGGAGTCAAGACCGATGACGCAACCCACCGTAATGTCGTTGGGATTGAGGGCGTCGGCGATGTCAGCCTCTGTCTCCGGCGGATTGTTCGTACCGACAATGCAGTTAAACTTGGAATTGTAGCGGTAAACCTCGTTGACGTTCTTGATGTTAGAGTAAATACTCAAGTCTTTGGCAAAGGTTACGCCATGTAACTTATGACCGCTGATCTGGCGAACTACCCAGTAGGCGTCACCGCCATCGGTGAACTGCTTGGCGGGAGCCATCTTGTCGCGGCCTGTGCTGGCACACTTGGGGTTCTGCTTCGGGTCGCTGCAGTAGCGACGGACGTCGAAACCATAGCCGGCAGACTTCATGTTGAAACTACCTTTCAGCTTGTCGGCAGAGAAAGTGGAAGAGGAGGTCTTCTCGTACTTCTGCGTGATGTGCAGGGGCATGTCGGCACAGTCAGTCGGGTAGGGCCACTTCCAGTAATAACCATCGTAGAAGAAGCCCATCTTCTTGATTTTCTTCATCTCGTCGTAGGTACGATTGAACAGTTTCTCCCAGATATGGTATTCTTTCCACTGCTCAGCTACGCGGTTCAGGAACTTTTCGCCATGATACTGGTACTCAAAGCCGCAGAGGGCAGCACTCTTGTTGTTGTTGCCGATAGCCTTGTGGTAGGCTGCGGGGTCAAGCAATGCCCAAACGAGGGCACTCAGGTTGTGAACATGCTCGTTGGTCGAAAGAAGTTTGGTAGGCAGCAAGATGGTGTTGCCATTGTACTGGTTGTCATTCGCACTCCAGATGTTATTAGCGGAGATGCCTGGCACCGCACCCGTCGAGAGGCTCTTGCCGCTCTCGGAAGCATTGATGACGTTGATCCAAACGCTCTCCTGTTTCTCGTTGGGGCCGAAGGCAGGGCGCACGCAAACCCAGTAGTAGCCCTGCGTGTCCTCGATGATGTCGCCCAGACGATAGTAGGCCGTGCCACCCCAACTACCACTATTATCGGGAAGTTGGTCAGGTCGGCAATAGACGATGCGCGTGAGGTGAGGCATGAGTTTTGAGTTCACATCAACCACGGCCAGATTCTCGGCACCCTCAGCCGACGGTGTCCACGTCAGTGTGCCGTATTCCCCGGCCTCAGAGGTTGCCACCGATGACAGCTTGTCGGGGCTGATGCCCGTAATGCTGGAAAAGTGCTGGCGGGCATAGTCGATGTCAGCCACGCTGATGAGGCGCGTGTTAGGATGCGTCTCTGACTCGATACCGTAGGAAGGCTCGTAAGTCTTCGTGGCCCAGTCGTCATCGTATGCGCCTTCGGCATCCGTCAGGTTGACCAGCCACAGGCGGGCGATGTCAGTCTCGTCAAGCTCGTTGGGTCCGTCCGCTTCGGAGTTGTTGCCGCCGCCGTTGTCCTTGTCGTCATCCTTACAGGAGGTGACGGCCATGCTGAGGCCTCCTATCAGGAGTGCCATCAGCCAGAAGTGCAATGTCTTTTTCATTTTCACGTTCTTTTTAAATGTTAATACTATGTTCATTTCTTACTATATACCTAATTATATATTATATATGGTGTTGCAAATGTAGCGCTTTGTGGCGGTGGTTGGTGCGGAGAAGGGCGACTTTCTGTCGGCACTTGTAGCGCACTCGGCCGATAATGCGACAAAACCGGCAGTTTTCACCACGCGCCTGTCGCATCAGGGCGCCGGAGGTTCGAACATCAGACGGTATTCCACGGGCGTCAGACCGGTGGCCTGCTGCATGCGCCGCTGGAAGGTGCGCACGCTGGTGAAACCGGCATCCTGCGATATGGCCGCCACGCTGTAGTTGGGGTGCTGGCGCATCAGCTCCATAGCACTGATGACACGGCGGAAGTCGATGTAGTCCTCGGGCGTGTGGTGCGGCGTGTTGTGACGGAACAGGCGCGTGAGCCGCAAGGGCGTCACGCCCAACAGGCGGGCCAGCGCCTCGGCATCGAAGTCGGGCTGCAGGTGGGGCTTCTCCTTCTCCACGCGGGCCTCGATGAGGGCCAGCAGCTCCACGTCGTCCTTCAGGTCGGCACGCGCCATGCGCCGACGGTCGTTCAGCAGCAGCTCCTTCAGCAGCTGCACGCGCATCCGTGTGTCGTGCCACACGTCGAGCTGTTCGCTCAGCGCCAGGTTGCGGCTCACCAACCGGTGATTCTCATCGGTCAGCACCGCATTGGCCTCGCGTAAAGCCGCGTTCTCAGCCCGCAATTGCTCCAGTTCCTTGTCCTTCGTCATACTCTTTTTTTTTTCAACCACAGATTTCACGGATTAAACAGATTTTTGGCTGCGCGTTGACGTGCCTATTACACTGATTTCTTTGGATTCCACAGATTTTATCAGCGTAATCTGTGGTTCCGAAAATAATCGTGGTTGTTGGCAATCTGTGCAATCTGCCGCTTGCGGCATAATCCTTATTAGAATAATCCGTGTCATCTGCGTAATCTGTGGTCGTTTTTCTTTTTACTTAAACAGCGTGAAGAAGCCCGCGAGGTCCAACGCCTCGTAGAGCTCGCAGCCCGGCTGCAGACCCGTGATCTGCACCTTGTGGCCTGTCTGGCTCACGTGCTTGTAGATGTTGAGCAGCAGGCGCAGGCCGCTCGACGAAATGTACAACGTGTCGCTGCAGTCTATCTGAACGTCGCAGTCGTCACGCTCGAAGACGGGCGCCAGGTCGCGCTCCGCCTGGTTACTGGCCACCGTGTCGAAGCCCCCGCTGAGGGCCACTACCAACAGGCCGTCCTTTTCTGTAATCGTTGTCTTCATATTCTATTTTTTACATATAATTACCATATAATTGCTCATATAATTGTTGCACTTAGAATTAATGGATAATTCGTGGCAATTCGTGTTTACTTCTTACATCTTACTTCTTACATCTTACATCTTTTCTTTATCGTCAGGATGTTCCTTCCGTCCTCGCGCCGGTATTCCAGCGCATCGCTCATGCGGCGGATGAAGAGGATGCCCAGGCCGCCCTCCTCGCGCTGGTCGGCGGGGATGCTGGTGTCGGCCATGGGAGCCGTCGTCGGGTCGAAGGGCTGGCCGTCGTCGGTGACGGTGAGCCGCAGCACGGCGTCGCGCACCTCGGAGGTGAGCACGATGCTCGTGGCGTGGGCATAGCCGATGACGTTGGTCACGGCCTCCTCGACGGCCACGCGCAGACGCGGCACTTCCTGCTCGGCCAGACGTGCCCTGCGGCCTACCTGCTCCACGAAGCCCTCCAACAGGGCGAGGTCGGAGCCGTCGGTCTGCAACTCGAGGCGGTTGCAGCCCAACCAGCGTAGCGCCATCAACGTGATGTCGTCGCTCTGCTCGATGCCGGCGGCATGGTTGTGGGCCGCCGCCTCCATCAGTTCGACAAGGTGGCGCGGCGTCTCATCGCTATGCTGGCGGGCCAGCGACAGCACACGGTCGCGAGAGAGTGGTCGATCATGTGCGTCGCGGGCCTCGTTCAGTCCGTCGGTATAGAGGAACAGCATCTCGCCAGCTGTCAGCTGCACCTGCTGCCCCTCGAACTGCCAGCCAGGCATAGCGCCAACCGGCAGATTCCGCTTGGAATCCAAAGCGGTAGCAAATTTTTCACTATTCACTTTTCCCTTTACCCTTAGAAGTATCGGTCTCTCGTGTCCGGCGTTGCAGTAGTCCAGCATGCCCGTCGTGAGGTTGAGCACACCCACGAACATCGTGGCAAAATAGCCATCCGTCTGCTCCTCGCACATGGCCGTGTTCAGCTGCTGGACAATGGCGGCGGCAGCAAATTCTTCACTCTTCACTCTTGACTCTTCACTTAAAACGCGGAACAATGCCCGCATGACGGTCATCAGCAAGGCAGCGGGAACGCCCTTGCCCGTGACGTCGCCCACACAGAAGTAGAGCCGCTCGTCGCGGATGAGGAAGTCGTAGAAGTCGCCACCCACCTCGCGGGCCGGCGTCAACTGTGCGTACAGCTCCAAGTCGTCGCGTTCGGGGAAGCCAGGGAACGTCTTGGGAATCATGGACTGCTGGATGTCGTGGGCCACGCGCAACTCGCCGGCGATGCGCTCCTTCTCGGCACTCACCGTCTGGAGGCGACGCAGATAGGCCACGGCGCGATAGACAATGAATCCCAGCAGGAGCAGGCCGAGCAAATGAAGCAGAGTATTACGAAGCACTGCCCGCTGCTGGTTTTCATAGAACTGGGCGGCCATCTGCGACAATTCGCGCAGCGGCACGTCGGCAGAGAGCACGGCCACCGTCTGGCCGTGGGCATCGTGGACGGGCAGCGAGTAGCTGCACATCAGCACGTAGCTGTATTTGCCCTCGTAAGGCTCGCTCCAGTAGCCGTCGCTGCCGAGCGCACGCTCGTACCAAGGCCGCTGGGTATAGTCGATATCGTAGGTAGGTTCCTTCAGGCGCATATCCTTGCCTTCACCCACCTCATAGACGTAGAGGCCGAAGAGCGCGCCGTCCGTATGTTTCGCCCCGACGCCGCCATGGACATATCCGGGCTGGAAGCCGACCGACACACCGACAATCTGCTCCTGGCCGAGCACTAACTGGCGCATGGCCTGACGCAGCGAGTCGGCATCCACCTCCATGGCCAGCCGCTCTATCGTGGGCAGTGCGGCTCTGACGGCGGTCTCCACCTCCTGCTTCACCTTGCCGATGCGGTGGCTCTCGTTCAGGTCGCGCTGTGCCTTCTCCGTCAGCTGCTCGTTGAAGCTGCGCCGCGTAGAGAAGAACTCCAACGCGGTGTTAGCCTCTAATAGCACGGCGGCGAGGACTATCACCAGGATGCTCAATCGGGTTTGTTGTTTCAATTTCATCTGTTCATTTTTTACATATAATTACCATGTAATTTCTCATATAATTGCTGCGCCAGCCATTCATGATTAATTCGTGGAAATTCGTGTTTACTTCATCACATCAACAAGTCAATATGGTTGCTGATTGCGTCGGCCACCTCCCGCTCTGATTCGTCCAGTTTGCGCCGTTGGCTGCGACACAGGGCAAAGAGCCACCCGGCGATGCCACACAACAGCAACGCCACTGCTAAAATCACAAGAGTCATCGTTACGTCAGTAATCATATCTTATTAGTTTTATAATTATTCTCTAACTTGAACTTTGTTAACTTCTTCCCTGAATGGAATCGTAAGTTGTGGATGTTCAGCCTCGCTCTCAACTTCACGGAACTTCGGGAGGTCATCAACACCCTGTTCGCGCTCCTTGAGTAACAACTCGGCCTCGCGGCGCTCGCGTTCAATGACTTCGCGCCGCCGTTCCAATAACAACCGTCGGCGACGGAAAAGCCATACCAGCACGGCGATGACCACGGCCAGAACCAGGACAATCACAATCAACACAGAAAGGATAATGTTATTGGTTTGCATAAGCTATATGATTAGTAGTTATTATTTCCCGAATTCTTAACTCTCACTTCTTAATTCATCACTTCTCGCCTGTTCCCGGTATTTCGTGGGCGAGACACCGTATTTGTTTTTGAAATCAACGGTGAACGTCGAGGCGTGGACGAAGCCCGAGGCCGTCGCTATCTCGACTAACGTCATGTCGGACCGTTCTTCAATCAGCCGCCGCGCATGCTCCAAACGGCACTCGCGGATGAACTCCGGCACTGATGTACCAGCCGATGAGAACACCGAGCTGACGCGATGGCTGGTGAGACGGAAGCGCTCCATCAGCTCCTTGCGCCCGAACCTCGGAGTCGTGTACAACTGCTCGTTGCGGATGGCATCGGTCAACTGCTTGAACATTTCACCATCTGCATCCTCAATGGTCTTGTCCTCTTGGACTGTTTCATTCTTGGCGATGTTAGTAGGATTGTCTATAGTCTTGTCAGTCCGTTCAGTCGGCTTCTCTGCTGGTTTATTGGTCTTGTCTGCCAGCTTATATGCAAGCTTATTAGTCTCACCGAGATCTTTGTCCTCCAGCAGTTCCGACAACTGACAGAATATGGGGCCATACTTGTGGCGATAGTATAGGCTGACCACAATCGCGGTCACCAAAACGGCAAAGCCTAACATCGTACTCCAAAGTATAACTTCCATTTGTTTAGATTTGTTTCTCTTTTATCATTTCTATCACCGCAAATTTACCCATAATAATAGGAATAAACAATAGCTGTGACAATCCCATAAGCCTTTTTGCACAATCCAATAAGAGAAAACACAAATCCAAAAGACGCTCAGCACAAATCCAAAAGACTTATGCAGATAATATAAAAATCAGACACCAACAAATGAAAGAGCCACGTCCCCTCGGCCGTGGCTCTTATAGCAAAAATAAAATAGTTATTTTCTGATAGAAGGTCGGTTTTTTACTTCTTCGCCTTCAGCTCGCGGTAATTGCTGGGCGTCATGGTGTAGCGGTTCTTGAAGTCAGAGCTGTAGTTGCTCGCGTAATTGAATCCTGACTTGGCGGCAACCTCCTTGATACTGAGATCGGGTCGCGTGACGAGCAGGTTGCAGGAATACTCCAAACGGCAGTCACGGATGAAGTCGGAAAGGCTGGCGAACTCGGACCCCTGGGCAAAGGCAGCACCAACACGATGTCTCGACAACTGGAAGATATCCATGATCTTCTGGCGGTCCAGGCTCGGGTCGAGGTAAAGGTGCTCGCGTTTGATAGCGTGGCGCAGACGGCGGAACAACTCGTCATCGGAAATGTCGTCAAGCGAGAGCAGGTCGGATTCTATAGCGGGCGTTACAGGTACGGCTTTCTCACGCTTAGCGTCAGACGATTTCTTGCCATCGTCTGCGACAGCCTCGTATTTCTCCTTATATTCAATTGCCTCGCCAATCTGCTCTACCAATACGAGGTTCTTGCGACGGATGACGCGCCACTGGCGGAGGAGCCAGGTGGCAAAGATGCTGACAAGCAGG
>JAFZSR010000019.1 GCA_017619275.1 Prevotella sp. | reverse complement strand
GTCGGCACCCACGTCGGCAGCCTTGGTGTAGATGCCGCCGCCCACACGGGCGAAGAGGGCCTGCGTGGAGGCACCCATACCGAAGGTCAGCATGGTGGTGGTGATGGTGATGAGGGCCATCTTGTCGCCATGATAGAACTGACTGAGCACGAGGAACCAGATGGCAATGTCGAGCAAGCCGAGGCCCACGACGGTGAGACCCATCACGGCACCTGAACGGAACGCAATCTTCAGTCCGCCGTCAAGGCTCTGTCGGGCAGCGTTGGCCGTGCGAGCCGAGGCGTAGGTGGCGGTCTTCATGCCGAAGAAGCCAGCCAGTCCACTGAAGAAACCACCCGTCAGGAAGGCGAAGGGTACCCACGGGTTCTGCACCTTCAGCACGTAGGCCATGAAGGCGAAGACCACAGCCAGCACCACAAAGACGATGGTGACCACCTTGTACTGCTGTTTCAGATAGGCCATGGCGCCACGGCGCACATGTCCGGCAATCTCTCTCATGCGCGGTGTTCCCTCGTCGGCGCCCAGCATCGACTTGAAGAAAAACCACGCCATGCTCAATGCCACCACCGATGCGATAGGCACGAGCCAAAAAGCGAATGGAATACTCATAATGATATTAGGATTGAAACGTTAAGTAAAAGTCAAGTTTATGGATTATACATGTCCTTGCAATAGAAGCTCATGATGTCGTCGAGCATGCGTTTGGCTTCCACGGCAGGACTGTCGGGATCCAGTTCGGCAGCGCGTATATAGTGGTTGATGGCTTCGTGCCACTGTCCATGTTTACGAGCTTCATTTCCAAGCAGATAATGCTCTTGTGCTGTCATTTAAGTTTAATTCTTTTCGTCCACTTAAAACACGGAACACCCAGGATGCTTTTCTGTGAATTCTGCGTCCTCTGTGGACCTCTCATCGTTCAATAGAATTCTTTCTTGGCAGCAGCCAGCGTGTTGGTCATGAGCGAGCAGATGGTCATGGGACCTACGCCACCCGGCACGGGCGTGATGAAGCTGCAGAGCGGTGCCACCTCGTCGAACTGCACGTCGCCCTGCAGTCTGTAGCCGCTCTTGCGCGAGCTGTCGGGCACGCGGGTGGTGCCCACGTCGATGACCACGGCCCCCGGCTTCACCATGTCGGCGGTGACGAAGGCGGGCTGGCCGATGGCGGCGATGAGGATGTCGGCCTGGCGGCACTCCTCCTTCAGCGTGGCCGAGTGTGAGTGGCACACGGTGACGGTGGCGTCGCCCCACTGCTTTTGCATCATGAGTTGAGCCATAGGCTTGCCCACGATGTTGCTGCGCCCCAGGATGACGCACTTCTTGCCCTTGGTCTCGATGCCATAGCGGCGCAGCAGCGTGAGGATGCCAAGCGGCGTGGCCGATATGAAGCAGGGTAGGCCGATGGCCATGCGTCCCACGTTGACGGGGTGGAAGCCGTCCACGTCCTTGCGGTAGTCGATGGCCTCGATAATCTTCTGTTCGTCGATATGCTTGGGCAGGGGCAGCTGGACGATGTATCCGTCGATGTCGCCATTGCGGTTGAGCCTGTCAACGCATTCCAGCAGTTCCTGCTCGGTGACGTCGTCTTCGTAGCGGATGAGCGTGCTCTTGAAGCCACAGGCCTCGCAAGCCAGCACCTTGTTCTTCACGTAGGTTTCCGAGCCTCCGTCGTGGCCCACTAGTATGGCAGCCAGATGGGGTTGCTTCTCTCCAGCAGCCACGCGCTGCCTCACCTCCTCGGCAATCTCGGCCTTGATGTCGATGGCCGTTTGTTTTCCGTCAATCAGTGTCATATACAAGCCCCCTAAGTTAGGGGGTTGGGGGTCTGAACAAGCGTATATCAGACCTATTTAGTTATATTTGGAGTCTGCGCTTGTTCAGACCCCTGTCGCCCCCTAACTTAGGGGGCCTTTACCGCGCATCTTCATAGCGGCGGCCATCTGTGCCATGCGGCCCTTGTCCATTCCGCTCACCATGCGCATCATCTTGCGTGTCTGGTCAAACTGCTTCATCAGCCTGTTCACGTCGTCGAGCTTCGTGCCACTGCCGCGAGCGATGCGCAGCTTGCGGCTCTGGTTGATGATGTCGGGGTTGGCGCGCTCCTTCGGCGTCATCGAGTTGATGATGGCCTCGATGCTCTTGAAGGCGTTGTCGTCGATGTCCACATCCTTCAGGCTCTTGCCCACGCCGGGAATCATCGAAGCCAGCTCCTTGATGTTGCCCATCTTCTTGATTTGCTGAATCTGGCTCATGAAGTCGTTGAAGTCGAACTTGTTCTTCCTTATCTTCTTCTCCAGCTCCTTGGCCTGCTTTTCGTCGAACTGCATCTGTGCGCGCTCCACCAGGCTCACCACGTCGCCCATGCCCAGTATGCGGTCGGCCATGCGCTCGGGATGGAACACGTCGATGGCGTCCATCTTCTCGCCTGTACCCACAAACTTGATGGGCTTCGCCACCACGGTGCGTATGCTCAGGGCTGCACCGCCGCGGGTGTCGCCGTCGAGCTTGGTGAGCACCACGCCGTCGAAGTCCAGCCGCTCGTTGAATTCCTTCGCGGTGTTTACGGCGTCCTGACCCGTCATCGAGTCGACCACGAACAGCGTCTCATCGGGGTTGATGGCCTGTTTCAGGTTGGCAATCTCCTGCATCATCTGCTCGTCGATGGCCAGTCGACCGGCGGTATCGACAATCACCAGATTATAGTCTTCGGTCTTTGCCTTGCGGATGGCCCTTTGGGCAATGCCCACCACGTCCTTGACGCCGTCCTCGGTATAGACGTCCACGCCCACGGTCTGAGCCACCACCTTCAGCTGCTCAATGGCGGCGGGGCGATACACGTCGCACGCCACCAGCAGCGGCTTCTTATGTTGGCGCTCCTTCAGCATCTTGGCCAGTTTGCCGGTGAAGGTGGTCTTACCCGAACCCTGCAATCCCGACATCAGGATGATGGAAGGGCGGCTTTCCAGATTGAGGCCCACGGCGCGGCCGCCCATCAGCTCGGTCAGCTCGTCGTGCACAATCTTCACCATCAGCTGGCTCGGCTTGATGGCCGTGAGCACGTTCATGCCCAGCGCCTTCTGCTTCACCGTGTCGGTGAACTGCTTCGCCACCTTGTAGTTCACGTCGGCGTCGAGCAGGGCGCGGCGCACGTCCTTCAGCGTCTCCGCCACGTTGATCTCGGTGATTTTACCTTCGCCCTTCAGAATCTTGAACGAGCGTTCCAGTCTCTCAGATAAATTCTCAAACATTTATGCTTTTTCTATTGTTCAACAAATCCGTTCGGAACCCTTCGCCCCGAAATTACGTGCAAAAGTACAAATAAAAAACGATACACACAAGAAATGCGCATCGTTTTTATCTATACGCCACAAAATAACTAAACCACGTCATGAAATATATAATTCATGTCGTAATCTTTATAAACTACGTCGTAAAATATAAAAACCACGTCGCAGAATATACTTTTCGACGGTAGTGACCATTAAAACCAAACCCATATAAAGCATTTCCTTTACACCAGAAGAATAATAACAAGGCGCAGCCACTCCCCTCCTGAACCCTGCCCTTACGGGGAGGGGAGTGGCTGCGCGTCGTTTATCCCCAAACTAATCCGTTCAATCCGTTCAATCCGTTGTGTCACTTAACGACAGTCTTTCCGTTCAATCCGTTGTGTCACTGGATGACGGTTTTTCGTCCTCCGCGGATGTACAGGCCCTTCCGGGTCGGTTTGCCTTGCAGCTTCAAGCCATCCAACGTAAACCAGGCGTCGTTACGTTGAACGTTGAGCGTTGAACCTTCAACGTCTTCGACTTCCGAAGCCTCGCTGCCATCGAAGAACAGACGTACACTACCCACGTCGCCAGCCGTGATGCCGTCGTCCAGTTGGAAGTAGGCACGGAAGGCACCGATGCTGGGATAGATGGGATTGTCGGGATTGGAGGTGTTGGGCAGCGGGTAGTAGAGCGTGTTGTTGCTGCCCAGGAAGAGGATGCTCTTGTCCTCCTCCAAGAACTGGCGGTAGTCGTAGGTGCCGGTGAACTTTCCGCCGGTGAAGGGAACGGCTGTGGAGGCTGGGGGACTGCTTACCACCGTCACGCCCGTGAAGACGGGGTTCTGGATGTTGTCGCCGCTCTCCCACATGATGAGATATGGCTTGCCCGCAGTAATCGAGTTGGCTCTTTTGAAATTAAGATAGAGCGTGCCGTTGTCGAGGTCCGTCGTGTGCCCTTCGTATGTGTTGTCGATGTCGAGTTCTTTCAGGATGCAGCCAGCCAGTGGCGAGGCGGCCAGCTGTGTGGTGCTGAGCGTGAAGGGCAGACACAGCGTGTTCCAGACGTTCTTGTAGAGGGTGCGCCCATGCAGCATCACGTCGTGCGTCTGGTCGTCGGCGATGGCGGCGATGGTCGGCGTGTTTTCGGCGTTGTCGGGTAGGGATATGGTGCCGTTGGTGAAGAAGGTGGCCACGTCGGACCAAGGGGAGCGATAGTTGTATAGCTTGGCCTGCACATTACACTCATAGGGGGTGAATGGCTGGAGTCCCGTAAGGGTAACGCTTTCTCCCGTTGCATCCCTTGTCGACCACATCGGGCTGTAGCCGTCGGGATAGATGCCCACGTCGTCGATGCCCAGGATGTCGCCTTGGGCCGAATCCGCCATGTTCAGGCGGAAGGCGATATAGCCTTTCTGCCCCTGATAGCTGCTCAGGCTGATGGTGACATTCTCAAATGTGTCTCCTGTGGGATCTGGTGCTGCAATCTTGGTGAACGCACTGATGTCGTCAGTAGTGGTAGACACCAGCACCTCATAGCGCACGGGGTAATCCGTGATTTGTGCTGTTTCGTACTTCAGCGTACCGCCCAAGTTCACCTGGGGCGAAATGAGCCAGTTGTCAACCGTGAAATATTGATTTGTTGTATTATCATAACTTGATGCCACGGCATAGTGGTTTTTCTCCTCCGTGTAGTAGTGAAGTTGCCAATTAGTATTTGCGTTGCCGCCTTGATTGACAATCTTCCACTGGTCGATTCCGTTCTCGAAGTCATCGTAGAACAGCGGTAACGTCCTATATGCCACCTGATACGTGCCTGCGTCGCCTGTCCAACTTATGTCCGCGCTTGTGGCGGTGAGGTTCTGTACCGTCAATTGCGATGGAACGGCAGGAAGAACAGACGGCGTGAAGCTGAAATCGTCGCAATACAGGAAATTTCCTGCAATTCTTTTAATGGCCACATACTTGGTTCCAGAGGGGAAGAAAGTGACATACTCCTGCCATTCCCCATCTGCAAAAGTCTGGTCGCCCCATGTGAAGTCTTCGATGTCTTTTGTCTTGGTGGAGTAGCCTACTTGGAAAGTGGCAGTCCGTTGGTAATCTTCGCTTGCATAACCCTTGCAATAGAACGTGGCCTTCATGCCGGGACAGTTGGCAAACGCAGGGGAAATCAGATATTGGGTTGGACCGACCATTTGAGGAGAGAAGAAGCGAAAGCTCTGCTGACCACTGTGTACGTGCGCTGCGTTTTTCGAGTACGGCCCCGTGTCGAGGTTTCCGTCTGTGATGCGCCAGCTGCTCATGCCGTCCTCGAAGCCGTACGTGTAGGGCAAGGTCACGGCATAGCCTTCGGTCATAAATCTTGTAGCTACGAAGTTGCTTGCTTCCCCTTCTGGATAGAGCGCCTTTAGACGGAAGTCGTAGGTGGTGTTGGCCGTCAGGCCGCTCAGGGTGACGGAGGTGTCGTCTATTGAGGCTTCGCCCGACCAGGTTGTCTCTGTGTCCTTTTTATATTGGTAGGCATAGCCACTGACGTCCATGTCGTGGGCGGGCTCCCATGTCAGCTTGGCGCTCTGGGCGGTCAGGTCGCTCACGGCAAGGTCAGACGGTTGCTGGCGGTCGGAATGCACCATGATACTGATGTCGTCTATATACAGGCCATTTGTCATGGTGGAGTTGTATCGGATGGCAATATACTTGGTGCCCGAAGGGAATGAAGTTTCGCACAACGTCCATGGCATGTTGGTGGCGTAATGCACATCCCTCTCGGGCCAATTGAAGGCAGTGATGTCGCTGGTCGTAGTGGAGTAACCCACTTGGAAATACTCCCAGAATCCAGAATCCGGTTTTTTGTCACGGTAGTAGAACGATACCGCGACGGAAGCATTGTCGGGCAATCGGGGAGAAATCAGAACTTGCGGTGCATAAACCCCACTACTGAACTGGAATCCTTTCCCGCCAGAATGATTGGCGAACGTCCTGATTCCTGTATATAACTGATAATCATTGCTTGCGGTCGGATCCTCATTGCAATTCACCATGCTCCATCCATCCATGCCATCCTCGAAGCTGCAATCGTGGGGCAGCGGCACGGCGGAGGTGAAGCGAAGAAGGGAATAGCTGCTACAATTGTCGCCGTAAAGCGTCTTCACACGGAATTGGTAATCGGTGAAAGTTGTCAGCCCGCTAAGCGTAGCAGAGGTGGTGGTGCGGTCCAGCGGGAATTCAGCCGACCACTGGGCATCGCTGTTCTTCTTGTACTGGTAGGCATAGCCAGTGATGGCTTCGAAGGCTTCGGGCGCATCCCAGCTGATGGTGGCCGTCTCTTCGCTACAACTGCTCACTCTGAGATTGGCAGGGTTGGTGAGAACGTCAGGAACAATTTTCAGCTGGATATCAATGCGAGTATTATTGGTAATCAGAAAGCCTGAATTAGAGTTTGAAAAGTACAAAAGTGCTGAGTCATAACCGGTGACGTGATAAAAACATTGAAGGTCTTCATCTGAAATATTGCCCATAGGGTCTTTACAGCAAACCAGAAGGTTGCTGTTGCCATCGTATTCAAAAGGCTCTTCCAAGGCAATGGTTGCCCAGCCTGCTTCCGTGGCTGCGTATGTTCCCTCAAACACCATGTCGCCAGAGTCAATGGGCACAGGGTCGTTGTTGTCGGTAAAACCATGCCTGTCGGTATGCTTCATGTAGACCTGCACACCCTCCAAGGAAAAAGAACGGGTGTAGCGGAAGGCAATGGAGGTGATCATGCCTGCCATTCCGATTTCCTCGGCAGTATAGATCTGCTGGCTCATGGAATAGGGATAACTATTATGATAGGGATAATAGGGGGTGGTACGAGTGCCGTTGCCAATCGTCACGAAAGAGGAATTGACAGTACAAAAATAAATGTTGCCATCGGCAGCCGTCACCCGAACATTCCATTGGTTGATGTCCGAGGTAGTGCTCACAGGTATGCCTTCGGCTCCAGGGATGATGTTGCTGCCCGTCGCCGTTGGGGTGACGGTATGAAGGTAGAAAAGCTTGTTGGTAGAGGCGTAGACAGCGATGCCATTGCCAGCACAGGCTATGGGATGATATTTGCCGCCGCTTGCGGGCGTGAACGAGCCCTTAAACAGGCAGTTCGACAAGTTGAGCTTCATGCCGTCGCACCAACCGAGGAGGCCGCCGGCATAGTTGTTGAAGCCGCTGATGGTGCCGCTGTAATAGCTGCCAGCGATGGTGAGGGTGCTCGTGGCGCCATGCCCCACCATGCCGCCGCCGCAGCCCGTGGCGCTCACGTTGGCACTCACGGCGCAGTTGGTGATGGTGTTGGTGCCGCCGCTGCACATGCCCACCAGCCCGGCGGCATAGTCGCTGCTGCTGCTCACGGTGCCGCCTACGGTGAGGTTTTTAATGATTGCCCCGTTGATGTAGTGGAACGGTGCCGTGCCCTGCTCCGAGCCGCTGATGTCGACGGTGAGCGCATGGCCGTCGCCGTCGAAGGTGCCCTTGAAAGGCTGCTCGCTGGTGCCCACCATCGTTGCCACGCTGATGTCGGCATTCAGCTTGTAGCACTTGTCGACATTCAAGCCATAGCTGATGCCTTTTGCGAACTTCGTCCAGTCGGCGGCATTGTTGACGAGGTAAGGGTCGTCATAGGAGCCTGAGCCGGTAAACGGAAGGATGGCATTAGCCGTTTTGAGGTGCATGTAGATGTAGTCGCCATCAGCACCCGTGTTCAGGTCGTAGCCGGTGGAGCCGCCATCCGCTCCCACGGCCTTGGCTTGCGTGTCGTTGAAGTAGATTTTGGTGACGGCGCGGTCGTCGGTGAAGGTTTCTTTGGTATAGAAGAGATAAATGTAGGCACTGCCCGAGCCGCAGCCCTTGTTCAGGTCGCCATTGCTGTTCACGAAAGCACTGCTGCCTTCGCAGGGCACGAGGGGATAGTTGCGACCGTTGTAGGTCAGGCTGCTGGGAGGGTTCTTGCCAGTCTTGATGTAAAAGTCGGTGATATAGCCACGATTGAAGCAGTCGTTGCTGTTCTCCGTCTTGTAGAGCAGATGGATGTACGCGCCGCCGGCACCCTTGTTCAGGTCGTAGTCCACAACCTCCCAGCCCGCCGCCTTGAGGTTGTTCTCCAGTTTGTCAAACTCGGTCTTGCTCTCGTGGCCCAGGAGCATCACGTCGGTGATGAACTCCGTGGCTGTGGCCGTTGCCGAGGTGAACAGCACGAGCATCAATGCCAGCACAAACTTGGCGGAAGCAAGTGCGAATCTGCACGCGTTGGTTTCAGTTCTTTTCATATTCGTGGAGATTTTTAGGGTCTTCACAGGAATGACGTGATACCTGCATCGTGCAGTGCTAGCAGCCGAAGCTCGAAATAGCGGTCATCGGTGAAGCCGAAGCCCCACGCTTCATCACCTTAATCTTTGTATAAATGAATGGAGAAAGCTGACAAT
>JAFZSR010000018.1 GCA_017619275.1 Prevotella sp. | reverse complement strand
GCGGTCATGGTAACGGCTACGTTCAGTCGGAGTTGCCGCTCGCTGTGAGTATCAAGATTTGTGATCCGAAAAAATGTGAATATATGGCATCAATTCGTAAACCAAGTGTAGACGATGCCTTGGAGCAGTCAAGCATCGTGCGGCACCTGCGGGAGCTGCTTGGGAGAAATCCCGTGGAGCCAGCCAGCACAGACGACATCAAGGAACTCCAGAACTTGGTGGATGAGGTCATTCCCGCATTCCATGACACGCTGAACATGCTAAGACCCATAGAATATGAGGTGTGCTTGCTGACACGCTCTTTCTTCTCCCCGTCGGAAATCTGCAAGCTGCTGGGCCGAAGCAGCAGCTACATCGCCAACATCAGGCGGCGCATCTTGAAGAAAAGGTATGGCATCGAAGGGGCGCCGAAGGAGTTGGATACCCTCATTTTGAGCATTTGTCAGCCCCAGGAAATTTTGTAAGGTCTTTTTTGTGATAAAAATTTGGTTCGTATTTGTTTTTTTGCTATATTTGCAGCGGAGAGTTTGTAATAGATTATTAACTTTAAAACTATAGAATGATGAAAGAAACTGTTTTTACTTTATTGTTTCTTGGCAGCCTGACGGCCCAAGCACAGGAGACCGTCAGCTGGGATTTCACGGTTGAGCAGTCTGAGCCTATTGTAGAAGCCCCAATAGATGTGACGCAGGAAAGTTCTGTTGTGGATATTGTTTTCAAAGGTGTACTGATGACAGACAGGATTTTCATTGATGACCTTATTACGAAACTGACATTCAAGGGCTACAATCCAGGCGAGGAGCTGACCCGTCATGTGAAAGTCTACCTGAAAGCAAGGTGGGGTGGGAGTTCTTGCGTCTTTGATGGCGACTGCACCATCCCCAGCGGCGGTTCTGCCGAAGCCATGATCCCGCTATTGGAGCTGCCACTCAGCAGTCCGTGCAAATTCGATGCGGTTTTGCCAGAGTTGAGAATAGAAAGTAGCGGCACCGCCGTGAGCCAGCCGCTAATTTTCGAGCAGCAGCAGGATGGAGGTGCTTTGACGACGTTGACAGCCACGGCTCCTGTGAAATACCTCTCTGGGACAGTGGCCGACCAGGACGGGAACCCTGTCAAGGATGCCTGCGTATGCGTCTATGCCTACATCGAGACCACCGACACCATCATTTATTCCTATTCTGCTCTCACCGACGAGGAAGGCCGCTATACCGTCAGGGTGGAGCATGGCAACAACACCTATTTTCTGAAGCTGTCTGCAAATGGTTATGCAGATTATTTGTATGACTATTTCTTCAGACTGGATGAGAATGCCATCATTTACCCCCTTCCTAATACGGATTTCGTGCTGACAAACAGTCTGGACTTCAAGGCCGACCAACTGTCGACCATCATCCTGCCAGAGACCCCCGACGCATCATGGGGTCGCTACTACCGCCCAGACCGCATCTCCGACGAGGGTGTCGTCATCTTTGAGCGTGAGCCATCCCCACAGGCCAACGTGCCCTACGTCATCTTCCCCAACGAGGACTTCAGCATCTCCCTTTCCGGCTACGACATGGAAAACCTGCCAGAGGCTGGCTGCGAACTGCTCGACAAGGACAAGCAGTTTGGGCT
Source organism: Prevotella sp. (assembly GCA_017619275.1). Taxonomy (GTDB): domain Bacteria; phylum Bacteroidota; class Bacteroidia; order Bacteroidales; family Bacteroidaceae; genus Prevotella. Next base: position 8,951 of record JAFZSR010000018.1, on the reverse strand, counting down.
GCATGGCACCTACCAAAGTCGCTGGGCCCACAACTGGTATGCTTCCTCGCCGTGGTTCTGCCATGTCCTTGACAACACCCCCGACTGCACACCCCATGGCGATGGCAACTTACCCCGTGTGGGAGCCTTCCGCGCCTATCTGATAGCCCTCAGCAACGATCCAAAGTTCGAGGAGCCGAACTTGATGTTTGTAGGCGAGAGAACATCAGTCACAGAACTGCAGACAATCACTTCTGAATCAGGTATGATCTTCGACCTGCAGGGCCGCCGCCTCACCGCTGCTCCCGCCAAGGGCTTCTACATCAAGAACGGGCGCAAGCAGGTGGTGAAATAAGCCAGCCCTCGCGGGCGGACGACAGGGTGGCGGTAACGGTGGTGCCATTGTCCAGTGTGAGCAGGCGTTTCTGTCCGGGTTTGGCCGGAACGGCATTTGCTGCCACACTCACGATGAGCAGCATCAACAATGCCAGCATGCTACGTTTGGCACTTCGCATTTTCCATAGAGTCTTCATATCGATAGCTTTTATGGTATTCCAATTAATTTGTATGGTCGCGCAGCCACTCCCCTCCCTTTCAAGGGGAGGGGTCAGGGGTGGGGTCTGTATAATCTTCACTGACAGGAATTTAGAGACCCCACCCCTGCCCCATTCCCGAGCAAAGCTCGCCTACCCGTAGCCTTTCCCCTTTAAAGAAGGGAGGGGAGTGGCTGCGCGTCGTTATTTACGGGAAATTAAGAGTAATTCTACCAGAGGAAGCAGGAATTAATCTTAATTTCCCGTAATTTCTTTCTTTTCCATTTATTGACCCGCTCGGGCGGGGACATGCCTACGAGTCAGTATCTTATGATGCCGTCGTAGTTGAAGATAGCCGGGTCCATGCCAGGAGTAAGGAGGCCAGCAGGTGTTTGTGTTTCATTTCAGGAAGGGGTTGACGGTTTTGTCGGGTCCGAGGTAGAAGCCCGTTTCGGGTGGCTGGTTGTAGGCGGTGTTCTCGGCTGCCACGCTGAGACGGTAGGGGATGTCCTCCATGAGGCAGTTGATGCGGTGCTCGGTGGGGATGGTGCTGACGTAGAGGCGCAGCTGGGTGCTCTCGTTATTGCGCAGCAGCACCTCCTCGCGCCAGTCGCCCAGGATGTCGGCCGAGAGGCAGGGGTTCGACTTGGAGCCGTTGTTGAAGCGCCCTTCGAAGCGTTGCAGCTCCACCACGGTGTGCTGCTCCCAGTCGTACTTCGTCACCGTCTCGTGGTCGAGCAGCTCGCGCAGCAGGTCGCCGTCCCACCAGATGCCGAAGTTCACGCTGAGCCATCGGCCGTTCATCGTCACCTGGTTGTTGTGCTGGGGGTCGTCGCTGTCGCGGGCACCGATGACCACCTCGCCCTTGATGTTGCGCACGCCGTGGCTGTCGGTGCTCCACATCTCCACGCCAGGACTGGTGGGGTCGATGTCGGCGGCCATGCAGCGCCCTACGTCGCTCGTTGAAGGAATCTGGAAGATGACCTTGCCAGTGGCGGCATCGCGGAAGTCGCTGCCGTCGCGACGGTTCTCGTGGCAGTCCCACACCTGCAACTGCCTGGTGGTGGGGTCGAAGGCGGTGAGGTGCATGGCGTCGCCATGGCCGAAGCCCGTGTTGTAGAGTCCGCGCCCGTCGTGGTCGACGCACATGGCGCCGTAGGTAATCTCGTCGCAGCCGTCGCCGTCCACATCGGCCACGCGCAGGTTGTGGTTGCCCTGCCCGGCATAGCTGGCCCACTGAGGCTGCTGGGTGTCGAAGGTCCAGCGATTCTTCAGCTCGTGTCCGTCCCAGTCCCAGGCGGCGATGACGCTGCGGGTGTAGTAGCCTCGGCAGAAGATGCCGCTGGCGTGGATGCCGTCGAGATAGCCCACACCGGCTAGCATGCGGTCGCTGCGGTTGGCGTAGTTGTCGCCCCAGTCGGCCACGTTGCCGCGCTGGGGGATATAAGGTTTGGTGTCCATAGCCTCGCCAGTGAGTCCGTTGAACACGGTGATATAGTCAGGACCCTTGAGGATGCGCCCCGTCATAGGCCGTCCCTGTTGGTTGTATCTGCCCCACTCGCGCTGGGGGTTGGGCTGCTCACCATCGGCGGCGGGGCGGTGGCGGTAGTCGGCGGTGCTGTCGCCAACGACGCGGCCACGTCCGTCGCGGGTGCCATCTGCGGTGCGCACCATCAGCTCGGCACGTCCGTCGCCGTCGAAATCATAGACCATGAAGGGCACATAGTGGGCGCCGCTGCGGATGTTGATGCCCAGGTCGATGCGCCAGAGCAGGGTGCCGTCGAGGCGGTAGCAGTCGAAGAGCGTGGGGCCGGTGAAGCCGTCGTGGGCGTTGTCGCGGGCGTTGGAGGGGTCCCACTTCAGGATAATTTCATACTGGCCGTCGCCATCCACATCGCCCACGCTGGCATCGTTGGCCGAATAATTAAAGCCGCGCCCGTCGGGAGTGGTGCCGCCGTCGGGCTTCTGCAGGGGGATGGCGATGTAGCCGTCGGGGGCGTCGCTCTTTAGGGTGTAGCTGCCGTCGATGGCTCCGCCCTTCACTTGGTAGACGGCGTCTTTGTCAAGCGGCTGCTCGTCGACGAAGAATGTGCCGTCCTTGGTCAGGGGGCGCTTGTTGAGCTTCTTGCCGTCGCGGTAGACGTCGAAGGGTTGGCCAGTGGCGTCGCTGGTAAGCGTGCGCCAGCTCACCACCACCTGCTGGCCGTGGCGGATGGCCACCACGCCCCGGTCGAGTTTTTCGCGTTTCATCTTCTCCATGTTGTAGCGAGGCTGTGCTGCGGCCGCGAGCACGCCAATCGCCAACAGGCATCCTAGCATTAGTTGTTTGTGTTTCATTGGTTATGAGTTAAGAGTTGAGAGACAATAGTTGAATTGTTTTCGGCAAAATTACAAAAAACCTTCCTGATTTCTTCTTTTTTTCATTTTTTAATTTCTCGTTTTTTATATTTTTTAATTATTATTCGTACCTTTGCAGCAAACTTTCCAGAACAACGAAAGAAAACCATAGAAGCTGACCAAGCAAACAAAGGATGAAACAAGCAGGACTTGAGGAAACGAAGAAGGCCATCACCGGCTCGGAGGCACTGATGCGCGCGCTGCAGGATGAAGGCGTGAGCACCATCTTTGGCTATCCCGGTGGCAGCATCATGCCTGTGTATGATGCCCTCTACGATTATACACGCGGCCCGAAGAAGGCTTTCGACCATATTCTGGTGCGCCACGAGCAAGCCGCCACCCATGCCGCCGAGGGGTATGCTCGCGTGAGCGGACAGGTGGGCGTGGCCATCGTCACCAGCGGCCCAGGAGCCACCAACACCCTGACGGGCGTGGCCGACGCCATGCTCGACTCTACGCCCATCGTGGTCATTGCGGGACAGGTGCCTATCGGCGCACTGGGCACCGACGCCTTCCAAGAAGTGGACCTCGTAGGCGTGGCTCAGCCCATCTCGAAGTGGAGTTACCAGATTCGCCACGCCAGCGACATCGCTTGGGCAGTGAGCCGCGCCTTCTACATTGCACGCAGTGGACGGCCGGGGCCCGTGGTGCTCGACTTCCCGAAGAACGCCCAGGTAGAGACGGTGGAGTATGAACCGCAGAAGGTGGACTTCATCCGCAGCTACGTGGCCCAGCCACCGCTCGACGGGGAGGCTGTGAAGCAAGCCGCCGCCCTGATCAACGCAGCACAGAAGCCACTGGCATTGGTAGGTCAAGGTGTGGAGCTGGGAAACGCACAGCAGGAGCTGAAGGCTTTCCTGGAGAAGGCCGACATCCCCGCCGGGCGCACCATGCTGGGACTGAGCGCCCTGGCAAGCAACCACCCGCTGAACGTGGGCATGCTGGGCATGCACGGCAACTACGCCGTGAACCTGAAGGAGCAGGAGTGCGACGTGCTCATCGCCATCGGCATGCGCTTCAGCGACCGTGTGACGGGCAACCCGAAGACCTACGCCCGCCAGGCAAAGGTGATACACATTGACATTGACCGCAGCGAGATAGACAAGAACGTGAAGGCCGACGTGGCCGTGGTGGCCGACTGCAAGGAAGCCCTGCCCGCCCTGACGGCTCTGCTGCAACCTGCCAGCCATGAAGAGTGGCGCCAGTCGTTCAAGCCCCTCGACGCCAAGGAGCGCCAGCGGGTGATTGAACCCGCCATACACCCCGCCAGCGGACCCCTGCTGATGGGCGAGGTGGTGAACGCCGTGGCCGAACAGGCTGCCGACGACACGGTGCTGGTGACCGACGTGGGGCAGAACCAGCTCTTCGCCACACGCTACTTCAAATACCACCACCAGCGCAGCATCTGCACCAGCGGCGGACTGGGCACCATGGGCTACGGCATGCCCGCCGCCATTGGCGCCACCTTTGGCGCACCCCAGCGCCCCGTGGTCTGCTTTATGGGCGACGGCGGTTTCCAGATGAACCTGCAGGAACTGGGCACCATCATGGAGCAGCAAGCCCCCGTGAAGATGGTGCTGCTCAACAACCACTACCTGGGCAACGTGCGCCAGTGGCAAGACATGTTCTGGAACCGCCGCAAATCGTTCACGAAGATGCTCAACCCCTGCTACGAGCTGATAGCCCAGGGCTATGGCATCGGCTACGAGGCCGTGACCGACCGCGCCACGCTCCACGCAGCCATCCAGCGCATGCTGACGACGAAGGGACCCTTCATCCTGGAGTGCGCCATCAAGGAAGACGACGACGTGCTGCCAATGACGCCGCCGGGGAAGAACGTGGACGACATGATGCTAACCATAAATAAGGAATGAGAAATGAGGGATGAGAAACTATATACCCTGCTGGTGTATTCGGAGAATATTGCTGGTATTCTGAACCAGATCACCGCCGTGTTCACCCGCCGACAAGTGAACATCGAGAGCCTGAACGTGTCGGCATCGAGCATTCCCGGCGTGCACAAGTACACCATCACCGCCTGGAGCGACGAAGACCAAATCATCAAAATCACCAAGCAGATTGAAAAGAAAATCGACGTGGTGAAGGCCAACTACTTCACCGACGAAGAGCTGTTCATCCGCGAGTCGGGACTCTACAAGCTGGCCACACAGGCCGTGATGCAGAACCCCGACATCTCGCGCACCATCCGTCGCCACGACGCCAGCATCATCGAGGTGAACCCCACCTACGTCATCGTGATGAAATATGGTGTCACCGACGACATCATCTCCCTCTACCGCGCTCTCGACGAATATGGCTGCGTGCTGCAGTACACCCGCTCGGGCCGCATCGCCGTCACCCGAGGCATGCAAGAGCAGGTGAGCGACTTCCTGGAGCAGCGCGAAAAAGAAAATACTAATCTCTAAACTATAAACAACTATGGGACTTATTGAACAAATCATTGCGCGCGCCAAAAGCAACAAGCAGCGCATCGTGCTCCCCGAAGCCGAGGAGGAGCGCACACTGACAGCCGCCGACCGCGTGCTGGCCGACGACATTGCCGACCTCATCCTCATTGGCAATCCGGAGAAGGTGCACAAGCTGGCCGAGGAGAAAGGGCTGAAAAATATCGGAAAGGCCACCCTCATCGACCCGCTGAACTACGAGCGGAGCGAGGAGATGGCACAGCTGCTGCAGAAGCTGCGCGAGAAGAAAGGCATGACTATCGAGCAAGCCCGCGAGCTGGTGAAGAACCCGCTCTACCTGGGCTGCATGATTATCAAGACCGAGGGCGCCGACGGTCAGATCAGCGGTGCCCTGTCGACAACGGGCGAGACGCTGCGCCCAGCCCTGCAAATCATCAAGTGCGCACCCGGCATCACCTGCGTCAGCGGTGCCATGCTGATGATTACCCAGAAGCCGGAGTATGGCGAGGACGGCGTGCTCGTGGTGGGCGACGTGGCCGTGACACCCATGCCCGATGCCAACCAGCTCAGCCAGATTGCCGTGTGCACGGCGCAGACAGCCCGCTCGGTGGCCGGCTTCAGCGACCCCCGCGTGGCCATGCTCTCGTTCTCCACTAAGGGCAGTGCCAGCCATGAGGTTGTAGACAAGGTCATCGAGGCCACCCGCCTGGCTAAGGAACTCGACCCCACATTGAAGATCGACGGCGAGCTGCAGGCCGACGCCGCCCTCGTGCCCTCGGTGGGTAAGAAGAAGGCCCCCGGCAGCGACATCGCCGGACAGGCCAACGTACTCGTCTTCCCCTGCCTCGAAGTGGGTAACATCGCCTACAAGCTGGTGCAGCGCCTCGGCGACGCCGTGGCCGTAGGTCCCATCCTGCAAGGCATCGCCCGCCCCGTGAACGACCTTTCGCGCGGCTGTTCCGTCGACGACATCTACTACCTCGTCGCCATCACCGCCTGCCAGGCCATGGATGCCAAATAGCAGACCCACCAATCCCCTTCCATTAAAAAAAAGAATTCAAGGACAGAAATTATTATAATTATTATAATTTTTTCTTCGAATGACCAGGCTGGAGTACAAGAGTATATACGACATAGTAGGAGCTGCGCAAGAAGTACACAAGACACTTGGACGCGGACTGTCAGAACCTATTTATCAAGAGGCTTTGGCCATAGAGATGACGGAACGTGGTATGGAATTCGTCCGTGAAAAGCAGTTGACGCTGCATTACAAGAATCACCTAATGGAGAAAACATACTATGCCGACTTCTACTATCAAGGGGTGCTGGTGGAACTTAAAGCAGTAGAGAAAATCTTGCCAGAGCATCGGTCACAGCTTTTCAACTATATGCGCATCACGCGACAAGAAAGAGGTGTGCTGTTGAATTTTTGTGAAAGAAGCCTTCGGGCAGAACGCTATCTGCATTTGAAAGAAACCGACCGCTTCATCCTGCTCACACAAGATAATTACAAACTCTATATAAGCGAACAATAATATTATAGTAATTATATTAATTTCTGTCTCCAAATAAGCGAACAAAAAAATTATAATAATTATAATAATTTCTGTCTCCATATAAGCGAAAAATATAATAATTTCTGTCTATTAAAGCAAAAGAAATAACATGAAAATTTTAGTCCTAAACTGTGGTAGTTCGTCCATCAAGTACGCATTGTACAACATGGACGACAAGAGTGTGATGACCAGCGGCGGCGCAGAGCGCGTGGGCATGGAGGGCAGCTTCGTGAAGGTGAAGCTGGCCAACGGTGAGAAACGGCAGATCATGCACGACATCCCCGAGCACACCGAGGGCGTGAAGTTCATCTTCTCGCTCCTCACCGACCCCGAGATTGGCGTCATCAAGAGCCTCGACGAGATTGATGCCGTGGGCCACCGCATGGTGCACGGCGGCGAGAAGTTCAACAAGAGCGTCATCCTCACCGACGAGGTGCTCAAGGTGTTTGAAGAGTGCTCCGACCTCGCACCCCTGCACAACCCAGCCAACCTGAAGGGCGTGAACGCCGTGAAGGAGCTGATGCCCCGCCTGCCCCAGGTGGGCGTCTTCGACACCGCCTTCCACCAGACCATGCCCCCGAAGGCATTCATGTATGCCATCCCCTACGAGCTCTACCAGAAGTACGGCATCCGCCGCTACGGCTTCCACGGCACCAGCCACCGCTATGTCAGCGCACGCGCTTGCGAGTTCCTGGGCATCCCCGCCGAGGGCACCAAGATGGTGACCTGCCACGTGGGCAATGGCGGAAGCATCGCAGCCGTGGTCGACGGCAAGTGCATCGACACCTCCATGGGCCTCACCCCACTCGAGGGACTGATGATGGGCACCCGCGCCGGCGACATCGACGGAGGCGCCGTCACCTTCATCGAGAAGAAGCTCGGACTCGACGCCGACGGCATGAGCAACCTGCTCAACAAGAAGAGCGGTGTGGCCGGACTCACCGGTGGCAGCAGCGACATGCGCGACGTGGAGAGCGCCGCCAAGGCTGGCGACGAGCGCGCCAAGCTGGCACAGGACATGTACTTCTACCGCATCAAGAAATACATCGGAGCCTACGCCGCAGCCATGGGAGGCCTCGACGTCATCGTGTTCACCGCCGGCGTGGGCGAGAACCAGATTGGCATGCGCTCAGAGGTGTGCAAGAACATGGAGTTCCTGGGCGTGAAATTCGACGAGGAGAAGAACCGCGTGCGTGGTGAAGAAGCCATCATCTCGGCCGACGACTCGCGCGTGAAAGTGGTCGTCATTCCCACCGACGAAGAGCTGATGATAGCCACCGACACCATGAATCTGCTGTGAGAAAGTAAAAAAAATGGCAAAAATGATTGCCGTTTGAAAAAAAATGCGTATCTTTGTCGCGCAATGATAAATACTAGCATTTTTACAGCATCGAAATGAAAGGAGTAATGCCGAAAATCCTGTAAAGAGTAGGCATCTAATTTAATAACAATCTAAGATGAAAAAAGCAATTTTTGCTGTGATGGCAGCATTTGTGATGAGCCTCGGCTTTATGTCGTGCTCGGGTGGTAGCACCGAAGACAAGATGGTCGGCCTGATGGAAGACATGGTGGGCGTGATGAAGAGCACCACCATCAAGAGTGCCGAAGACGTCAAGACCCTCAAGGGCAAGCTCGAAGGCATGAAGGCCGACGTGGAGAAACTCACCAACGAGCTGATGGAAGCCTACAAGGACAAGAGCCCCGAAGAGCTGCTGAAGCTCGCAGAGAGCATGAAGGGCCTCGAAGAGAAGATGGAGAAAGTGCAGAAGGAAGGCGACAAGGAAATGGAGCGCCTGAAGGGCGAAGCTGAAGCACTCGGACTCGACCTCTCGGAATTCGGAGACCTATTCGACTAACACATCACAGCAAACAGCAACAGCATGTCGCGGAGCGCACACAAGTGTGCCCGCGACTGTTTTTTGTGCCCAAAGTCAACAAATCAACATTTCAACAAATCAACATTTCAACAAATCAACATTTCAACAAATCAACATTTCAACAAATCAACATTTCAACAAATCAACATTTCAACAAATCAACATTTCAACAAATCAACATTT
>JAFZSR010000017.1 GCA_017619275.1 Prevotella sp. | reverse complement strand
CTGGAGTTGGAGGAATGGATTATAGAACTGAATGTCGCCATCAGGACAGGGGAGCGTGACCATAGAAGGGCCATGCAGGCCATCAGAAAAAGAATTCCCTAAAAAGGGGGAAAATGAAAGGGGGAAGAGTAAACCAAAACATCTTTCGACCGCTCATGATTTGTAATCCCGACCATCACATAATCAAGCAGCGCACCCACATCGGATGCGTTGCTTTTCTTTATCCCCCCCACGAGGGGCACTTGTAAAGCTTACAACTCCTTCACGCAACTTGCGGAAGCCGATTGGGCGAGTGATTTCTTTATTACTCTTTCCCGCAACCCTGCGCGATCGAGTAATATGCAAATTACTCCACTCCCCAAATCTATTGGACGAGTATTGATTTCATTACTCCATGTTTCCCCCTTACGCGGCCCAGTAACGAGGTCATTACTCTATGTTTCCGCCCCGATTGGAAGTATTGAACTTATTACTCCATATTTCAACCTTGTTTGGCAACTTTTGACATCCAATCTTCTTCTGCTAAAAATGATGAAAAACAACTCCTTTTAACTTTTTTTTGTTGGTTTCTAAAGATATGATTTGATGATTTTTGAGTATATTTGCAGTCACTTTTTCTAATAATAGAACTACTCAATTGCAATGACCACAATACAAAACAATAAGAAAGAAATCAATGAAGGTGGTACGCAAGAGCATAGTCGGCCACCTTCCAATATACATCTTGACCTACAGAAACTATCTCCCAAACATAGAAAAGAGTACTTTGAGGTTAAGCCTATTCTTGACAGCCTTGGTATAGAACTTACACAAGACGGTATTAGTGATAAGCCCGACTTCCGCTTTACCTATGACGGAAAGGAAATTGGTCTTGAAACAACACGCTGTTATCCGCCTGATGCCTTAATACACAAGAACAATAAAGACCAAAACAAATATGAAATTGGAGATAAAGGAGTAGAAGCGATCATTAAAAAGTATAAGAAATACAAGACTGAACGGAGAGAATGGGTTTCACTGTTAATTTGGTTTGAAGATGGCTTATACTACACACTGAGAGACACATCCTTAGCAAAGAAAGAAATAGAGGAAATTGATAATGAGGTAATAGAAGAAATTGAAAATCATATAGAGGATTACCTTTATTGCAAAACGATTGATAAAAAGAAAACGGAGTTGCACAAAAAACATTACAAGTACGTCAGTGATATTTCATGGGATGAGCCACAAGAAGGAATAGTTATAATAGGAGGTGGACGGCATGCGATGCCAGCAAGAACAATAGAACTTGAGCCGTTTATAAATGCAATCTCAGATAAAGAAAGTAAGTTGGCAGAATATAGGCAATTGGAACACAACAAGGAAATTGATGAGTATTGGCTTTGTGTTAACCTTCCCCTTTCATCCCGAAGATTCTTTAATGACTTAGAACCATTCGAGATGCAATCTGGATATACGCGAATCTACGTAACGCAGTTTGTTGATGCTCGTAGGATTAAATAAGAAGTAATGCCATAATTGCCACCTAATTTATAATATGTAATTCGGTGTATTAGTTCAAGCTTCTAGAAACCTTCCACAAAGATTTCCTTTGTAAAAAAAAAAAGCATCTCCCACATTACTAATTGCAACGTGGGAGATTTCCATTTAATGACATATTGAATTGCTAATACAAGTCCTTCACGTCAACAACATTACCACTGAAATCAAGGTGGAACAATTGATTGGCTACGACAGAACCGCCAAAACCATTCTCAGCTCTATATTTATGCCTTACATAGAATCCATCGTCCTTGCGCTTCACCTCGCTCCATTCAATACTCTCGTAACTATCAGGGTCTCGAAGGTATGAATACTTCAAATAATCCTTCACTTGTTTAACAGAACCATCCCATCCGCTATTTTTCACTTCAACAGAAGCTGTTATTGTTGGCGTTGCATTGATATTTGTGTTGTCTTTTAACTTGATTGCAACAGGTCTGTTTTCACATGTTATGTGCAAATCACTATCATATTTGTCTTTAGTTATTTCTATAAATAAGTTTCCTTTTGTAAATCCATAAAAGTCAAAGCCATGATGGTCAGGCATAGATTCAAATTGGTAATCTTTAAGAACGGTTTTGTAATGATTAATAATTTCATCTAAAATATTAGCTTTTCCTTCTATACTAATATCATAAGAACACAGCTTCCCTTCGTAGTATTTGAAATTCCATAATACTACTTCATAAATAGCATCTCCAAAGCTTAATTCCTCAAACGTTCTGTAGCCGTTTTCATGTTGAGGGAAAGAGCTTATTATTTTGTTAACAGCCTCTTTATCCATGTCAAAGCGAAAACCTTCGGGAGTTTCCAGTTCCGTTACGGTTGACCTTGCTGCCTCCACCTTCATGTCGTTATACTTTTCGTAATCAGATTTGCATGCTGACAAAACTAGTAATGCCAGAAAAATGGCGCATGTTTTTAGGAGTGTTTTCATTATCTTTACCCTGAATCCGTGTCGGGCACAACCTCTATGTTTTGTTTTCAGTTAATATTGTCGATATTAGGGAATAAAAAACGTGAGCATTCTACTTCGCTTACGTTGTTCGAGGCATTGGGGATAGCCTATCACCTTAAACGAGTAAATGCCCACGCCGAGCGGCGTGAACTATCTACTTCAGTTCTTGGTGATTGTTGTCTAATTCCCCAATTATCGAACAACAAGAATCAAAAGTGGACGTTCTGTCTTATGTCCTATAATCTTTTATCTGTCCATTGGCGTAATTGTTTTTTGTTAAATTTGGTGCATGAATATTTCCAAACCAAATAATTTATAGTGTTTTGATTTCATCCGTCGTCAGGCCGGTGTACTTTGCAATTAGCTCCACGGCCATGCCATCGGCCTTCATATTGCGGGCTGTTTCAACAATCGTTTTGTGCACGGCATCGTCATTATCTTCGAAGTCATCAGGGACGGCCTGCCATTCGTCCCAGTCGGTCTCGGCAATATAATTCTCCACTTGCTTTTGTAATACGGGGATGTCATTGACGGCTGTGTTATAGAGTTCCCTGTCGTCAATGGTGGCGTAGTCATGAACCAGGACGTGGCGCATGCCCTGCACCACCTTCCAAGGTGTAGCGGGATGGGCCTTCTTGAAGGCTTTAGTAAGCATGTAGGCAGCTTCGCCCACCACTTCCACATTCTTCACCACAGAATAATAGGTACGCTTATCGCTTACGAGGGCATCGAAAGTGTAGCCCTCGATGAGTGCCGATACGTTACCTGAATACTCGATGATGTCCATCAATCGGCCTTTATCCCTCGCTCTTTCTCTCATATATCAGTATCTTGTCACGGTTAACACTTTCTGCGGCGTATGGTCGCAGCGTACCCTCTACAACCAGATCCACCTCTCGTCCAAGCAGTTCTTGCAAGTCCATGAGCATTCCGCCATGTGTGAAAAGTGTAAAGGGCTTGCCGGAATAATCGGGTACAAAGAGAATGTCCACGTCGCTCTTTGGCGTCTCCTCACCTCGGGCAAAGGAGCCGAAGAGCCATGCCTTCAGGACTGGCTGGGTCTTGAAGTAGTCGGCAATCGTTTTTTGCATCGTTTCCGTGCTCATAAGTGTCTCGTATTTGGTTTTATGGCGCAAAGATACAAAAAGTTTTCAAATCAAGCTACTTTTATAGGAAAAATATTAGCATATTGAAAACAATGGTGTCAGCTAATGCAAATACGATAATCATTGGTGAAGGCTGGCGCTGATGAACTGCGACATATCGTGTTGATGTGCTTTGACGCACTGGAAGTATCGCAGTTGATTGCGGGTGCGCACAAGATTATGTTCTGGATAGGCGGTTTTGTAATAGACGTCGCCGTTGAGATAGTCGGTGAGGAAACGCACGGCCTGCATCATTGGGAAGAGTGCGACGCCGAATGGCAGATAATCGATTTCGACTGGCGTGAGGAAACAGCGAGCCGACTCCAGATAGCCTTTGGTGAAGGCCTCAAAGATGTCGATGCGAAAGTCGATACGGTCAAGATGCGGGTCATCTTCGGCAACGGTATTGGCAGCGGTGCGGAGGAAGTCGCCATAGTCTGAGAAGACGTAGGCGGGCATGACGGTGTCGAGGTCGATAACACAGAGCACCCGCCCCTGATGGTCGAAGAGCATGTTATTGACCTTCGTATCGCAGTGGCAGATGCGCTTGGGCAAGAGGCCCTGCCTGTAGAGCTGCTCCGCCTGACACATCTCGTTGGCATATTGGTCAATCAGGGCCAGTTCCTCGCCCACCACGGCCTTTCGGTCGGCAGCATCACGGCTTACGGCATCGCGTAGCTGACGCAGTCGCAGCTCCATGTTATGGAAGTCGGGGATGGTCTCGCCCAGTGGCTCGGGCAGGTCGGTCAGCTGCTGCTCAAAGCGCCCGAAGGCACGGCCTGCATCATAGGCGGTGGCAGGGGTGACCTCGCTTAATGTCTTCGAGTCGGGGATGAAAAGGGACATGCGCCAATAGCACTGACCGTCGTAGTAGTAGGTCTTTCCCTCGGCCGTCTTGACAAACTGCAACACCCTGCGCTCGATGTCATCGGCACCTTCGGCCTCTAGTTTGTGTCGCAAGTGGGCAGTGACGGTCTCGATGTTGCGCTGCAGCAGTTCCACATCGGTGAAAATGGCATGGTTGATGCGCTGCAGCACATAGTCGGGAGCATCGGCCTCGGCAGTCTGCACCAAGTAGGTGTCGTTGATGAGGCCGTTGCCCAAAGGACGAACATCGGCAACGGTCCCCTTCACACAAAAATGACTCACCACTTCCATTGTTACTCTCCTTTTTAATTATTTCACAAAGGCATAGCGGAAGCCGTCGACCTTATCCCAGGCGCCGCGGGTGAAGTCGGGAATGGCCACGGGTGCTGAGCCGTGCTCCATGGAGATGCGCGACAGCTCGCCCACGCAGCACCACTCCGCCATGTCGTAGACGTCCATGTCTAAGGGCAGTCCGTTCTGCAGGCAATAGATGAGGCGGTAGTCCATGATGAAGTCCATGCCGCCGTGACCGCCCACCTTTTTGGCCGTCTCCTCCAATTCCTTGACGAAGGCCGGCAGATACTTGTGCAACATCTGCTGACATACGTCGCTGGGCAGGGCCGAATGGGCGTTCAGGTTCTCATGATCGGGTACGTCGTTGCTCGTGAGCTGTCCCTGACGGAAGAGCAGCTGGTTGACGGGATACTTGCTGGCGTAGCCGTCGGAGCCAACAATCTGGTACATACGGCTATAGGGACGGGGCGTCAGCACGTCGTGCTGGATGAGCATCGTCTTGCCCTTGACGGTACGGATGAGTGTCGATGTCTGGTCGCCGTTCTGGAAGTCGGTACAGTCCTGCCCCGTCACCTTCTTCACCACCTTGGGACCGTTCACCGGCTTGGTGTCCATGGCTACGAGATAGTCCATGCGGTCGCCGCGATGGATGTTGAGCACCTGACAGTCGGGGCCGATGCCGTGTGTGGGATAGACGTCGCCGCGAGCCTTGGCGTTGAAGTCGAGGCGCCAGTTTTTCCAGTAGTAGCCCCAGAAGTCGTCGAGGTTGTGCAGATACGAGCCCTCTACATGTATCACCTCGCCGAAGAGTCCCTGCTGCGCCATGTTCAGGGCCGAGAGTTCAAAGAAGTCGTAGACGCAGTTCTCGAGCATCATGCAGTGCTTGCGTGTGCGCTCCGAGGTATTGATGAGCTGCCATATCTCCTCGAGATTGGTGGCGGCGGGCACCTCGATGGCCACGTTCTTGCCATGCTCCATAGCGTAGAGCGCCAGTGGCACATGGTGAACCCAGTCGGTGGCGATGTAGATGAGGTCGATGTCGTTCCTATCACACATCTTTTTATAGGCCTCCGTCGAGCCGCTGTAAGCGGTGGCGCGAGGCCGTCCGTGCTTCTCCAAGAGTTTCTGACAGGCTTCCACGCGGTCGGCCTCCACATCGCAGAGGCCCTTCACGTCGGTGCCCTCTATCTGACTGAAACGCTCCACGGCACCGGGGCCGCGCATGCCCAAGCCGATGAATCCCACACGCACCACCTTCATCGGCGGCACCGTCAGGCCAATCACGTCACGTTGTCCTGCTGGGCGCACGGGCACCTCGGTCTGTATCGGCTGTGCCAATAAAACTGAGAGATTTAACACAGCCAACAGTACAGAAAGGAAAAAAGACTTTTTCATTTGTTATCGTTTCTTTTTATTTTTGTCGAATAAGTCGGAGTGGGTGCCTGTTTGCAGGAAGAGCAGTGTCAGTTCCATGTCGTTCTGCTCCCAAGTCATCAGCCAGTTGGGCTGAATGTGACACTCCCATTGACCCTGCCGATTGCCTGACAGCCGATGCGGACGGTATTGTGCTGGCAGCGTGCCAGTGTCAGCCAACAATGCTACCGCGTCTTGGATTAGTTGAATATCCAGTCCGCGTTTTTTGCATAGCTTCAAGTCCTTGATGAAGCGGTTGGTGTAGTTGATGCTATACATTATCAACCAAGAATTTGTTTGAACATGTCTTCCACACTGTCGGCGTGATAAACCCGTCCGTGCTTTATGTCATCCATTGCCTCGCGGTAGCCGGTTGTTTTGGTGATATCATACTCCTTGGGCTTCACTGACTTCTGCACCTTTACCGAAGCAACGCCCATCAGCATCTTGCAGGCCTGCTTTACCTTTGACACCAGATTCTCGTCGGGAACTTGTAATACGATTGTTGCCATACTTTTTCAACCTTTAAAATATTATGGCGCAAAGATACGAAAAGTTTTCAAATCAAGCTACTTCTTTAGAGGAAAAGTAAGTGGGAAACTGCAATGAATTGTTTTTTTTCGCTAAAAATGGCAAAGAGGGTTAGCTTTTTGTCCTGCCATGCTGTCTATAATAGTGTATGAAGAACAAAGAGATAGAACAAATATATCGACTACACTACGCCAAGATGATGCGGACGGCGCGGGCGATGCTCTACGACGAAGAGGAGGCTCGCGACGTGGTGAGCGAAATGTTCGCAACGCTGGCCGAGCGCCCCCTCCCCATTGAGAGCGTTGAGGGCTACCTGCGAACGAGCGTGAGGAACCGCTGCCTGAATTTGATTGCAAAGAAAAGCGTCAGGGCGAAATTCGAACAGGCCTACACGCTGGAAACCCCAGAGGAATCAGCGGATGCGGAGGACACGGAGCAGCGGCTACAGCAGTTGATGGCGTTTGCGCAGCGAACCCTGACGGAGCAGACACTGCGTGTTTTCCGCATGCGCCACATCGACGGCATGAAATATCAGGAGATAGCCGATGCGCTGGGCATCAGCCGGGTGATGGTCTATAAGTACCTGGCTCAGGCAATGGAGAAAGTGGCGGGCTATAGGCGCTTCGCTAAATGATAAATGAAAAATGATAAATGAAAAATGATAAATGAAAAATGATAAATGAAAAATGATAAATGAAAAATGATAAAGACTATGGACAGAGATGAGAAGATGAAGTTGCTGCTCGACATGCAGGAGCATCCCGAGGAGTTTTCGGATGAGGCGTTGGACGCGATGCTAGCAGACGCTGAGGCGCGTGAGCTGATGCAGGCAACGGCCCTGCTGAAACAGGCAATGACTTGGCAGGAACCTGCTGAGAAAGTGAAGGCGAAAAGCGTGACTTTTCGACCACTTCGGAAGATGGCCGCCTTGTTCATCGGCGTACTGTTCCTGTCGGGCATCGCCTTTGCGGCTTACTGGAGCCTGAAGGGTGGAACTGTTGGCGACGATTCCGCGGCAGGTAGTGACTCTGCTTGCCAAAGTCCGAGCGCACAGACGGCCGTCGACCAGCACATTCCCGACAAGCAGGACGTGCAGCCTGTGGTGTTCGACAATGTAGCGCTCGACAGCATCGCCAAGGCCATCGCTGCCCACCACCATGTAGGCCTGGACTTGCAGAACGAGCGTGCCCGCCAACTCCGCTTCTATTTCGTTTGGAAGCAGGACGACAGTCTGCAGGTGGTAGTCGATAAGTTGAACATGTTCGAGCGAGTCAATATGTCGGTCGAGAACGGAAAACTGATTGTCAGATGAAACAGCTTGCATTGTTCTTTGTCTTCTTTTCTTTGTTCGGAGTTCATGCTGCGGCGCAAAACATCACCCGCGACTACGACGATGTGTCGATGTCGGAAGCTTTGCGCGACCTCAATGAGCAGTCGGCCGACTGCACGATCAGCTTCCTCTACAACGAGCTGGAGGACTTTCGTGTGACCACCCACATCAGGCGCAAGCCCATCATGGACGCCATCATTCAGGTCGTTGGCTTCTATCCCGTACGTGTGGTGAAGCGGAATGTGGAAAGCGAGTCCGCACCAACAGAAATCTACGTGGAGTGCATGCAGAAGACCGACCACCACCTGACAGGCGCCATTGTCGACGAGAACAGCCAGCCCGTGCCCTACGCCAATGTTTGCCTGCTTCATCCTACCGACTCAACGGTCATCGGCGGAGGCGTGAGCAACGAGGCTGGCGTTTTCGTCATCCCGGTGGAGGAGGCCCATCCCCACCTCCTCCGCATCAGCTATGTGGGCTATAAGACGGCGTTTCTCCAGTCAGCATCGCTCGACCTAGGCACGATACGACTACAGCCCGAGACGATGGTGCTCGATGGGGTAGTGGTGCAGGGCGAGCGTCCCAAGGTGCAGCTGCAAGGCAATTCGCTAGTGATGAATGTAGAGGGAACGGTGATGGAGCGGCTGGGAACGGTCGAGGATGTGCTCACGCGCGTGCCAACCATCTCAAGGAAAGGCGACGCGTTTGAAATCCTGGGCAAGGGCGTGCCGCTCATCTATGTGAACAACCGTAAGCTGACCGACATGCACGAACTGAAGAATATCCCATCAGATAACATCAAGAGCGTGGAGGTGATTCAGAACCCCGGTGCCCGCTACGATGCCACAGTCAATGCTGTCATCATCATCCGCACCAAACGCATTGCGGGCGAAGGCTTGGGTGTGGAGTTGACATCGTGGAGCCGAAAGGGGCACGGCTATGCCAACAACGAGCGCATCAACCTTACCTACCGCACGGGCGGGCTTGAGCTTTTCGCCAACCTCTTTGGCGCCTACAACAAACGATGGGGCCGTGATGAATTCGAGCAGACCGTCTTTGCCGACACCGTGTGGACCATCACTAACCGAAATAAGGAGGTTGTGCGCAATCCGTTCTTTGAAGAACGACTGGGCTTCAATTACCAAATCAACGACAACCATTCCTTCGGTGGGTTCTACCAGAACACCTACGACTACGTGAAGACCCGCAGTGCGTATGATGACGAACTGCTGGCCGACGGCAATCCCTACGATCACTTGCAAAATAGTAGCGTTGAGCGAGACCACAACTATCCCAAGCATCAGGTCAACCTCTACTATACGGGCAAGGTAGGCCAGCTTGACATCGACCTCAACGCCGACTATCATTTCCGCAAGCAGCGCAATCGCAACCAGCAACAGGAACTGAGCGCCGAGTATGAAGACCGCAACGTGAACACCGAGAACCTGACGCGTAGTAAGCTGTTTGCCGAGAAGCTCTTTGTCACCCATCCGCTGTGGAAAGGCCAGATAGAAATAGGCGAGGAATATACCAACACGCGTTGGAAGAGCAGGTTCGACAACCCCGAAGGATATATTGCCAACAGCAACAACGAGCAGCACGAAAGCAACATGGCCCCCTTCATGGAACTGCGTCAGCAACTGGGTCGTTTCCAATTGACGGCCGGTCTGCGCTATGAGCATGTGGAGTCGGAATACTTTGTCAGCGGCCAGCGGCGCAACGACCAGTGCCGCACTTATGACGAACTCTTCCCGTCGGCATCGGTATCTACGTCAGCCAAAAATCTGCAACTCTCTTTCAGCTACGCCAAGCGCACGACTCGCCCCTCGTATTGGCAACTGAGCAGCGATGTTACCTACGAGAACCGCCTGAACATGCAGACGGGCAACCCTTATCTGAAACCTGTCAAGTACCACAACTTGAACATGACGATGATGTGGAAGTGGCTCTATCTGCTGACGAACTACTCGCATTGCGTAGACCCCATCCTCTACACGGCAGGCGGCTTGGAAAACGACTCGAAGGTAAACCTCATCACCTACAAGAACTACGACCACGCCGACTGGCTCACCATCACGCTGGGCGCACAGAAGAACGTCAAGCTGGGGCAGGCCATGTGGACGCCACAATACAACGTGTCGCTGATGAAGCCGTGGTTCAAGTCAACATTCGTCGGCGAGGAAAAGAGCTTTAATCGTCCGATGCTGGTTGTGCAATTAGGCAATATCGTCACGCTGCCTCACGATTGGCTATTGCAGGCCGACTTCAACATGCACACCCACGGCTGTCAGCAGAATGCCTGGTTCGACTGCACCAATCCGATGCTCTCGCTCAGCGTCAGCAAGGACTTCATGCAGCGCCGGCTCAATGTCACGGTGAAGGCTGCCGACCTGTTCAATGGCGGCATCAATCGCTTTACCCTCTACAGCAACCAGTTTATGATACGCAAGATGGAGGACAACGATTCCCGCTGCATCCAGCTCTCCCTGCGCTACCGCTTCAACGTCACCCCGTCGAAGTATAAGGGCACGGGTGCGGGCAATGCAGAAAAAAATCGACTGTAAAAGATGCTTGTTTTCAAAAAAAGTGCTACCTTTGCATGCTGTAAGACATCATCAACAACTAAAAACACTGATTATGAAAACAAAGCTGATTCTTTTCTTGATGGGACTCTTCGTCCTCAACACCAGTCATCAGGCAGCATTTGCCCAAGACAAGCGTACGGTACTCGAAGACGGTGGCACCGGTCCCTACAAAGCCGTGATGTACGAAGTGGAAGGTTTCAAGGAGCACACCTTGTTCGCCCCTGCCGACCTGTCGCCGTTCAGCGCTGCCAAGCCGCTGCCCGTCCTGGTATGGGGTAACGGTGGTTGCGCCAACTCGCCCCGTGGACACGAGAAATTCCTCAACGACATTGCTTCCTACGGCTATCTCGTGCTGGCCACTGGTATCATGCCCTCGCAGGATGCTCCCCGCCGTATGGGTGGCGGCATGGGCATGGGCGGCCAGTCGCGTTCGGAGCAGCAGGTGGAGTCGATGGACTGGGCCTTTGCGCAGAACGCCGACAAGAATAGCCCCTACTATCAGAAGATCGACACGAAGAACATCTGCATCTCCGGAATGTCGTGTGGCGGTTTGCAGGCCCTGTTCAATTGCTTCGACGAGCGTGTCACCTCTATCATGATTTGCAACAGCGGACTCTTCGACACCGACGGCGGCGCCCCGCGTATGGGTGGCATGCCCAGCGTGCCCAAGGACAAGCTGAAGGACATCCACTGTCCCATCATCTATATCCTTGGCGGCGAGACCGACATTGCCTATGCCAATGGTATGGACGACTTCAAGCGCATTGAGCACGTGCCCGCCATTGCCGTCAACCTGCCCGTTGGTCACGGGGGCACCTACAACCAACCCAACGGAGGCGAGTTCGCCATCGTGGCCCGTGCATGGCTCGACTGGCAGTTGAAGGGCAATGCCGACGCTTCGAAGATGTTCGTCGGCGAGAGTCCAGCCATCCTCCAGCGTCCGGATTGGACGCTCCAGAAGAACGCCAAAGTGGAGTAAGGAAAAATAGATAATTCGTTTTGTTACGCAGCCCTTTCTCTCCCCTTGAATTGACAGGTGGGGGAAAGGCTGCGCCTCGTTTTTTTGTTGTTGATAAATCCAAATCGGTCGAAACAACAAGGCGCAGCCACTCCCCTCCCTTTCAAGGGGAGGGGCAGGGGTGGGGTCTGTATATTCTTCATTGGCAGGAATTTAGAGACCCCACCCCTCGCTCGGCCGAAGGACGCTTGCAAGGCAAGAACCCCTCCCCGTAAGGGCAGGGTTCAGGAGGGGAGTGGCTGCGCCTTGTGTTTTGTTGTTGATAAAACTACCTCAAAAAAAAGTGGTGCCGACTTCCAAAATTTTGGTAACGACTTTTTGAAAAAAGGTAACGACTTTTGAAAAAATCTCGTACGAGATTTTTTCCCGCTCTACTGAGCTCTGCCGAGCGGGGACAAATTACAACAATTTTGGCGCGAAAACCGTGTTTGATGGAGCACACCCATGATTGTGAACCGGGTTTACATGCCAACGAGGAAAATGTAAACTGATTGCAAACAAAATGCAAAGTGGAAACAAAGTCTTTCCGCTGTTTTTTTGCTACCTTTGCACGAAAAAAGATGATGAAACAAATGCTATGGGTGTTGGACGCATGCCTTCTGCTGGCTGCTTGCGCTGCAAACGACGGTGGGCGGCATGCTTTTTCGCTGCAGGGCGCATGGGTGATGACGCAGTTGGCAAATCCTTCGGGCTCCATCTATGATTATTCTGCGGCCAACGAAACACGGCTGCGCCTCTATGAGGGCGACAGCATGATGTATGGGTGCCAGCTGACCAGGACGGCGCAGGCATTGGTGGTGGAGCCACAGGAGAAGAGCAGCGTGACACTCATCGACAAGGGTGGTGGCGAATGGCTCTATCTGGAGAAAGACGACCTGCGACCGCTGACGGTGGTCGACGACTCTACCATCACCATCCAGCGCATGGGTTGGGTTTCTACTTGGCGGCGCGCCGACGACATCGCCCGCGAATGGGGTGATGACATCCGTGCCATCATCGACCGCGAAGTGGATAGTGCAACAGCCAGTGACTACGTGCATCACTATGTGCTCTCGGCCAAGGAGCGCGAGCAAGCCGGCATCATTCATGGACTTCTTTATGCCATCATCGCCTTCATCGTTCTGGTGCTGGTGGCGGTGTATGTGGCCATGACCTACCGCAGGGCGAAACGGCGACTGCAGTTGCAGCTGCAACAGATTCAGGAGGAGCACGATGCCCGTCCACAGCCCGTGCGCCAGGCCATCGCGTCGGTGGAGTCGGCATTCTTCAACTCCGACGATTATCTGTCGTTGCAGCGGCGCATGGCCTCGGGACAGCGGCTTCGTGACGAAGAGTGGGACGACATCGAGGCTCGGCTGAAGAGCATCTATCCCGGTTTCACCAGCCAGCTGCGCAATCTGCATCCCATGTCGGAACTGGAATATCAGACGTGTCTGCTCATCAAGCTGCGCATCATGCCCAAGGACATCGCCACCGTGCTGAGCCGCGACATGAGCACCATCAGCACCGTGCGCAGCAGGCTCTACAAGAAAGTGTTCGGCCAGAAGGGCGGTGCCCGCGAGTGGGACGAGTTCATCCTTTCTGTCGGTGCATAAACTCAAATGAAAGAAATGATGGGAAATTAAGATTAATTTTGGCTTCCGCCAGCGATAATTTCCCCCAATTTCCCACAATTTCTTTCTAGGATAAACCTGTTGCAAGCGAAATGCAAAGTGGATGCAAAGTAAATGCAAAGCCAAAACCTTGGTGGGAAGGCCGAAAGCCCGTAATTTTGCACCGACAATTCACTTAACGTCTAACCAAACCAAAAAACGTAAAGCTTATGAAAAAAGTATTGTTAGTGTTGGCAGCCGTGCTCATGAGCACACTGCAGATGAATGCCCAAACCACCCCCAAGGTGGACGACAAAGAACTCATCGGGGCATGGGTCATGGAGTCGATGCAGTTTGAGGGCGAGAAGAAAATAGTTTGCGGCAAGGCATCGGGCTACTCGCAGTTCAAATACTACGGAGCCGACGGCGAATACGCTTGTGCCGAGATTGCCCTGTCGAACGACGGGAAGATTGTGGTGATGCCCCACGAATATGGTACCTATACGTTTAAGAACGGAGTCTATTCCGAGATGGGGCGCCCTGCCGTGAAGCCCGACGAAATGCAGCTCATCGACAAGAACACCTTCAAGGGCCGCTGGATGAACCGCCACGACATTTGGAAGAAGACGGCTCTGCCACAGAAGGCCGTGCGCTACATCGTTGATTGTTGCAAAAGCAAGAGTGTGCCTGCCGACATTCAACAGCAAATCAAGCAGAACCTGTTCAAGTAGAAGATATTACCATGTCAACCAACGAAACTAATAACCAAAACGAGTAAAGTTAGTAATATGGACCCGGGACGATGCCAGGGGCTGCAGCGATGCACCCTCTGGCATTTGCGTTGCCTTGATGGCCGTGTGAGTTTTTTCAGGACTGGTTTGGATGTTTCATCCGTTGGGCAATGTAGTCTTGGAAGGCGGGCAGATAGGCATCGGTGACGTGGATGATTTCGTCGCCAATGTAGATGCAGTCGTTGCGGTCCACCTTGCGGATATGCTGCAGGGCCACGATGTAGCTGCGGCTGACGCGCATGAACAGTTCCGTGGGCAGCATCTCCTCTACAGCCTTCATCGTCATGTGGGTGATGAGGGGGCGTCGCTCGCCGTCGATGTAGAACATCACATAGTCCTTCATGCCGCTCACGTAGAGAATCTTGTCGAGCGAAAGCTGGCGCAGCTCACCATCGACGCGCAGGAAGATGGTTGCACGTTCAATGTTGAACGTTGAACGTTGAACGTTGAACCACTCGCGAGCCTTGTCGACGGCGGCGAGGAACTTGCTGTAGCGGATGGGCTTGAGCAGGAAGTCGAGGGCGCGCACCTCGTAGCTCTCGAAGGCATACTCCTTGAAAGCTGTGGTGAAGATGATGCGCGTCTGCGGCGGCACAATGCGGGCCAGCTCCATGCCATCGAGGTCGGGCATCTGTATGTCGAGGAACACCAGGTCGGCCTGTCCTTCCTTGATGGCGGTGGCACCTTCAACCGAGTCGGTGAACGAGGCCAGCAGCTCCAGGTCGGGTGTCTTCTGCACAAACGATTCCAGCAGTCGCACGGCCAGCGGCTCGTCGTCGATGATGATACAGTTCATGGTATTTACGCTTTATATAGTTTTTCGTCCAACAGAGGACACGGAAGACTCAGAATTATTCTGTGGATTCTGTGTTCTCCGTGGACATTTCAATTCAGGATTCGGAATGAATGCAGATATGCGAGAAGTAGGTGTTGCCGTTGTCGCAGATTCCCAGTTGCCAGGTGTAGTGGTTGGGGTAGAGCAGGTCGAGGCGGCGACGGGTGTTCTCGATGCCGATGCCACTGCCGCTTCGGTCGGCGTCGCTCTTGGGATGGTTGGAGTTGCGACAGTCGAATTCGAGCATTCCCTCTTTCTGCTCCAGGCGGATGATGATGTAGGAGGGCTGGTTGCTGCTCACGCCGTGCTTGAAGGCGTTCTCGATGAGCGAGATGAACAGCAGGGGCGCCACCTCGAATTGGGGATTGGACACCGAGGACTGGGCATTGACCACTGTGCTGCTGCTGACGCGCAACTTCATCAGCGCGATGTAGTTGCGCATAAACTCCACCTCGCCTTGCAGGGGTACGGTTGGCTTGTTGGTCTCGTACATGGCGTAGCGCAGCAGGTCGCTCAGCTGGGCGATGGCCTCCTGCGTGGCCTCGCCGTCGATGGCGGCCAGCGACGAGATGTTGTTGAGCGTGTTGAACAGGAAGTGGGGGTTGATCTGGTTCTTCAGCCAGGCCAGCTCGGCCTCGGTGTGGCGAGCCTTCTCCTCCTGCAGCTGCTGTCGTATCTGGCGTATGCGCATGAAATGGCGAATGGCCAGCGCAGCGGCTATCATGGCGCAGTTGAGCAGGAAGTAGATGAACATGCCGATGTACATGCCCACCCAGGCTATCGCGGGCATGTCGGGGGCGTAGTCGCTAACGGAGAACATCCCCAAGTTAAAAACCAACATCAGCACCAGGTTGGCCAGTGCGAAGAGTCCGTAGCGCTGGCGCTGGAACAGCCAGCTGTCGAAGAGGTAGAAATTGGCAAAGTAGAGCAGCATGGGCGAGCGCAACATGCCGAAGGTGATGAGCACCGTGTCCCAGGCATACTCCCAGCTGCGGGTGGCCAGCCACGAAGTGAGCATAGGCAGCAGGATGACTGCTGCCCATACTCCCACTTGGATGAGGAATATCTGGAGATCTTTTTTCTTTTGCTTTGTCATATCAATTGCCTATGTTGCCAGCACCCTGTATCATCTCGCCCTGCGACTTCTGCTCGATGAAGTCGCTCTCGATGCGTGTCTGCTTCGTTTGCTGCTGGAACTGCTTCTTGGTGTTGCCGAAGGTATACGTCACGTTGAAGGTGAAGCCGTATATAGGCACGCGAATGTTCTGGTGGTTCACGAATCCGTTGCCGCTGCTGTAGGTCTCCAGCTTCAGACAGCCACCATCGCTCAGTCCGGTCAGGCCTTGCAAGGCGAGGGTGAGCTTGTCGTTGAAGAGCTGCTTCGACAGCATGCCTATGAGCAGGTTCATGCCGCTGCTCCATCCCTGCAGGGTGTAGGTCTTGCTCTGGCTCACGAGGTAGGTGCCGAGGGTCATGTTCCAAGGCAGTGTCTGCTGAATGCCGGCCATTGCGTTGCTTTGCCAGCCACCCTTCTTCAGGCCGAGGGTGTTGGAGCGCAGGTCTACGTAGCTCACGCCGCCGTTGACGAAGATGCGGGTGTTCTTGTGCAGCAGCCAGTTCACATAGCCGTTCAGGGCTGTCTGGTGGCGCTTGGCTATGTTGCCGTAGGTGGTGTTGAGATACTGTCCGTCGTCGAAGCTGTACTGCTCGATGGCGTTGTCGGTGAAGTTGTGGCTCAGGTTCAGGTTGAGCATCAGCTTCGAGCTGTACTGGTTGAACACCAATGCCACGTTGTGGGTCTTCTCCACGTCGAGTGCGCTGTTACCGTAGGTGAGGGCGGTGGGCTCGGAGCGGTCAACGTAGGGGTTGAGGTAGGTGATGCCGGGACGCGAGATGCGCATGTTGTAGGTGAGACCCAGGTTGGTGGTGGGAGCGAACGAGTAGCTCAGGCTGGCCGAGGGGACCAGGTTGCCATAGTCGGTGGTGAAGTCGGAGCCGGTGCCCTTCTTGTATTCCACCTCCTGCCAGGTGTGCTCGTAGCGCAGTCCGGCCTTGGCTCCGAAGCGGCCCCATTTGCCCTCGTACTCGGCGTAGGCGGCTCCGATGCGGTTGTCTTGCTCGTAGTCTTGGTCGGTGCCTGTGGCGGTGGTGCCTAAGAACTGCATCGAGGCGTCGGACGAGGCCCTGCGCAGCATGAGCTTTGCGCCCAGGTTGAGGGTGTTGGCGGCGGTGCCACCAACCACCTGACCAAGCGGTGTGGTGTAGTCGGTCTGGAAGGTGTGCTCCAGCGTCTTCTCACGGTTGTCGCTGTAGCGGTCGCTGGCGTCGATGGGCATGCCGCCGGGGGTTGAGAAGTCGTTGCGCTGCTTGTTGTGCGTGGGGCTATAGGTGAGCTGGTAGGCCACAGCGAGCCAGCTGGTGCGATCGGCATTGAAGAAGCGCTGGTAGTCGGCGGCGCCGCTGAAGCTGGTTTGCTTGTTTTCGATGACGGCTTCGTTGCCGTAGGTCCACGGCGTGGCGGCATTGCCCAGGGTGAGCGAGGTCTCGGAGGTGCCCGTGTTCTTCATGTTCATGCTGGTGAGCTGGGCGGTGAGGCTCATAGTGCTCACCGAGTCGATGTCGTAGCCCATAGACAGTGTTCCCATTGTGACGGGGATGCGTGTCTTGGCGCGGCTCTCGCTAATCTGCGACATCAAGCCTTGTACCATCTCGCTGCTCACCTTCACGGTGCCGGGCGTGGTCTTCTGATGAATGACGCTGGTGCTGTAGCTCAGCTTGCCCTGTTGGCCGTTGAGGAAGGCGCCTCCACCCCAGGCGGTGGTACCCACGGCAGCGCGCAGTGTGCCGTTGTAGCCATTCATGTCGGCGGCAGAACCGCCTCCCAGAGCCTGTTTGTTGAGCACGATGTTGAGCACGCCGGCGGCACCCTCGGCGTCGTACTTGGCACCGGGATTGGTCACCACCTCGATGCTCTTCACGGCAACGGCGGGCATATTCTTGAAAATCATCGAGGGATTGCTCGAGAACATCACGTTGGGCTTGCCGTCGACGTAGACTTTGAAGCTGGAGGAGCCGTTCACGGTGATGTTGTCCTGACCGTCGACGGTGACCATAGGCACCTTGCGCAGCATGTCGAGCACGGTCGAGGCCTTGGCGTCGTCGTCTTCGGCCACGTTGTAGCTCATCTTGTCGACCTCCATCTTCACCAGAGGCTTCTGGGCCACAATCTCCACGCCCTGCAGGGCGGTGGCGCTCTCCTTAATATATAATGTGTCGAGGTTGAGCGTGCCGCTGCCCGTCAGCTGGATATCTTTGTGCAGGTCTTCCTTGCCCACGCTGCTGAACACGATGTCGAATTTGCCGCTGCCACTTACCTGATGGCTGAATCGTCCTTCCACGTCGGTGAGGAACGAGGCGGCGGGCTTCTGGCTGCCCTCCTTGATGATGCGAACGGTGGCGTAAGGCTCGCCCTCGTGCAGTGTCTGGTCAACGAGCACGCCCTTCACGGTGGTCTGGGCGTTGACTGAAGTGATGGCGGCCAAGCTCATGGCCATTGAGAAGAATAATTGTTTTGCTTTCATTTCTGTTTCGTTTTGCAATGATGCCGCAAAATTACGAAGAAATCAAGCACGCCCCAAACCAGTTTCGACGAAATGCGGGAGTTTTTTCGACGAAAAGCTTATTGACCTCCCTGTTGGTTTCCAAGTCGGTTCAATTCCTCCTGCTTCTGTGCCTGTATGTGTGAGATGATTTGCGATGCCAGGCTACTGGCCTGTCCCTCCTGCATGCCAGACTCGCGAGCCAACTGGGCGGCGTAGGTCATGAGCTCGTCGAACACTTTCCCGCTGTGCGAAATGAAGTCGGTTTCGCTCGACCCCAGGTTCTGGCGGCTATACAGCTCGGTCAGCTTTGCCTCGGCCTGCTGGGTGAAGCGGCGGCGGAAGATATCCTCCAGCTGGGTGGCGGTCTTCACCGAGTCGCTCAAGGCTTTGAACTCTTCGTCAGTCATCTCGTCCATGCCGATGGAGTCGAGGTAGAGCGCAATCTCGGGGTCGATGTATTCTTCCTGGTCGTTCACGAAGGGGTCGTCGAACACCTGCTGGTAGGGGTCTTCCTTCTGTACCACGCCGTTGTCGTCGATGAATTCCACGTTGGATGTCTCGGGCATCAAGTCGAAGAAGAGCCACACCAGCAAGCCCGCCACGACTGCGGCTGCCAATATGGCCAGCAGCGACTTGCGGCTGGTCTTGCGCGCATCAATGGCCTTGCGCATGGCGGCCACGCTGTCGTAGCGCTGCGCAGGGTCGTCGTCGGTAGCGCGTTTCACCACAGCTTTGTATTCATAGGGCAGATTGCTGTTGAGGAAGAGTTGTTCGATAAATCGTCCGAGGGCATAGACGTCGCTGCGCTCATCGGGCTTGGTGTTGCCGTCGAGCACTTCGGGCGCCACCATCGTCTCGAAGCCCTGATAGAGGGCGCGCTGGTCCTTGACGCCCAGCAGCGACGAGCCGTGACAAAGCAGCAAAGGCGTGTCGTCGCCCTTTCGCAAAAAGACTGTTGAGGGCGCAAAGCAAAGATGGAGCATCCCTGCCTGGTGCAGCTCTTCGGTGGCATCGAAGAGACCATTGAGAATGTTTTTGATGAAGCCCTTGCGGGCCAAGGTGGCGGGTTCGTCGGCGAGCAAATGGGCCAGCGACTGGTAATTGCCCGGCTCAAAGTCCAGTTCAACAATTCCGCTGCTATCCTCGTAAAACTCGTATTTCAGTTGATGGCGGCTCCTGTGGTCGAAGGCAAACTGACGGTCGCGGCGCAACCCTTCGGTGGCCGTCAGACTGTCGGTCCACTCGGGTTTCAGTTGCAAGGCGTTACGATACTTGCCCTCGATTTGTTTGCGACAGAAGAACCCCAAAGGCAGCTGCTCGCGGTGTTGCGCCATGCTGCTGGATGATTTTAGCATTTCGTCGTAGTTCATGCTCTATCGGTCATTGACGATGCAAAAGTACACATTATTTTTATTTCGGGCAAAAACAGAAACGGTTTTCTTTGCCATTTACGTTTTTTTCCCTAATTTTGCAAGCGCATATCAAAAAACTGTTTCTACCTAATCATGACACTCTATCCAAAACTGATTATGGATGCGCTCGCAAAGGTGATGTATGCGGGCACAAAGAAAAACCTGGTGGAGAGCGGAATGGTGGCCGACACGCCTGTGGTGACCCCCATTGCCCAGCCACACGACGGAAAGAACTGGCAGGTGAAGGTGGTGTTGGAGTTTCCCCGCGATACCGACCCCTTCCTGAAGTCGACGGTGAAGGCCGCCGAGGCACAGATAAAATTTGACTGCGGCGACGACGTGGAAGTGGAGATTGCCACCGAGTTCAAGCAGAAACCCCGTCCGAAAGATGAAGACCTGCTGCCGGGCGTGAAGCACATCGTGGCCGTGAGCAGCGGCAAGGGTGGGGTAGGCAAGAGCACGGTGGCGGTGAACCTGGCTGTGGCCTTGGCACGCCTGGGCTATCGCGTAGGACTGCTCGACACCGACATCTTCGGCCCCAGCATTCCCAAGATGCTCGGCGTGGAAGGCGAGCGGGTGTATGCCCGCAATGTGGATGGTCGCGACCTCATCGTGCCTGTGGAGCGCTATGCCGTGAAGATGCTCTCGATAGGATTCTTCGTGGCTCCCACTACGGCTACGCTTTGGCGCGGCGGCATGGCCTGCAACGCCTTGAAGCAGCTCATTGCCGATGCCGACTGGGGCGAGCTGGACTATCTGATACTCGACACACCACCGGGTACGAGCGACATTCACCTGACCCTTTTGCAGACCCTTAAACTCACGGGAGCCGTCATCGTGTCGACACCCCAGCAAGTGGCATTGGCCGACGCCCGAAAGGGCATCGACATGTATCAGAACGAGAAGGTGAAGGTGCCTATTCTGGGACTGGTGGAGAACATGGCTTGGTTCACGCCGGCCGAGTTGCCCCAGAACCGTTACTACATCTTCGGTCGTGAGGGCTGTAAGCGCTTGGCCGAAGAGTTGAATGTGCCCTTGCTGGCACAACTGCCACTGGTGCAGAGCGTGTGCGATAATGGCGACGAGGGCAAGCCTGTGGCTGCCAATGTCGACTCGATGTCGGGACAGGCCTTCCTCAACCTGGCGCAGGCTGTGGTCACGATGGTACACAAAGTGAAGCGCAAAGCTTGAACCTCTTATCCACCGCTACGCCATTATGAAGAAATACATCCTTGTTTCCTTGCTGCTGATGGGAGCCGTGATGTGCGCATGGGCCGTCAAAGTGAAGAATCCCGCACGCGGCACCTACGTGTATCGCTACTATCTGGCCGACAAGGCTGCCACCACCCATACGTTGGACAAGCCCCAGCGTTTCCTCTCGAAGAAGAGTCTGGAGCGGCGCCAGCGTCAGGGGTTGCCCATCGACAGCACCGACCTGCCTGTGGCCCGTCAGTATCTGAAACAGTTTGCCGTGAAGGGAGCCACCATCATGGGCACCAGCCGATGGCTGAACACGGTGGTGGTGAAATCGACCGACACGTTAGTGCTACAACGTTTGGCGCAGTTGCCCATCGTGGTAGCCAGCCGTTGTGTGTATGTGGCTCCCGACTCCATCGAAAAGCCTGAGGACATCCGTTGGAATGTGCACGAGACATTCAACCGCTGGGACAGCGTGCCCAACGACCCCTACGGTATGGCGGCGCAGCAAATTGAGATGCTGGGTGGTACACGTCTGCACGAGGCGGGCTTCACGGGGCGTGGCATCACCGTTGCCATCCTCGACGGCGGATTCCAGAACTATCATCGCATACCCGCCTTTAAGAATACCCATGTGCTGGGCGTGCGCGACTTTGTGAGTCCTGGCGAGGCCAGCGAGTCGCCCGTGCCACCAGGTCCCTCCTTCCACCGCATTGATCACGGCACCAAGGTGTTCTCGGCTATGGCGGCACGTGCAGAGGAGGTCATCATCGGCACGGCGCCCGACGCCTCCTACTGGCTGCTTCGCTCTGAAGACAATATCAGCGAGCAACCTGTGGAAGAAGACTTCTGGGTGATGGCTGCCGAGTTTGCCGATAGCGTGGGCGCCGACGTGATGAACTCGTCGCTGGGGTATTATGCCTACGATGCCCCGTTGGCCAGCTACCAACTGCGCGACCTCGACGGACAGACAGCCCACATCAGCCGTGCGGCATCGATGTTGGCGCGCAAGGGCATCGTCCTTTGCAACTCGGCAGGCAATAGCGGCATGGGCAAATGGAAGAAGATTGGCGTGCCCGCCGATGCCCGCGACATCCTCACCGTAGGAGCCGTCGATGGCGACGGACAGCTGGCGCCTTTCAGTAGCATAGGCCCCTCGCAAGACGGTCGCGTGAAGCCCGACGTCGTTGCTCGTGGCAGCAACACGACGCTCGTTTCAGGGCGAGGCACGCTGGTGCACGATATGGGCACCTCGTTCTCCACACCCGTCACCTGCGGCATGGTGGCTTGTCTGTGGCAGGCTCTGCCTCAGCTCACTGCCCTTGAAATCATTGAGCTGGTAAGGCAGAACGCCGACCAGTACGACGCGCCCAACAATATCTTCGGCTACGGTTTGCCCAACTTCTGGCAAGCCTATCAGCAGGGACTCAAGCAGACCGCATCCCACTAATCCGCTTCCGTCATGAACGCCACTCCCGCCCTCTCCCTCTTCGAGCTGAACGCTTTGGTGCGACAGACCATTGAGCAGACGCTGACCCGTGAGTATTGGGTGGAGGCAGAACTGTCGGAATGTCGCGAGAGTCGTGGGCACTGCTATATGGAACTCATCCAGAAGGATGAACGAAGCGCCACGCCGATAGCCCGCGCCTCGGCCAAGTGTTGGGCTTCGAAGTGGATGATTATTCGCCCTTATTTTGAACGTACAACCGGCCAAACACTCCACGCTGGACTGAAGGTGCTGCTGAAGGTGTATGCGCAGTTCCACGAGGCTTTCGGCTTCTCGTGGATTGTGACCGACATCGACCCCACCTTCACGCTGGGCGATATGGCACGCCGACGGCAGGAAATCATCCGACAGCTGAAGCAGGAGGGCGTGTTCGACTTGCAGAAAGAACTCACGCTGCCCGTGTTCTGCCAGCGCATCGCCGTCATTAGCAGTGCCACCGCAGCCGGCTATGGCGACTTTGTGAAACAGTTGACGGAGAATGCCTTTGGCCTTCGCTTCAGCGTAACCCTCTTCCCTGCCATCATGCAGGGCGAACAGGTGGAGCAGAGCATCATTGCCGCGCTGGATAGCATATACCAGACACCCAATCAGATACCCACCCCCAGCCCCTCCCGAACGGGAGGGGGGCTTGGTCAGACTACTCCGTTGCAAGACTATACAAACGCCCCTCCCGCACGGGAAAGGCTACGGGTAGGCGAACCTTGCTCGGGAATGGGGTTGGGGGTGGGTATTTCTCCGCAGCAAGACTATACAAACGCCCCTCCCGTTCGGGAAAGGCTACGGGTAGGCGAGCCTTGCTCGGGAATGGGGTTGGGGGTGGGTCCTCCCTTCGACTGTGTAGTCATCCTGCGTGGTGGAGGTGCTACCGCCGACCTGTCGGGCTTCGACACGTTGGCCTTGGCCGAGAATGTGGCGCAATTCCCCCTGCCCATCATTACCGGTATTGGTCACGACCGCGACGAGAGCATTCTCGACATGGTGAGCCATACTCGCGTGAAAACCCCAACGGCGGCCGCCGCCTTCCTCATAGACCATCTGAAGCAGGTGCTCACCAACCTCGACGACTCTCAGGCCCGCATCACCCGTTTCGCGCAGCACCGCCTCACTGCACTCCACGCTCAACTCACCACCCTGCAAGAGATTATCCCACGCCTTTTCTCGGTGGTGAAGGCACGGCAAGAGGCCCGTCTTCATTCGCTCTATAGCCATCTGCTCGGCAGTATGCAACGGCGAGTGGGGACCGAGGGCACCAAGCTTTCGGCTTGCGAACAAAAGATTCCCATGCTGCTCCGCCACACACTCACCGTCAGGCAGAACCAGTTGGCACTGTTGGAAGAGAAGACCAAGGCGCTCGACCCGGCACTGCTGCTGCATCGAGGCTATAGCATCACCCTAAAAGACGGCCACGCCGTGCGCGACCCCAAGCAACTCAGCAAGGGCGACGAGATTGAGACACGCCTGGAAAAAGGAACCATCAAATCCATCATAAAATGAACAAAGAACCTAAATACGAAGAGGCTTACGCCGAGCTTCAGGCTATCGTGCACCGAATGGAGAACGACGAGCTGGACATCGACCAGATGACGGAACAGCTGAAGCGTGCCCAGCAACTCATCAAACTCTGTCGCGACAAGCTGACAAAGACCGACGAGGAAATCAAAAAGATTCTGGACTCCACCGAGCAAGACTAAAGCACCCATGAAGAAACAGATCCTACTGCTGATGCTCTGTGCCACCCTGCCTTTGGCGGCGCAAAGGCAGCTCGACTGGGGCGACCAGCACAACGGCACCTACAAGAACCCCGTGCTGAATGCCGACTATAGCGACCCCGACGTGATTCGCGTGGGCGACAAGTATTACATGGTGGCCTCCGACTTCCACTATCTGGGCATCCAGGTGCTGGAGTCGACCGACATGCTGAACTGGCACTTCGTGAGCCAGCTCTACGACCGTTTCGCCCTGCCAGGCTGGGACGCCAACCGCCATTATGGCGGCGGCTCGTGGGCACCAGCCATCCGCCACCACGATGGTCGCTTCTACGTCTATTTCTGCACCCCCGACGAGGGGCTGTTCATGACCTCTGCCGCCGATGCGCGTGGCCCTTGGAGCCCATTGCATTGTCTGAGGGAAGTGCCGAAATGGGAAGACCCGTGCCCCTTTTGGGACGACGACGGGAAGGCCTACTTGGGCCGCAGCCAGCATGGAGCAGGTCCCATCATCATCCACCGCATGAGTGCCGATGGCCGTCAGCTGCTCGACGACGGCGTGACGGTCTACACGGGCCCTGTGGCCGAGGGCACGAAGTTTCTGAAGCGCAACGGCTACTATTACCTCATCATCCCCGAAGGCGGCGTGGGGCAGGGCTGGCAGACGGTGCTGCGCGCCCGCAACATCTACGGTCCCTACGAGAAGCGGGTGGTGATGGAGCAGGGTTCCACCGCCATCAACGGCCCTCACCAAGGGGCACTCGTCGACACGCCCGACGGCTCCTGGTGGTTCTATCATTTCCAAGAGACGCATCCCAGGGGTAGGGTGGTGCACCTGCAGCCTGCCCGATGGAAGGACGACTGGCCCCTCATGGGCGTTGACATCGACGGCAATGGGGTGGGCGAGCCGGTCGACGTGTGGACAAGTCCTTTCAAGACCCTCCCCCCAGCTGAGGGAGGGGAGGAGTTACCATTGCCGTCAGAATTATCAGCGAAAGAACTATCTACTCCCCTCCATATAGGGAGGGGCAGGGGGTGGGTCTGCGACTTCATCGACGAACTGTCCGATGAGTTCACCCCCTCAGCGCTTCACTGGGTGGGCCAGCAACAGCGTGCCTTGGGCTTGCAATGGCAATGGAACCACAATCCCGTTGATTCGGCTTGGAGCCTGACCGAGCGACAGGGATGGTTGACGCTTCATGCGCTGCCCGCTCCCAACATGAAGATGAGCCGCAATATGCTCACGCAGAAGACGGTGGGCTACATCAGCGAGGCTACTACACGTATCGATGGCTCTCAACTCCGTGAGGGCGACCACGCCGGACTGCTCTGCATGGCCAACCGCTTCTTTGGCATCGGCATCTGCCGTCAGGCCGAAGGGTTGTTCTTCTATCAGGAGAACGAAGGAACGCGCGACATCATCGCCCCCTGCAAGCAGAAGGTGGTCTATCTGCGGTGCACCATCGACAGTCGCCAGAATCGTCATCAGTTGGCATATAGCACCGATGGCAAGCGTTTCCAGCCCGTTGGCGAGCCTTTCGCCCTGCGCATGGGCAGTTGGAAGGGTTCGCGTGTGGGGCTTTATTGTTATGCTCTTGGCGAGAAAGCATCAGGTGGAAAGGCGCGGTTCGACTTCTTCCATTACGACATTCAGCAATAACGATTCTGCATGGACCAGAAAAAGCCCCTCATTGCCCTTGCTTTGATCGCGCTGATTGCGGCGGGACTCTTCCTCATGCGTAAAACTCCAGAGGCAGCTCCATCGGCATCGGCGGCTCCACATTCCTCATCCCGCCTTTTCAATAGCCTTGAATGGGCCATGCTGCGCCAAGGATTGAAATACGACCGTGCGGGAGCGTATGCCGAGGCGGCGGAGTGGTACAGGATGGCGGCAGAACGGGGACTGGCAGAGGCACAGAACAACCTGGGGGTGATGTATAAGGATGGGCAGGGTGTGAAGCAGGACTACGCTGCTGCAGCCCATTGGTTCCTGTTGGCCGCCCGTCAAGGCTATGTGCTGGCACAGTCCAACTTGGGCTGGCTCTATCAGTCGGGCAACGGTGTGGAACAAAACTATGCCGAGGCTCGTCGTTGGTATCTGGCTGCCGCTTGTCGAGGTCATGCAGCTGCGCAGAACAACCTGGGCACGATGTATCGCGATGGGCAGGGCGTGGCAGCGAATCCTGACTCAGCCCTCTATTGGTTTCAACAGGCAGCAGCGCAGGGCATGAAATTGGCACAGCGCAACCTGGAAAAAATGGAAAAGGAAAGATAAAGGGGTGAGAGGTGAGTGGTGAGAGGATAGATTCTTTCGTTCGGGCGGATTTTTCGTTCGGGCGGATTTTTCGTTCTTCGTTCGGGCGGATTTGTAATCCGACCGCATTGAGTATCAGGATTTTAAATCCGAAAAGAGCATCCATCGCATTATAAATGCTTATACTCACAGCAGCTGGAGCATTCATCGCATTATAAATGCTTATACTCACAGCAGCTGGATTCTTGCGTCCCTTCGGTAGCAAGCGTCTCGCTTTGCTCGCCGAGCGGCAAATCCAGCTGAACTAGTGAACTAGCCGAACTAGAAAGGGGCAGCCATCGCTGGACTACCCCTTAAACTAAAACTGTCATCTGTCATCTGTCACCGAACCCGAGAACGTGTGGGGAAAGGTCTATAAACTCCCCTCTCCAATCGGAGAGGGGTCGGGGGTGAGGCCGAGGGCTGGGTGGTTAGTCCCCACTCTCCAAGTACTTCCCCTTCTCGCTGCTCAGCGTGGCCTCTCCGCTCTTCAGCTTCTGTGCTAGGCTGGTGTACTCGAAGCTGGCATCCTGGGTGAGACGCAGGGAGTTCATCTCGCCGGTGGCTCGGCACTGCAGGCGCACCTTGCTGATGTGCTCGCTCAGGTCGTACTTCTCCACGCTCACGGCGGGCTTCGAGGTGACGGTGCACTTGAAGATGCAGAGGTCGCCGAACTTCACGGGCTGTCCGTCCAGGCACAGCTCCTTCACGCAGTCGGCGGCGCGCGTCAACACGCCGGCAATCACGTCGCGGGTGTAGGGACTGCCATGCAGGGCGATGTGCTTGGCCAAGCCGTTCAGGTCGATAGGCTCCTTGTTGTCAACGCGCCCGTAGACCTTGCCGAAGTTGCGGGCTTCCTGGTTCTTGTTCTTGTAAAGATCAATCTGTAACATAACGAAAATGTGTTTTTAATGGTTTAGAAAATAAGGTTGAATCTCTCTTGAACCCTTTCGGATTACCATTGCAAAGTTACAAATAATTTCTTTAACCACCAAACTTTTTCCCATTTATTTTCAGCATTTTATGCCAGTAAAGCGTTAATTATTCTAAATGGATTATCGGCCATCACCCGATAGCGCCCCAAAGGGGCAATGAGCCACCAGCCCAGGGCATCGCCCTAGGTAATGGGAGCCGACAATTTCGCCCTGCAAGGGCAAAAGCACTAACTTGCAAGGCTTTCTCTTTCCTCCCCCTTTCCCCTTTTCTCTCCTTTTGTTTGGTAGTTGAGAATCTTTTATGTACTTTTGCGGTTGAAATATCGAAGTAATAGTCTGAAACTACGATATGGAACAGAAGACAGCCAATAAAATGACGTCGTCATTGCTTATTCACCCAGGCGAGATGATCAAAGACGAGATTATCGCTCGTGGCATCACGCAGAAGGAGCTGGCCCAACAAATGGGTGTGTCATATTCCGTGTTCAATGAGATACTGAACGGGAAGCGGCCGGTGACAACAGAATATGCGCTGTTGCTGGAGGCGGCCTTGGGCACCGACGCAAACATCTGGATTGGTCTGCAGGCTGATTACAACATGCAGAAGGTCAAGCAAGACAAATCCTTCATGACACGTCTGGAGAAGATACGCAAGGTTGCCGCCGTGTTCTGATTGTCGGAAAAAGGATGAACACACACTACAAATTAAAAACAATAATATCGTGAAAAAGCTATTCTATCATTTGCTTCTGGCCCTGCCAATAGCCTGCCTCCTGCCCGCTTGCTCCGATGATGATGAAAACGGGGAGAACTCCTCGATAAGAATTGTTGACGACAAGAACTTCTTTCTCGACAATGTGAAATACACTGTCGAAGAAGAGCATCTGGTGGTCTCCAACTACGACTTGGAGCGATTGCAAGGCACCGCAGCCATTCCCTCGCAGGTCACATTCAAAGGTAACACCTATCAGGTGCAGGAGATAGGCAAATATGCATTCCTCTATTGTAGTACCCTGACCGCCATCACCATCCCCAGCAGTGTCACCTCCATTGGCGAAAACGCCTTCGCCTTCTGTGTCAACCTCACCTCCGCCGACATCCCCAACAGCGTGACCAGCATGGGAGATGGCGCTTTCCTCAATTGCACCAAATTAGCCGCCATTACCATCCCCAGCAGCGTGACATCCATTGGCAGTGGCGCTTTCTATAATTGCGAAGCGCTGACCTCCATTGCCATCCCCAGCAGCCTGACGTATATCCCTCCCAGAGCCTTCTTTGGATGCCAGGGGCTCACCTCCGTCACCATCCCCAGCAGCGTGACTTCCATTGGCGATGCCGCCTTCCAGGACTGCTCCGGCCTACTTTCCGTCACCATCCCCAACAAGGTGAAATTCATTGGTGCAAATGCTTTCCACGGCTGTTCCAACCTAACCTCCATCGACATTCCCAACAGTGTGACCGCCATCGGCGATTATGCTTTCTATTACTGCACCAGCCTGCCCACTATCACCATCCCCAGCAGCGTGACCACTATCGGAGCATCGGCCCTCAGGTGGTGCAGCGCGCTGACCGCCATCCATTGCAAGGGCGCCACTCCTCCAACAATAGCTGATGACACGCTTTCGGGCATCTATTCCCAAGCCACGCTCTACGTGCCCACGGGCAGCCTCAACGCCTACCAATCCGCTCCCTACTGGAGTAACTTCACGACGATTATCGAGGAATAGCAGCTTCCCTCGCAGCAATGCGGGGGATTTTTTTGCCCTGCATGCCCCCAGACACCGCATCGTTTACCTCCGCAAACAGCGTCGTTTGCCCGCGCAACGCTCCCCTTTTCGTTGCTCCGTCGTAGCATCTGTCGGGAGGGCATCGCATCACATGACATTTATGACAGATGACAGATGACAGTTTTGTTTTAAGGCAGGGTGAGCCTGTTTTAGACGATGAGCAGGGCATCATAAACACTTACTTGTAAATATTTATAAATATATATATATGTGTTTATTCTTAAATATATATATGTCTTTTCATAAATATATATATTTTCGATACATTCACGACCATTTACGGTTATTTGTGTAGCGCCGCAGGCATAGAAATAAATATTTTCGATACATTCATGGCCATTTACGGTTATTTGTGTAGCGCCGCAGGCATAGAAATAAATATTTTCGATACATTTATGGTTATTTGTGTAGTGCCGCAGGCATAGAAATAAATACTTTCGATACATTCATGGTTATTTGTGTAGTGCCGCAGGCATAGAAATACTTCAATGGGCAATTTATGTTATCTGTCTGCGACGCTACGTAAATATCCGCAAATGACCACTAATTATTCATAAATATATATGTGTTTATAATCATATTTATGTGTATTTTCATAATATATATGAGTATTTTCATAAATATATATATGTATTTATTCATAAATATATATATGTGTTTTTTCATATATATATACTAAACTATTCATTTATAATAATTTACGCTCTCTTCCCTTCCTCCCTTCTCCACCCCCCAGCCTTTACCCCCCCCCTTAAATAAAAACTGTCATCTGTCATCTGTCATAAATGGCAATCAGTCCGAACAACGAAGAAACGAGTGCATGCCTAAATTTTTCGCAAATTGGGCAAAAACACTCCGTTTCTGCAAAAAAAATGTAATACTTTTTTGTATTCTGCCCATCTTTTCGTATTTTTGCAGTCGAAAGTTCTCATGCCCCAGGCATGGATATTTCAAAGTAACATGATTGTATCACCTTTAAACCCCTGAAATGCCTATGGGCTAAGTAAAAACAAAAGACATATACGTTGAAGCGTCCGCTTTGATTCTTGTTATCCAAAATCGCCAAATTTATGATAACAGCAAGAGTAAAAGTAGATGGTTCACGCCTTCTTGGCGTGGGCTTTTACTCGTTAAAGCTGTTGGGTGTTTGGCGATACCTGGATAACGTAGACGAAGTGAATTGTCCACGTTTTCTTTTTGTGCATATCTGAATAACATCAACAACTAAACGAACAAGAATATGAAAAAGTTATTGTTTTATTTCCCTTTAGTCTTACCGTTCTTCCTGTTATCAGCTTGTGGCAGTGACGATGCAGAAGAAGAAGAAGAAAAGAATGTTGACATTAATGTTGTCGTAAAAGACGACGGTACGACCAACAACGGCAGCATCTTCTCCTCTATTGACGACAAGAATTTCTATCTGGATTATATTAAGTACACCGTTGAAGAAGGCCATTTGACAGTTTCCGGCTACGATAAAATGGGCTTCAAAGGTATTGCC
This sequence comes from Prevotella sp., assembly GCA_017619275.1. Lineage (GTDB taxonomy): Bacteria > Bacteroidota > Bacteroidia > Bacteroidales > Bacteroidaceae > Prevotella. The sequence continues at coordinate 2,620 of JAFZSR010000017.1, read as the reverse complement.
AAAATTGTCTCAAAAATCACGTATAAAGGGAATACCTATGAAGTGCTTGAAATAAGAGGATCATCAAGAGAACATGATTATCCTTCTTTTTATAAATGCACTGTCCTAACATCCATCACAATTCCCAATAGCGTTACTACCATAGGCAGAGACGCTTTCCAAGATTGCAATAACCTGGCAAGTTTGACTATTGGAAACTCTGTGACGATAATTGGCAATGAAGCATTCAAAGGGACAGCATGGTATGAAAACCAACCAAATGGTTTGGTGTACGCCGGCAGAGTAGCATATAAATACAAAGGCACCATGCTAGATAACACAAGTATAACCTTAAAAGAGGGAACCTTGGGCGTTGCCGATATGGCCTTCTATGAATGTAACAAACTGAAAGCCATTATTATTCCCGAAGGAGTAATCACCATCGGTAGCCATGCATTCGAGTACTGTATTTAGAGACCTCTAAACAACAATAAACAATGAAAAACACATAGAGATAAACCTTTGTATATCAACTACTTTTAGATTTTAACACTTCGGGCTTGCTTTTTGGTGGTTCTCAAAAATCCGCTTACCTTTGCAACGCATTTCTACCGCGGAGAATTTTGAGGGCTTTTATTTTGCCATCTTGTGGACAGGGTTGACAAAGGTTGACAAGAGTGGACAACGGTTGACTGATTAACGAGAGGGAAAAGAGCAAGGAAGTGACCTCATTTGAAGAGCGTGACATCGTGGAATGAGTTGACAAGGATTGTCAATGATTGACGAAAGTTCACTCCGTGGCGGTTTGCATGAAATGATTGTAAAACCACATAAAAAGGAGTCAAATGAGAAAGACAAGAAAATGCGCCTTCTGCGGTAAAGAGTTCACTTGTAACAGCGGCTCGCAGAGGTATTGTTCAGAACATTGCGCCGAGGCAGCAAAGGCCCAGCGCAAGAAAAAGCAGCAGGACTTTTTGAAGGCAGTCCAGCCTGTCATAGACATCGCAAGCCAGGAGTATCTTACGTTCTCCAAGGCTGCAGTCCTAATGGGATGCTCACGTCAGTACGTTTACAAATTGGTAAACGAGGGGAAACTACCTGCATCCCGAATCAGCAACCGGATGGCATTCATCCGCAAGGCAGACATCGAGAAGATGCTTGCGGGCAATCCTTATCACAGAGTGTTGCTCGGTGCTTCGTCAAACAAGCCAAGCAAGAAATCATCCCATTCATCATCCTCTTCCCTTTCGTCGAGAAAAGTCAATAACCACATACCCGAAATTGATATGAGGTCATCAGAACCACTTGAATACATCTCTAGCGAGGATGTCATGGCTATTTACAAAGTGAAGAAGTCATGGCTCTATGTTTCAGCCAAGAGAAACAACATTCCTATGTGCAAAATTGCCGGCAAGAACTACTATAGCCGAAAGCACATGGATGCACTCTTCGGAGTGAGTGCCGAGGTAGAAGCTTTGACCGAATGGCTGACAACGGATGAGGCAGAATCCCTCTATTCCACGACCAAGGAATCCTTGCGCACCCAAGCCTACCGCCGCCATATTCCCACCAAGCGAGAATATGGCAAGACCTACTATTCAAAGAAACATCTGGATGACATCTTCCGTCCCGACCTGAAGGCGAGTGATGCCTATTACACCACAGCCGAAGCTGCCGAGAAATACAGCATGACCAAGAGCAACATCTGCGTAATCGTCAAGACGAACAACCTCACCAAGGTGAAAGTCGGAGTGCAGAACCTCATTGTCAAGGAGGAATTAGACCGAATAATGGCGAGCAGACTAGCGCAATTCGGGGCTTACAGGCTCCAATAATGCCCAACAATAAGCATCAACTGCGTGAAAGTACAATTATCCATGAGTTATGAAAGGGTAAGTTGGTCACTCTTCCATCACGCAGTTATTTTGCACCTGCTATGAGACGCATAGCCTTCGATTATTAACAAAACAAGTTTCATACAAGTATGAGTAACATTTGCAAGACAGTAACCTTGCGTACGCGTAAGATAAAGAAAGGTACGCAACTGAGCTTCTACCTTGACTACTACCCCGGCTACAGGGATGAGTCAACCATGAAGGTACAGAGACATGAGTCACTTGGCATCTACATCTTTGCCAAGCCCAAGAACCAGCGCGAGCGTGACTACAACGAGCGCATGACGGAGAAAGCCGAGGCACTGCGCTGCCGACGCTATGAGAGCATCGTGAACGAACGCTACGACTTCTTTGACAGAGAGAAGGAGAAAGGCAGCTTCCTCGCATGGTTCAAGAAGAAAGCCGACGCCAGGAACACCAAATGGCAGAACGTCTACAAGCATTTCGAAGCCTTCTGCGAAGGCAAATGCACCTTCGGGGAAATAGACGTTGACCTGTGCAACAAGTTCAGGGAGCACCTTTATACTGCCCCACAGACCATCCACAAGAAGCAGAAACTGCACACCAACACCATTGCAGGCTACTGGTCAACCTTCCGTGCCGTTCTCCACACTGCCTACCGCGACCACAAGATCAAGGAGAATCCCAATGGCTTCCTTGACAGGATAGACACCATCCCTACGGAGAAGGAACACCTCTCACAGCCGGAACTCGTAAAGCTTGCCAACACAGACTGCAAGGAACCT
>JAFZSR010000002.1 GCA_017619275.1 Prevotella sp. | reverse complement strand
CTCTGAGCCAGAATGGTAGCAGTTGTGGTGCCGTCGCCAGCATCGTCGCCCGTCTTCGAGGCGACGCTCTTCACCAACTGTGCGCCGGTGTTCTCGAAGTGGTCCTCCAGCTCAATCTCCTTAGCCACGGTTACGCCGTCCTTGGTAATCTGAGGAGCGCCAAACTTCTTTTCAATCACAACGTTGCGGCCCTTCGGTCCGAGGGTCACCTTCACGGCATTTGCCAACTGGTCCACGCCCTGCTTCATCAGTTCGCGGGCCTCGATATTGAATTTAATTTCCTTTGCCATAATAAGCTTCCCCCACCCCCTCACCTATTGAGGGGCGCTTGGTTAGTTTTGGGGGTTCCAAGCAAATGTTTTTCTTTTTTTATATATATAATAATGTAAGTATCCACCTCCAAGACTCCCCTCTCTGCGGAGTGGCTGGTGATGGACTTTTATTCAATGACGGCCAGGACGTCGCTCTGGCGCATCATGAGATACTTGGTGCCTTCGAGTTCAATCTCAGTGCCGCTGTACTTGCCATAAAGCACTTCGTCGCCCTCTTTGAGGATCATCTCTTCGTCTTTCGTTCCCTTGCCCACGGCCTTGATGACGCCATGCAGGGGTTTCTCCTTTGCGGTGTCGGGGATGATGATACCGCCAACTTTCTCTTCAGCCGGTGCGGGAAGAACCAACACGCGGTCAGCTAATGGTTTGATGTTCATAATGTGTTTGTTTATTAATTATGGTTTTAAATTGAATATTCCACTATGGCTATATGCGAAAAGCGTGCCAAAACAACGGAGGCTGACAAAGTGTCAGTCTCCGTTGTGCCAACGTAATGTCGTGGCGTGTCAGTATGCCAACGTCAGTGTCAATGGATCTCCACTTCGTTACGATAGATGAGGATACCCCTGATATAAAATTCCACTTTATAGGTGCCCGCCGGATAGCACGATGTAGTGGCATTGCCATACCCCTTGAGCCACTTTTTCTGGTTTTTCATGGCGGGATCAACCTTGATATCGCTGGCATAGGTGTAGCCATTGGGCGAGTCGGAGCCTGTCTTCAAGGTTCCGTCGGGGTTGAAGATCTTCACTTGCACCCTGGTGTCGGCAGCAGGCCGCTCTTCAGGCAGCATGGAGTCGAAGGTGAGCCTTGGGTAGAGATAGCGCATCTTGTCGGAATGTAGCGTGGTGCCCACCGGCTCAATGTCGGAGGCGTCCTTCTCGCAATTGGCATACTCCACATCGGTGACGCGGATATAGCCCATCATGGGCGCCCATTCACGCACCAGTTTCTTCAGTTCTTCCCCGCTGTTTTCGTCAATCTCACTCAGCGCGGCCACCGTCTGCATCGCATCGAAATAGTCGTTGTCCTCGATATAGGCGTCGGCCATCTTCATAAAATCCTGCTTCAGATTTTCCACCTTCTTGTCGAACTGCTTCTGCAGTTCCCCTGCCTTGCAATAGACCTCGGGCATCACACGGCCATACATCTCGTCGAAGTCGGCCACATCAACGAGTTTCTCTTTAATCTTCTTCAACTTTTCCGGTTCGTCGGCCTTCTTGATCTTGTCACGGCAGTTGTCCACCATGTCTTCATATTCCAACTGTGCCGCCTCAGCCGCCTTCTGTTCCTTACTTTTGCAGGCCGACAAGCATAGCAGACCCATCATTAAGGCGATGAGTGCTGCAGTGTTCCATCTTTTTGTCTTCATAAGCTTATTTGTTTTTAGGATTAACGGATTCCAAGATATCGATTTCCACCAGACGCAATTCCACTTTACCCGGCTCAGCCTTCAGTCGGTCAAACTCTCCTGCATTGCCTCCAGCGAGTTCCTTCGTGTCGCCATACTTTGAGCTGTCCTGTACAGGCGCCACCATGCGCACTGTGATGTCGTTGGCAGCCACGGGGCGGTTGATGCGCAGATGGCAATAGCCCAGCGTGGCGTCGGTGATGCCCTGCCACACCAGCTTCTTGCCAGCATACACCTCCAGAGGGTAACACTTATTGCGCCAGCCAGTAAGCTTCAGCGTCAGTTCGTCCACCTTTGCCTTGCGTGCCAGCTTGTAGGTCACCCATGCGTTCTCCTTCTTTCCGTCGCTTTTCCACTCCGACAGTTCGTTGTCGTCGTAGCTCTGTGCGGCGGTCGCTAGGTTGCTGCCAGCCTTTACCGCAATGATATCGATGCTGCGTTTCACATCGGTGTAGCTGGGCGTGAGGGGTGTCTCACCGCGGTCGAGTCGACAGGGCAGAGACATCTGTGGCAGATAGTGTGCCACGTCGACAGACTCCGTCTTGATGTTGAAATAGACGGGTCGCAGCCCCTGTGTCTGCACGCCCACGCCAATGTCGCCAGCCGTGGGTGTGGAACGCACCAGCACACGGCAGACGCCACACTCCAAGGGCAACGACATGTGCCCCACATAATTGTCGCTGGTGTTTTTCTTGTTGGCAGCATCGAGCAGGGTCTTATCGCGCTGGGGGTCGTCGAGCTGAAACTGTTTGTTGTTGCGAGTACCTATTCCGCCTATCCACTGCCCCTCGCCCCACAGCTGGAAGTTCACCATGCGGTCGTCGAGCGGACAGCGACGCCCCTGCTTGTCGACCACCTCCACCTGCAGCAGCACCATGTCGGCACCATCGGCCTTCATGCCCTCCGGGTTGCCGATGGTGGTGAGGCGCAGCCGGTCGGGCTCCCCAGCGGTAAAGAGCGTGTCGCGTGAGGTAAGAGACATATCATGGGAATCCCCCTCGCCTACCTCAGTATAGCTCACGGCTTCGAGCGTTCCTGGCTCGAACTTCACATCCTTGAACCGATAGAGCCACTTGAAGCTGCGCTCACCAGAGCCTACGCTCTTGTTGTTCACAAGGAGATCGACCTTGTCGCCCGTTGAAACCACGTAGATATCCTTCACTGTTCCCGGCTCATAATTCCAATGGCCAATGATGTGAGTGCGGTCGTGTTCAGGCTCCACCCATCCGTCCCACATCACCTGATGGGCGAAGAAGGCATCCTTGGGCAAGCGCATGGCATCGGTAACGCCACTCATGCGGAAATTCGACTCGCCGCGATGGTGGGTATTGGTATCGCTGAACACAATCTTTACGCCACCGCTGCTGACGCGCCGCCCTGTGCCGGGGCGCTCCAGCCAGTATTCGTACCAGCGCTCCACCATCTGACGGGCAAACCAGTCCATGTTTTGATTATAGGCTATGGCGGGCTGTCCCCGATAGAGGGGGCCATCGCCATGCTTGTGATAAGGATACGACTGTTCATCCCAGTACTTGCGCAGCCCCTCGTCGCGGCAATATTCCATGGCCCACATGGGATGCTTGCCACTCTTGTTGATGTAGAGCATCTCGCCGCCATACTCCGCCTCGTCGATGTCGAGCATCTCGCGGCTGCCGATGGCCCGCCCACCGTGCGGGTCGTAAGTATCGCGTATGGCCTTCAGTTCGAGCATGTGCTCTCGGCTTATCGACTCATTGCCGCCCTCGTAGAAGATGATGCTGGGGTTGTTGCGATTGTAGATGATGGCGTCGCGCATCAGCTCGGTGCGCTGCTGCCAGCGTGCGCCCTCCACGTCCTTCTCGCTGTCGCCGGCGGGCATGGCTTGCATCAGTCCCACGCGGTCGCAGCTCTCCACGTCCTGCTTCCATGGTGTCACGTGCATCCAGCGCACCAGGTTGGCACCGCTCTCCACCATCAACGCGTTGCTGTAATCGCTCAGCCAGGCGGGCACGCTCACGCCCGTGCCCGGCCACTCGTTGCTGGTGCGCTGGGCATAGCCGTGAATCATCATTACGCGGTCGTTCAGCCAGAACTTGCCCTCGGCGAAGCGGGTCTTGCGGAAGCCCGTGCGAGTTGCGACAATGTCGCAACTCACCGAACCCTCATCAAGGCTGGTTTCCACAGTGTAGAGATAGCCATAGCCCCAGCTCCAGAAGTGGAGGCCACCGACCTCAGCCTGGGCCTTTGCCACCGTCGAGGCTCCTGGTGCCAGAGTGAGCGGCTCGCCCTTGAAGCGGGCCACCACCTTGCCGTCGGCGGTTTTCATGCAGACGTTCAATGAGAAGGTATGCGCATGCGAGTCCTCGTTCTTCACTTGGCTCTCGGCATGAATCACGGCTTTGTGGGTGGGAATGTCGAAATCGGTGGCATAGATGTAGGTGCCAGTGGTGCCAAGGACCGAATAGAGGGGCAGCGTCTGGTAGAGCTTGTCGGTGAGGTGCAGAAATACATTCTTGGGTATGCCGCCGTAGTTGGCGTTGAAGTTTCGGTCGTTCCACTGGAAGCGGCTGTCCAGTCGGCGGTCACGATACTGCCAGTTGTTGTCGCAACGAACAGCCATCACGTTCTCGCCCACACGGGCAAAGGGGGTGAGGTCGAAACCACAGGCCATCACGCCATTCTCGGAGAAGCCCAGATGATGACCGTTCAGATAGAAATCGGCTCCCTGGCGCACGCCTTCAAATTCAACAAACACTTTACCACGGAGCTGTTCTTCGCTGAGGATGAAATGCTTGCGATACCAGCATACGGTATCGGTGAGGTCGACGATGTCGCGTCCAAAGGCCTCATGGCCATTGAAGGCACGCGGCAACGTGACCTGCTGCCAACGGGCATCGTCGTAACTGGGTTGCATGGCTTCTGCCCAGTCGCCCACTTGCATCAGCCAGTCGGCATTGAAGTTCAACTTCTCGCGCCCAGCAAGTGCATTGAGGGTACACCATGCAAGGAGAATAACTATTAGGCGTGGTTTCATTTCTTTATTAGTAGTTCGTCTTACTGGAATTCTGCGCAAAGTTACATAAACTTTTCGAAATAAGCAAGCGAAGAGCCGAAAAAACGAATAGGTGGCGCCTTCTGAAAATTCGGTAACGACTTTTTCTATTTTGGTAACGACTTTTTAAAAAATCTCATACGAGATTTTTTGGGACTGAATATAGCCCCTCGAAAAAGCAGGTTGAACAGTTATTTGTGCGAACTCACTTCACACAAAAAACTGTTCAACTGTTCGTCTGTTCGGTTTAAGGCCTTGTCTTACTTGGGGGCGTTGTAGTAGATGGATTCCAGGGTGTAGTTGGCATCGTCGCTGGTGCAGGCCTTGATCATCGTTTTCACTAGCTTCTCCGCATCATTCAAATAGGTGCCGTCGTTATGGTTGAAGTAGCCATGATGCTCGTTACCACTTCCCACGCTGTTGTTGTCCCAAATGCAGACGGGCATGCCATAGGTGTGAGCGGCGCGACAGACATACTCCAGATAATAGTTGCGGAAAAGGTTCGAGCGGCTGGTCTTGTGCATCACGCAGCCATACTCGCCAATGTATACGGGAATGTTGTTGTCGATGAACTTCCGCTTCAAGCGTTGGAAGATGTCCACGACGTGGTCCTCGTTACTGCCGTTCTGGTATTTGCCGGCTGCAGCGGTATGTCCCCACTCGCTCTTGCCGTCGCTGTTGTCGGGCGTCAGGGTGAAGTTGCTGGGGTCGTAGAAGTGCACGCTCACCATGATGTGGTTGGCAGGGTCGGTGGGCAACTCAAAAGCATTCTCGAGAGCCAAAGACGGGTTGGTGGCATAGCAGGGAATACCAATCCAGCGCGTGGCGTTGTTGCCACCCGTAGCGCGGATGGTGTTGACAACCAACTGATTCCACTCGTTGAGTGTGCGGTATTGCTTGCCGCCGTCGGTGCGGTTGGCACCCCATCCCCAGCCACCGTCCTGCACCTCATTGAACGACTCAAAGAAGAGGTAGCCTCCCTTTTCCTTGAATGTCTCGGCAATCTGCGTCCAAGTCTTCTCAATGCGCGTTTTAATGGCCTCGTTGACGTCGCTGTTCGATGCAGCCGACTTGATGTCGAGCCAGTACTCATCGTGATGCAAATTCAGGATAACGTTCAAACCGGCGGTCTCGGCCCAGTCCACGTTCTGCTTCACCTCGGCCATGAAGGCAGGGTCGATGGTCCATGTCTCGGGGGTCTGATAGTTGCCCCAAGTGACGCAGATGCGCACGGTGCTCACGCCGGCATTCTTCAGGTTGGTGTAAAGCTTCTGTGTGGGCTTGGCACTGTCCCAGTAGCCCCATTGGAAGGGCTTGCCATCCTCGCCCGTGTTCGTGTCGAAATGGTTGCCAAGGTTCCATCCCCACCCCAGTTGTTTTGCCAAGACAGCGGCATTGTCTTCGACGGGCAGTGCAGCCTTGGTGGTGAAACTCACCTTGAAAGCGGGGGCAGTAGCTGCGTTGTCGGTCTTACCAACGATGGCTCCGGCAGGGATGTCGAGCGTGTAGGCCTTGTCTTCTTCCAGGGTAGGCAGGGTGATGATGATGTCCATCGCCCTGGTGGTGCTCGGCATGGCCGTGCACTTCACGCCGTTGAGCGTAATATTGGCCGATGGACTCACAGCCACAGCATTATTATACGAGAGGGTGGCCTCTGTCAGTTCCGAGGCGACATACTCTGCGCCTTCTGTAATACTGCATGAGCGCAGACTGAGGACCACCTGTGGCGTGGGTTCATCGTCGTCGCCGCAGCCCGTCAGCCCCAGTGTCAGACCCATGACCATCAGGGTCATCATGGCAATAGCATTCATTCTTTTCATATTCTTGCGTTTTATTTATGTTTTATGAAGAAATTAACGAAGGGAAATTAGGGAAATGTCAGCTGGCATTTTTCCCCTAATTTCCCTTCGTTTATTTGAATAACAAACAAGAAGGTTATTTCAAGATGTTGTAGAGCAGCGAGGTGAGCGAGATGAGGATGGAGGTGGCCGAGAACCAGAGGGTGGTCATGCTACCCACGCTACTGTTCTGAGCCTTCACCTTGTTGGGTGTCACGTTGATCACGTCGTTCTGCTGCATGTAGTAGTAGGGCGAGTTCACCAAGTTGGCGTCGGTGAGGTCGAGGATGTGAATCGACTTGCGACCCGTGGCATCCTCGCGGATGAGCTGCACGTTCTTACGCTGTCCATAGATGGTGAGGTCGCCAGCCTGTGCCAGAGCTTCAAGCACCGTAATCTTCTCGCGGCTCACAGTGAAGGTGCCGGGACGTGCCACTTCACCAATGACCGAAATCTGATAGCCAGGGATGCGCACGGTGACGATGGGCTTTTCCGACTCGTTGATGTAGGGCTGAATCTTAGCGGCAATCATGTGCTCGGCTTCGGCCTTCGTCAGACCACCCACCTTCAGCTCACCCACGATGGGGAAATTGATCATGCCGTTGTTGTCAACCAGATACGACTGCAGCATAGGCTGCGAATAAGTGCTGCGCGAGTTGACGGAATAGGGCGTAGGCACGGTCATGTTAAACGGGGCGGCAGCCTCATCGTTGATGGTGCTCACGGTAATAGTGAGCTGGTCCTTCGGCATGATGCGCGCATCATAAAGGAAAGCAGAATGCGACAGGTCGGCGGTTTCGGCATTCTGGAAATAAGGCACGTCCTTGGTGCTTCCGCAGCTGCCCAGCATCACGGCCACGGCAGCGGCAACTATCAGTTTGTGGAATTTCATTATTAATTTGTTATTGAATTATTTTGGGTTGCAAAATTACGGATATTTTTTCAAACTGGCAAGAAAAACAAGGGAAAAATGAACAACTGGCGTACAGCAAACATAATAAAACGCCCGTTTGGGCGTTATTTCAATGATGAAACAATATTTGAAGCAGACTTTGCTAACGCTCGCCATGCTCATGGCGGGCCTTTCGAACATATACGGACAAGGCACATTCACACTGAAAGGACTGGTGACCGACGACGAAGGCAACGCGCTGGAGCTGGCCACCGTGAGCTGCGTGGAACAAGGCAAGGTGACCATGACCAACCTGAAGGGCGAATACCACATGGAGTTGCAGTCGAGAGACTCGGTGGTGATACGTTTCACGATGGTGGGCTACAAAGCACGCACGCGCACACTCTACAAGCCCAAAGGCACGCAAACGCTGCGCGTGCTGATGCGCGCCGAACAACAGTTGCAGGAAGTAGTGATTACCGAGAAGCGGCGGCAGACCGACCAGATGGAACTGCTCGACCTGACCGACCTGCGCACCAGCGCGGCCAGCGTGACGGGCAACGCCGTGGAAGAGCTGATACAGCAGCAGGCCGGCGTGTCGACCCACAACGAGCTGTCGTCGCAATACAATGTCAGGGGCGGCAGCTTCGACGAGAACTCCGTATATATAAATAATGTGGAGGTTTATCGTCCCCTGCTCATCCGCTCCGGGCAGCAGGAAGGACTCTCCGTGATTAATCCCGACATGGTGGAGCGCGTGGCCTTCAGCACCGGCGGCTTCTCGGCCCGCTATGGCGACAAGATGTCGTCGGCACTCGACATCACCTACCGCAAGCCCCAGCGCACCGAGGCCACGGCCAGCGCCAGTCTGCTGGGCGGCAGTGTTTATGTGGGCACAGGGAATGGCAACAAGCCAAAATCGTTCAGCATGAGCCACGGACTGCGCTACAAGACCAACCGCTACCTGCTGGGCTCGCTTGAGACCAACGGCGAATATCGCCCCAACCAGCTCGACTACCAGACATTCATCACCTATCAGCCCAACCGACGCTGGAGCCTGGAGCTGCTGGGCAACATATCGGAAAACCACTACAACTTCAAACCCACCGACCGCGAGACCAGCTTCGGAACGATGGAGGACGTGAAGTCGTTCAAGGTTTATTTTGACGGACAAGAGAAGGACATCTTCCGCACCCTCTTCGGCACCGCCGCCATCACGCGCCATCTGGGCGACAGCACCCATCTGAAACTGCTGTGGAGCGCTTTCCACACCAAGGAGCAGGAACGATTCGACATTCAAGGACAATACTGGCTGAGCGATACCCAAAGCGCTGAGCAGCTGGGCGTAGGAACCTACGCCGAGCATGCCCGCAACTACCTGACGGCCAACGTGCAGAGCGTGAAGCTGATGCTCAATCGACAACTGCGCCACCACGACTTGGAGGCTGCCCTTATCTACAAATGGGAACATATCAAGGAGCAGAGCCGCGAATACGAGATGCGCGACTCCAGCGGCTACTCGGTGCCCCACACCGGCAACCGCTTGGATCTCATCTACACGCTGGCATCGAATCAGCGCATGCGCTCGGAACGCATGGAAGGCTACGTGCAAGACGTGTTCAGATGGAGTTCTGAACCAAACGTCTCCAATTCACAAGACGAACTCCAAGACTCCCCAACTACTCATTTTACCCTCACCTACGGCCTCCGCTTTGCCCACTGGAGCTACAACCGCGAGACGCTGCTCTCGCCACGTGCCTCGCTGGCCATCGTTCCCGCGTCTAACACCGACATCACTTATCGCCTGGCCACGGGACTCTACTACCAGGCTCCCTTCTACAAGGAGCTGCGCGACACCACCCTCACCAGTGGCGGCGTGACGGCCGTGACGCTGAACCGCAATATCAAGAGCCAACGCTCGTGGCAGCTGCTGGCCGCCTTCGACTATCGTTTCAAGATGAAGGAACTCAACTACAAGTTCACCGCCGAGGCTTACTACAAGCTGATGGGCAACCTCATCCCCTACAACGTACAAAACGTGAAGGTGACCTACTATGGCGAGAACCTTACCAGCGGCTATGCGCTGGGCCTCGACTTGAAGCTATACGGCGAATTTGTGCCTGGCACCGACTCGTGGGTATCCTTCTCGCTAATGCGGACCCAGCAGAAATACCAAGGACAATGGGTGCCCCTGCCCACCGACCAGCGCTACGCCCTGAACCTGCACTTCACCGACTACTTCCCAGGCACCGACCGCTGGAAGATGACGCTGCGCCTGGCCTACGCCGACGGTCTGCCCTTCGGAGCACCCCACCGAGGCATCGAGTCGCAGCCTTTCCGCGCCCCAGCCTATAAGCGCGCCGACATCGGCATGAGCTACTTGGCCTATGGAAACCATCAAGGATTCATGCCAAGCAACAAGTTTGGCGTGAAGAAAGTGTGGATAGGTTTGGACTGCTTGAACCTCTTCGGCATCAGCAATGTGAACAGCTATTACTGGGTGACCGACGTTACCAACCGCCAGTGGGCTGTGCCCAACTACCTCACCGGCCGTCAAATCAACGGAAGAGTTGTCGTGGAGTTCTAACATGACCGTCGAGCATCATCCTTTGCAGCCTTTCTTGCCCAGCAATGCACAACTCCTGATGCTGGGCAGTTTTCCACCATCGAAGAAACGCTGGTGCATGGATTTCTTTTACCCGAATTTTAGCAACGACATGTGGAGGATTTTCGGGATAGTGTTCTTCGACGACAAGAACCATTTCGTAGACCTGGAACACAAATGCTTCCGCAAAGACGACATAATGGACTTCCTCACCCAGCACGGCATCGCCCTTTACGATACGGCCACAGCGGTGGTGCGCACGAAGAACACTGCCAGCGACAAGGACTTGGAAGTGGTAGAGCCTACCGATGTGGATGCCCTCCTGTCGTGCTTGCCCCAGTGCAAAGCCATCGCCACCACGGGACAAAAAGCCACCGATGTGCTCTGCGCCCATTTTGGTTTGGCACAGCAACCGCCAGTCGGTGGCTTTGTGGAATTCCAACACGGAAACCAGTCGATGCGTCTTTATCGTATGCCCAGCTCTTCACGTGCCTATCCACTGGGCATACAACAAAAAGCACAGGCCTACAAGCAGATGCTTTTCCACTCGCTTCAGCTTCTTTGATTACGAGGAAGACAGGGATGGGGAAAAGTTTGCATTAGTCGATAAAACGACGCATGATGTCGTGATAGCAGTCGATGCGCCTGTCACGCAGGAAGGGCCACCAGCGACGCACCTGCTCACAACGTTCCAAATCAATGTCGACGATGATGCGCTCCTCGTCGGTTTCAGACGATTCGCGCAACAGCTCTCCCTGCGGCCCGCAAACGAAGCTGGTGCCCCAGAACTGTGCACCTCGAGCATCGGCTGCGGGTGAGGATTCGAAGCCCACACGGTTCACGGCCACCACAGGCAAACCATTCGCCACAGCATGGCCGCGCATCACCGTCTGCCAAGCACGGCGCTGACGCTGCTGTTCGTCGGGCGTGTCGCCGGGGTCGTAGCCAATGGCTGTGGGATAGATGAGCATTTCGGCACCCTGCAGGGCCATGAGACGTGCGGCTTCGGGATACCACTGATCCCAGCACACCAGCACGCCGAGGCGCCCCACCGATGTCTGTATCGGATGGAAGCCCAGGTCGCCAGGCGTGAAGTAGAACTTCTCGTAATAGCCCGGATCGTCGGGAATGTGCATCTTGCGATATTTGCCAGCGATAGAGCCGTCGCGCTCCAAAACCACGGCAGTGTTATGGTAGAGGCCGGGGGCACGACGCTCAAACAGCGAACACACAATCACCACTTGAAGTTCTTTTGCCAAACGTGCAAACAGCTCGGTGCTTGGACCAGGGATAGGCTCGGCTAAGTCGAAATTACCGACATCCTCCACCTGACAGAAGTAGAGCGAATTGTGAAGCTCCTGCAGCACGATGAGCTGGGCGCCATCGGCAGCCAACTGGCGCACTCCTTCGCACAGCCGTTGGATGTTGTCAGCCGTGTCGGCCGTATTGTGTTGTTGAATAAAACCTATTTTCATGACTTTTGGGGGATAATAACGTTCAGTGGATATTGCATGGTACAACAGTGCAGCGAGCCATGCTGGCGGATGAGCGACCGGCAGTCGATGCCAACAATCTCTCTGCCAAGGAAGGCTTGGCCGATGGTGCGCAATGCCTCGACATCGATATCAGGCTGTCCGTAGGTGGGACAAAGCACTGCGCCATTCAGCACCAAAAAGTTAGCATGCGTAGCAGGTAGCCGTTGCCCATCCTCATCGTATATGGGATGTGGCAGAGGCAACTTCAACAGACGATAGGGTTTGCCGTCGATGGTGCGGAAGGTGCGTAGCTGCTCCTCCATCAGTCGCAGCCCTTCGTACTGTTCGTCCTGAGGGTCGTCGCAACCTACGTATAACAAGGTGTCACTGGGAGCGATGCGCACCAACGTGTCGATGTGCCCGTCGGTGTCGTCACCCGTCAGTTGGCCGTGGTCAATCCACACCACGCGCTCGGCGCAGAGATACTCCTTCAAGCGCTCCTCAATCTGCTCTTTCGTCAGAGGCTGGTTGCGATGAGGCGCGAGCAGACAGCACGACGTGGTGAAGATGGTGCCCCGGCCGTCGCTCTCGATGCTGCCGCCTTCGAGCACAAAGTCCAGATGGTTGACGTATTCGCCCTGCACGCTTCCTTCGTCGTAGAGCCGTCGGTTGATGGCATTGTCCAATTCGGCGGGGAATTTCTCGCCCCAGCCGTTGAAGCAGAAGTCGAGCAAATGAGGGAGGCAGTCCTCGCCATCTGCCATGAGCGTGATAAAGCCATGGTCGCGTGCCCATGTGTCGTTGCTGGGCGGCCCAACGATGAGCAGCGGCTCGCGCTGGCGTATCTCGCGGGCCATCACTTCGTATGTGGCCAGCACCTCGTCGAGCATCGGCGCCCAGTCGGTTCCAACATGCGGCCAAGTGAGCTGCACGCCGCTCTGGGGCTCCCATTCAGCGGGCAAACGATAAGCATTTTGTTTAAACATGCCGCAAAGATACGAAAAAAACGAGGGAAATGCAAAAGAAAACTCTGTTTTTCTTTTCCTTTTTTTATTTGTTTAAACCGCGACATGGTCTATATAAACCATGACGCAGTTTTTATAGACTACGACGTAGTTTATAAAAACCACGACGTGGTCTGAAGAATGATTGCGTGTCCGGAGCATAAGTCCTGACGGAGGTTGCTTTTCCCAAACACCAATAACTAACAATAAAATACAGGCCATTTTGCAGCATGTTGTTTCATCGCAAAATGGCCTGTAAGTGAAATAGAATTAATGGTGGAAATTACTTTTTGCGGTTCTTCCACAGGTTGGTCATGTCCTCAAGCGTCTTGCCCTTGGTCTCAGGCACAAGCTTCCAGACGAAGATGGCGGCAACGATACAGATGATGCCATAGAGGCCATAGGTGAACCAGTGGCCGAAGTCGTCGCCCTCGGTGAGGTGCATGTTGAACATGGGCACGAAGGTGGAGCTGACGATGAAGTTGAAAATCCACTGGAAGGCCACGGCGATGGCCACGGCGGCTCCACGGATGGTGTTGGGGAATATCTCGGCGATGAGCACCCATGTGATGGGACCCCACGAGAACATGAACGAGGCGCTGTAGATGAGCAGCGAGGCAGCGGTGACCAGCTCCAGTCCAGCGTGGCCGAAGGTGACGGCGACGCCCAGAGCGCCGGCTGCCATACCCAGTGAACCGGTGATGAGCAACGGCTTACGACCCCATTTCTCAACAGTGAAGATTGCCACCAACGTGAAGAGGATGTTGATGATACCCATGAAGACGGTAATCATCATCGGGTTGTCCATGCCCATGTCGCCGAAGATGCGAGGAGCATAGTAGAGCACGGCGTTGATGCCCACAGCCTGCTGGAACACGCTGAGCATGATGCCAATGAAGATACACATAGCACCGTAGGTCATCAGCTTCTCGGTCTTCACCACCATGGTGTCCTTGATGTCCTGCAGAATCTGTGCAGCCTTGCTGCTGCCATTGATACGCGAGAGGATGCCCAGTGCTTTCTGGTCTTGACCGATGCTCACGAGATAGCGCGGCGTCTCGGGCACGAAGCAGATGAGCAGGGCGAAGAGTCCGGCGGGCACAGCCTCAGATCCGAACATATAGCGCCAACCTGTGGTGACCGTCCACTGTGCAGCGGGGTTGATGGCGGCAATACCCTTGCCCATCTCCTCGACCAACGGCTGGATGTGGTCGCCCAGGATGAAGAAATTGACGAAGTAAACGACCAACTGACCGAAGATAATGGCAAACTGGTTCCATGAAACGAGCATGCCTCGGATGTTCGACGGTGCCACCTCACCGATATACATCGGGCAGATGGCCGAAGCCAGTCCCACACCGATACCGCCAATGACACGGTAGATATTGAACATGATGAGCAGCGAGTAGGAAGGAGTGCCATGCTCGAAGAACAAGAATTCGGGCTCCATGCTTCCCAATGCAGAGACGAAGAATAACAAGCCGGCAATGATGAGCGACTTCTTGCGGCCTAAGTGAGTGGCGAGCAGACCGCTAAGGGCCGAACCGATGATGCAGCCGATGAGGGCAGATGCAGAGGTGAAGCCATGCCAGCCATCGGTGTAGGCGAAGTCTTTGGCTTCCATGAAGAACGCTTGCAGTCCTTTCTCGGCGCCCGAGATGACTGCGGTGTCGTAGCCGAAGAGCAGTCCGCCCAACACGGCCACCATGACAATGGAAATGAGGTAGCTGCGGCTACCAGTTTCTGTTTGTGACATAATGTTTATTGATTAGATGTTAATGATGAATTTCTGAAAATCTTTGTCGGAGCTACTGGTGCCAATCATCAACTCGTAGGAGCCGGGGACGACGCGCATGGTGTTGGTCGTGGCATCCCAGTTTTCAAAGCGCTCACGGGGCAGGTCGATGCTCACATAGCGGCTCTCGCCTGGCTTCAGCTCTACTCGCTGGTAGGCGCGCAGGGTCTTCAGCGGGCCTTCAGCATCGTCGGTGCGACGTATGTAGACTTGTACGGTCTCAGTGCCGGCGCGCTTGCCGGTGTTCTTCAACGAGAAGCTGACCTGGCCGCCACTATATTCGGGTCTGCCGATGGTGAAAGTGGTGTAGCTCAAACCGAAGCCGAAGGGATAGAGGGGCTCGCCTTCGAAATAGCGGTAGGTACGACCACGCATGCGATAGTCGAGGAAGTCGGGCAGCTGACTGTCGTCCTTGTAGAAGGTGACGGGCAGCTTACCGCTGGGGTTGACCTTGCCCGTCAAGATTTCGGCCAGCGCCACCCCACCCTGCTCACCGCCATACCAGGCCTGCAGGATGGCATCGCAGCTCTCAGTTTCAGGAGTAAGCGCCAAAGCGCCACCCGAGCAGTTGACGAAGATGACTTGCTTGCCAGCGTCGTGCAGCATGCGCAGCACGTCGCGTTGGGCTTGGGGCAGCTCGATGCTGGTGCGGTCGCCGCCCTTGAAGCCAGGCTCTTCCACACGCATCTGCTCACCCTCGACACGGGGCGAGATGCCACCAACAAAGACAACGGTCTTGGCAGAGCCAATCTGCTGGAGCAGCTGTTCGCGCGTGGGAACGTAGCGTTTGCTGACGTCGAAGGAGAGGTTGGCCATGTCGGTCTCCTGCACATATTCTATAATAAAGGAGTAACGGCGTCCAGCCTTCGTTGGGAACTCATTGTTCCTTTCCTGGATGCGCTGCCGCCCAGAGGCGATGTTGACCACGGTGTCGCCATCAATGATGACACGCAGCTTGTCGTCGGCACCCACGCGCAACAGCAGCTGCTCATCGTCTTTGGTGCTGAAGGTTCCCTCGTAACGGGCCGAGAAGTGCTCCAGTTCTACTCCGGGGGCGAAGACGGTGGCACCGCCGTTGCTCAGTTTGATGGATTCGGTGTAGTTGGCGGTGGCGACGGGCTTGCCTTCCATCTGCTCGTTGTTCCAATAGGAGCCTTTCAGTCCTGGCTTACCGTCGGGAGTGGTGAAACAGTTGAAGAAACTCTCGGTCACCTCACCACGCGTGAGACCGCAGCCGGGCACATACTTCACGTTTTTCTTGCCCAAAAGCTGCTGAAGACCCTGAAGTGCGGTGACGGTCTGGGTGGGATAGCCCGAATAGTTGCCCCACTGCATCACAGAGTCATTGGCGTTGGGACCCATGACCACAAGGGGTGAGCGGCGGAGTGGGAGGATGCCATTGTTCTTCAGGAGGACGATGCCCTCGCGAGCCATCTGCAAGGCCAGCTGCTTATGCTCCTTCGAGGCGACGACGCTTTCGGGAATCTTCGTCCACTCCACCATTTCGTCGGGGTCGAAGTCACCCAGCTTCATACGTGCCAGAAGCAGACGGCGCAGACTGGTGTCAATCTCCTTCTCAGTGATCCATCCGTTCTTCACAGCTTCGGGCAGATGGCGATAGAGGCTACCGCATTCCACGTCGGTGCCGGCGCGGACGCCGATGGCCACAGCCTGTTCGGGTGTCTCCACCACATTATGATAGCGGGGCAGGAAGTCGTTGATGGCACCGCAGTCGCTGGTGATCAGTCCTTTGAAGCCCCATTCGTCACGCAGGATTTGCTGCTCATAGCGGGTTTGTGCGCAGCAGGGTTCGCCATCCACACGCTGATAGGCACACATCACCTCCTCGACGTTGGCTTCCTGCACCAGAGCCTTGAAGGCGGGCAGGTAGGTCTCCCACAGGTCACGCTCGGGCAGGTCTTCCACGTTGAAGGTATGGCGATTCCACTCTGGACCGCTATGCACGGCGAAGTGCTTGGCACAGGCCAGCAGCTTGCGGTACTTGGCATCGTCGGGGCCTTGCAGACCGCGCACCACAGCTACGCCCATCCTCGACGTCAGGTAAGGGTCTTCGCCATAGGTCTCCTGTCCGCGCCCCCATCGCGGGTCACGGAAGATGTTGATGTTAGGTGTCCAGAACGAAAGGCTCTGATATTGTCTGATGCGCCCGGAGCGCTTGGCCTGCTGTGCCTTCACGCGTGCCTCGTCGCTCACGGCATCGAACACCTGCTGAAGCAGGGCGTCGTCCCACGAGGCGGCCATGCACATGGTGATGGGGAACACGGTGGCAAAGCCGTTGCGACCTACGCCGTGCAGCGCTTCGTTCCACCACTCAAAACGGGGTACGCCCAACCGCTCGATGGCTGGCGAGCCATTCATCATCAGTTTCGTTTTCTCTTCGAGCGTCAATCGCTTCATCAGGTCGTCTACGCGCTGCTCATTCGAGAGGCTTGTGTTTTGGAAAGGCAGTTGCTGGGCCTGCAGGCTCAACGTGGCCGCAAATGCCAAGGAGAACAAAAGTTTCGTTTTCATGTCTTTTTTATGTTTTTGTTGTTGGTACTATTTCACGATAAACTTGCGCCCCTCGCAAACATAGATGCCAGCGGGCAGACCCTCGGTGCTGATGGCTTGACGGCGCACCAGACGGCCGCAGGTGTCGTAGATGTCGCGTGGCGTTGCTGGACTAACGATAATGGCGATGCCCGTATCGATGGCCTTCACGAAGAGCAGTCCCTCGCTGATGCGGCTGGTGTCCCAGTCGATGCCGCCCTGAAAGTCGAAGGTGGGCGTGCCACTGAAATTGCTGGCGGTGAAAATGCGGATGCTGTCGCCCACCTGCAACGAGTGGGTGCCCGATGGGATGACGGTCACCCTACTGTTGAGCGCCAGGGTTCTAATGCCCTCCAAGGAGGTACACCCAGCCGAAGTATTCGTAGCGCAACGCGATGCTCCGACAATGAGGGAGGAGCCGTTGCTGAGGGTCAGGTTCTTCTGGTCGAAATAGATGGCTCCCGAAGTGGAGCCCTCAAAAAGACCCGGACGCAGGGTACCATTGACAATGATGGTGCCATTGGTCAGCGGGGCATTCTTGTTGGAACCCGACAGGATGGCACCGCTCTCCACTGTGAGGCGCCCCGCTCCCAACCGTCCGTTGTTGAGCATCAGCTCGCCCTCGCGGATGGTGCAGGTTCCGGTATTGTCGCTGGCGCCGCTGGCAGTCATCTTACCGCTGCCCAGCTTCACAAAGTTGGCGTTGGAGGTGACCTTTCCCTGGAAAACGAAGTCGTCGTCGCAGCCCACTTGCCAGGTGTTGGCTCCCACGCTGGCGCCATTGCTGAAGGTGCAGCTGCCAGCCAAAGAGCCTTTGCCCGTCACCTTTCCTATTCTGAAAGTCTTGCCGCTATTCTGCAATTCCACCTTCTCGGCCAGGTCGACAGTGGCGTTAGGCATGCCAGTCGATGTGTTCAGCGTGAAGCGCAGATGGTCGGGGTCGTCAAGGCTCGACGTGGCCTTCAGCGTGCCCTCAAACTGGCTGAAATCGCACTCCACGGGCGTACGAGTGGCGTAATAGTTAGTACCCTTCTCGGTAACACAATAGACGGTGAGCGTACCCTCGCCCGTCACCTTGTTCTTATATGTGCTGCGGTTGGCCAGATACCAGGCGCCAATCTTGCCTTTAGGCACATAGACGGCATAGCTGGTGCTGGTGTTTTCGCGCAGTGTTCCCCCTTGGTATTCCACCGTTTTTGCAGGCACATTGGCATTGAGGCACTGCACGGTGCCGCCAGCGATGACCATGCGGTTCAGCGAGGTGTTGGCAGTGTTCAGCTTCATCCATCCGCTGCCTTTTTTGGTGAGCACGGTGCCAGTCATGGCACGGTCGTTGATGAAGTCGGCCGAGTTGTTGATGACGCCGCCCTCCTCGCTCTCGAAGCGGATGGCCGAGCCATTAGTAACGGCGGCTGAAGTGCGCAACTCGGCACCATTCTCTATCACGAACTTCGAAGCCGTGGTCGTCATGCCGCCCAAGTTACCCTTGGGCTGGTTGGCGTTGGCCATCGACTTGATGATGACGGTGCCGCCCGAAAGGCGGTTGCCACCAGTGTAGGTGTTATCGTTGTTGATGGTGAGCATGCCCTTTCCTTGCTTCACCAGCGTGGTGTTACCCACCAGGGCGCCATTGCCGCCGAAGGTATAGGCCTTGGAGTCGTTCTGCACGAAGACGGTATCAGCCTCCAGGTCGCCGTTGAGGCTGACGGTGAACTGCTGGGCCGTATCGTCGAAGTGCACATTGTCGCCAGTCACGAAGAAATTAGCCTGTCCGTCAACATCGGTGAAGTTCTCGGCATCGGCCACATCCCACACGCTGCTCTGAGCACCAGTCCAGGTGATATCTTCAGCGTCGCGCATGCCAGAAATAATAAGGTATAACTTGCCATCCTCCAGATGCAGCTGGCTTTTTATCTTCGTGCTCAGTCCTTCGATTCGGATATCGTCGAGGGAGCCATCCAATGTCTCAACCGTTCCAAGGAGATAGCTTCCGGGAGTAACCTCTCCCCCGATGTTGGTCACGAACTCGAACACGGGCTGATTATACTTGGGGCCATACTGCCAGTTCTTCGTCTCAATGCCAAGGAAGCGAGTGTTCACTTGGTCGGCCTGTCCTTCTGTGCCGTTGATGTCGAAGACGACACGTGAGCCGAAGCCCAGTACCAGCGAGTCGATTGTGATGGTGCCAATGTGGGCGGCATGTCCGGGGCGCAGCTTGGCATCATAGTCCATGCTGATGCTGTGGTACTGTCCGCCATCGCTGTTCAGCTCGGCAAAGCGGTTCAGCCAAAGCGATGAATGAAGCATCGAACCGTCGAAATTTACGGTGCCAGCCCAGATCTCGGTATTGCCCGAGTGCTTCATCTCTACATTGGGCAGTTGCAGGATGCCGTCGCCCTGCTTCACCAGTCGGGTGGCGCCGCTCAAGCCACCGCCCTTCACATTGCAGGTGTAATAGGTACGTTTGATGTTGGGATTACCATTGGTGGCGGTGCTGTTGGTGCCTTGCACCCAAGAAGGAACATTAAAGGTGAGGATATAAGGCTCGGCACCGTCCTGGATGGTTACCTCGGTGTCGTTGGTTTCGCAGACGATGAGATGGTCGGAGGTGGTGGCAATGGTGCCGCCATTGCTCACCTCGGTGCGACCCGTCATAGTGAAAGGCGGCGGAGCCACGGTGATGTTCTCCAGCTCGCCGAGGAAGTAGCTGGTATGGGGCGGCTGGTTGTAGCCCATGCTCTCCCACACCATGCCCTGACGATACTGGTGGTCGTGCCAAAGCGTGTAGTTGCGCCATTTCGTGGCATAGTTGGTGGTGTAGACGCGGATGTATTTATTGTCGGTGGTGCGCGCGATGATTTCTTCGCGCCAGTCGCCGATGATGTCGCCGGTAGCCGAAGGTGTATTCTTCGTCCAGTTGCAGTTGGCAGTGCCGTCGGCAGTGAAGAGTGTAGTGCCATTGGCCTTGAACACACGGCTGGCTCCTTCACGCGAGCTGGCTCCATCGAGGGCTTCCTCCAAGAGGTCGCCATCCCAATAGATGCGCCAGTTCATGGCGAAGCCGTTGGGAGCATCGGGGATTACTTTGTCGACCACGGTAGACACGACCCCCGATTGGCTGGAATGGCCGATGCAGCCGGGATAGCTGTTCGAGAAGTTTCCACACATGGCACGACCGTCGTCGCTTGTAGACTGTAGACGATAGTAAATCTTCGACGTGGTGGCATCGCGGTAGTTCATGGCTGGTTCGTCCTCGTTGCAGGCGAAGATCTCCTGTCCGTGGCGATAGGGGTCGAAGTCGCTGCAGTGCTGTGCGTCGCCGTGGCCCAGTCCTGTGGTGGAAAGGCCCTTTCCATTGTCGTCGATGACCATGGAGCCGAAGACGATTTCGTCGCGGCCGTCCCAGTCAACATCAGCGATGCCATAGTTGTGGTATCCGTTGCCATACCACGGGTCACTCCACCCGCCATTGCAACTCCACTCCCAGTAGAGCTGCAGTTTGTGCGTCGCGGGGTTCACGCTGAAGGCCTTCATGTGGTGTTTGGTGTAGCAACCACGGCCAAGGAAGATATAGGCATTGCGGCCGTCGAGCACGGGAGCGCCGAAGTAGTGTTTGGTGGCGCGATGGCCATAACCGTCGCCCCAGTCGTTCACGTCGCCACGCGGCAGGGGGTAGGCCATCCATAGCTGATCGTTGTTGCCAATGGGGTAAGGCTTGCCGGTGGCACCCTCCAGATAGAGCAGGTACTCTGCACCCTGATTAGTATAGGTCATGTTGGCCGTCTGCAGCACGCTGCCACGGGTGTTCACGTTCATGTTGCCGATGTTTTGATGAGTGCCATCGGCATAGTGGATAATCATGTTGTCGGCGCCACGCAACAGCACCTCGGCTTTACCGTCGCCATCCCAGTCGTAGCCCACGGCGTCGTACTGCTCGTCGGGTCCGCTCACCATGTTGGGCCCCAAGTCGATATACCACAGTCGCTCTCCCTCGATGGTGTAGCACTCCAGACAGTTGTAGGCCGAGTCATTGGCCACGGAGCTGCCGTCGGGGCCGTAGTTACGCTTCACGATGAACTCGCTGACACCGTCGCCTGTGACGTCGGCCAGCGCGATGTCGTTGATATTATAGTCCTTAGTGATGTCGGTGCCGCGACGGCTCCACAGCTGCTTCACGGCAAACTGCTTGTATTGCTGGCTCCAGCGTGTCACCTCGTCGCTCTTCGCCTGCTCCACGCCACGCACCACGGCAGCCACCTGGTATTTCGAACCCGATGTGCCCTGGCGGTCGGTATAGTTCGACACCTGCAAAGGAGCGTCGTTCACCTTCACTCCGTCACGATAGAGATTGTATTCCGTATCATAGTATTCTTCGCCAAAGATGCGCCAACTGACGAAATTGCCACCGCCGCTTTGTGCAGGAATGGCCACCAGTCCGCGGTCGAGCAGGTCGGTGACGCGCTGAGCATGGACGCACACGAAGCAGAGTGCAACCATTGCCAAAAACAAGTTGAGTCTTTTCATAAGTAAGTTGTGTCGTTTCAGTTTCAGTTTGCAAAGTTACTAAAAAGTAGAGAGCAAAACAAAGAAACTTGTTTCTTTTTTGACGTGACGGAGCAATTTCGCCGTCTTTTTCATCAAAAGTCAACGTCAAATTTCGTGATTATGAAAATAATTCGTAATTTTGCAGCGAATTTGCACAAATGTGGCAAGCATCACCATTGTAAAAACGTTTTTTGTAATAGATGCCTGAAATATCTGTTCGTGGGCATGAGATGCCCGAAAGCCCTATCCGCAAGCTGGCTCCGCTGGCCGCTGCCGCCAAGAAGCGCGGCACCCACGTGTTTCACTTGAACATTGGACAGCCCGACCTGCCCACGCCACAAGTG
Source organism: Prevotella sp. (assembly GCA_017619275.1). Classification (GTDB taxonomy): domain Bacteria; phylum Bacteroidota; class Bacteroidia; order Bacteroidales; family Bacteroidaceae; genus Prevotella. The sequence goes on along the minus strand of JAFZSR010000002.1, from coordinate 47,279 downwards.
GCCCTCGACGCGTTGAAGACCGTAGACCGCAATATCTTGGAATATTCGCCCTCGCAGGGCTATCTGAGTTATCGCGAGAAGCTGGTGGGGTATTATGCCAAGTATAACATTCAAGTGACAGCCGACGATATCATCATCACCAGTGGCGGTTCGGAAGCTGTGCTCTTCGCTTTCCTCAGCTGTCTGAATCCTGGCGACGAAATCATTGTGCCCGAACCTGCCTACGCCAACTACATGGCCTTTGCCATCAGCGCTGGCGCCAAGATACGCACCATTGCCACCACTATCGACGAGGGTTTCTCGCTGCCAAAAGTGGAGAAGTTTGAAGAGCTGATCAACGAGCGCACACGCGCCATCATGATTTGCAATCCCAACAACCCCACGGGCTACCTCTACACCCGCCGCGAGATGAACCAGATACGCGACTTGGTGAAGAAGTACGACCTCTACCTCTTCAGCGACGAGGTCTATCGCGAGTATATCTACACCGGTTCACCCTATATCTCGGCTTGCCACTTGGAGGGCATCGAGCAGAATGTGATACTCATCGACTCGGTGTCGAAGCGCTACAGTGAGTGTGGCATCCGCATCGGCGCCCTCATCACCAAGAACAAGGAGGTGCGCCAGACCGTGCTGAAGTTCTGTCAGGCCCGCCTCTCCCCTCCCCTTATCGGCCAGATTGTGGCAGAAGCTTCTTTAGACACCCCCGAGGAGTACCTGCGCGATGTCTACGACGAGTATGTAGAGCGCCGCAAGTGCCTCATCGACGGACTGAACCGCATCCCCGGCGTTTATTCGCCCATTCCCATGGGCGCTTTCTACACCGTGGCCAAGCTGCCCGTCGACGATGCCGAGACATTCTGCCGCTGGTGTCTGAGCGAGTTTGAGTACGAGGGCCAAACTGTGATGATGGCCCCTGCTGCCGGCTTCTACACCACCCCCGGCGCTGGCCGCGACCAGGTGCGCATCGCCTACGTGCTGAAGAAAAACGACCTGGAGCGTGCGCTCGTCGTGCTGCAGAAAGCCCTTGAGGCCTATCCCGGAAGAGTATTAAGTTAGAAAACTAGTTTAACTAGCCGAGCTAGCCAATCTAGTCGAACTAGCCAGGCTAGTAGATTTGCCAATCTAGAAAGACTAGCCGAACTAGAAAAAAAGAGAATGTCCCTCTCCCTTTTCATCGCCCGCCGCATCTATGGCCAAAGCGACGACCGCCGCAAGGTGAGCCGTCCGGCCATTCGCATCGCTACGGCGGGGGTGGCCATCGGCCTGGCTGTGATGATTGTCACGGTGGCGGTGGTGCTGGGGTTCAAGCACACCATCCGCGACAAGGTGGTAGGCTTCGGCAGTCATATTCAAATACTGAACGTGCGCTCGGTGGGAACCGACGTGGGTCTGCCCATCTGCATCGACGACAGCCTGACGCAAACGCTGCAGACAGTGCCCGGCGTGCGTCATGTGGAGCGCTTCTCCATGGCGCAGGGCATCCTGAAGACCGATCACGACTTTCTGGGCGTGATGTTCAAAGGACTGGGGCCCGAATACGACACATCCTTCCTGCAAGAGAACATGGTGGAGGGCTCTCTACCACAGTTCACCGACAAGAACCCGATGAAGGGCGAGGCCAACTCGGAGGCACATCCCTACGAACTGGTGATATCGCAGACGATGGCAGACAAGCTAAATCTGCATGCAGGCGATGCCATCTATGCCTACTTCATAGGCGACCACGTGTCGCGCCTTTGCTTCCATGTGAGTGGCGTCTACCAAACGAACATGAAGCGTTTCGACGACTCGTTCTGCCTGTGCGACCTCTTTGTGGCCAACCGTCGCAACGCCTTCAAGGGCAGCCAATGCACCGGCGTTGAACTGCTGGTGGACGACTTCGACCATCTGGCCGACACCGACGACCGCATCATCGACCAGTTCATGAACAGCGGACGACTCGACAGCCAGGGCAACACGCTCACCTCGCTCACCATCTTCCAAGCCTATCCTCAGGTGTTTCAATGGCTCGACCTGCTCGACATCAATGTGTGGATCATCCTTGGGCTGATGGTGGCCTTGGCAGCTTTCACCATGATTAGTGGCCTGCTCATTATCATCTTGGAGCGCACGCAGATGATTGGCGTGCTGAAAGCGCTGGGCGCCCGCAACACCACCATCAGGCACACGTTCCTCTGGTTTGCCACATTTATCATCGGCCAAGGCCTGTTTTGGGGTAATGTAATAGGCCTGGGCATCATCTTTTTGCAAAAGGCCACCGGAATAGTAAGTCTTGACCCGCAGACCTACTATGTAAGCGAAGCTCCCATGGAAATCAACGTCCCGCTCATCGTAGCCCTCAACTTGGCTACGCTTATTATCAGCGTGTTGGTGCTGGTGGGACCCAGCTACTTGGTGTCGCGCATCCACCCAGCACGCTCCATGCGCTATGAGTAGATGACGCCCTCTAAAAATTTGGTAACGCTTTTCGAAAAAATCTCATACGATTTTTGAAAAAATCTCGTACGGTTTTTTAAAAAATCTCATACGAGATTTTTTTCTATGGCGTTGCTTTGTGACCAAAGCTTACAGTTTTTATTGGTTTTCGGCTTCTGGATTTTGATTTTCGGGCATTCCGAGCTTTTGATCGGCCTTCAGAAGGTCGCATAGCATCTGCATGGCTCGGTTAGTGGCGATAGCCAGGTTGACGTCGCGCCCATGGTCTTCCTCCACCTTGCAGGTCACCACATGCTCGGATGTGCCACATGCCAGCCAGATGGTGCCCACCGGAATCTCCTTGGTGCCACCGCCGGGACCGGCAATGCCTGTGGCAGCCACGGCATAGTCGGTGTTCAGTGCCCGGCAGGCTCCCTTCACCATGGCCACGGCCACCTCTTCGCACACGGCAGTCTTCTCCTCCAACACCTCGTGGCTCACACCCAACAGGTTCTCCTTCACCTCATTGACATAGCAGATGATGCCTCCCTTGAAATATTTTGAGGCACCCGGCACAGCAATGATGGACTCGGCAATGCGACCACCCGTGCAGCTCTCGGCTGTGGACAGTGTCTTCTCGCTCTCCCACAGCAGTTCGCTAATCTCCCTACTAATAATCTTTCCTTCAAAATCCATCTTCATAGCCTCCCCTTAGTTAGGGGGATGGAGGTCTGAACAAGCGTTTAATCAGACATTTATTTGTTATACTTACAGGGACTCTGCGCTTGTTCAGACCCCCTGCCCCCTTTAATCAGGGAGTTAAGAAAAGGTGACTTTACTAAATGCAGGTGCATCTATTGGACAGAAGTCTTTGTCCAGGAATTTGTAGTAGCCCACGACGCCAATCATGGCAGCATTGTCGGTGGTGTAGCTGAATCGGGGGATATAGATTGTCCACCCATAGCGGCGCGCATGGTCGTGGAAGGCCTGTCGCAGCCCATTGTTGGCACTCACGCCACCGGCCACAGCCACATGCTTCACGCCCGTCTGCTTCACGGCCAGTCGCAACTTCTTCATCAGTATATCCACAATCGTCCACTCCAGCGAAGCGGCGATGTCCTCCTTATGATGCTCGATGAAGTCGGAATCGTCCTGAATCCACTTGCGCAAACTGTAGAGGAACGAGGTCTTCAAACCCGAGAAGCTGTAGTCAAGCCCTGGGATGTGAGGCTCGGCAAACTGGTAGGCCTTGGGATTGCCTTGACGAGCCAAGCGGTCGATGATAGGACCACCAGGATAGCCCAACCCCATCACCTTCGAGCATTTGTCGATGGCCTCACCGGCGGCATCGTCAATGGTCTGCCCCAGCACCTCCATATTATTATACGCGCGCACAAGGACAATCTGCGAATTGCCTCCACTGACAAGCAGACAAAGAAAGGGGAAGGGAGGAGAGGGGTTGAGGGTGGCTTCTTCTTTAATGAAATGCGCCATGACGTGGCCTTGCAAGTGGTTCACATCGATGAGGGGAATGCCCAGCGAGCGTGCGAAACCCTTGGCGAAGTTCACACCCACCAACAGCGAGCCCATCAGCCCGGGACCACGGGTGAAGGCCACGGCACTCAACTGTTCCTTCACAATGCCAGCCCGCTTGATGGCCTCGCTCACCACGGGTACGATGTTCTGCTGATGGGCACGGCTGGCCAGTTCGGGCACCACGCCGCCGTAAGCCTCGTGCACAGCCTGTGAAGCGGTGACATTCGACAGCAGCACTTCATTTCTGAGCACTGCTGCCGATGTATCGTCACAACTCGACTCTATACCTAAAATATATACATCGTTGTTCATCTTGCCTTCTCGTCGAAAAACTGGCAAGCTTTCGACGCGTCTGCAAAGGTACTCATTTTTGGCCAAACAGGAAAGTGTTTGGCCAAAAAAGGGGGTTCTTTTTAACAAAAACTATATGTTCGGCTCGTTCCAGGTCTTCGTGGCCGTGCAGTTCACCTTCAGCTGCTGACCACCGGCACGCAGAATAAACTCACCCTCTTCGAGCGTCCATCGTCCGTCGGCTCCCACGAAGGCCATGCTCTTGGCAGGCAGACTGAAGGTGACGGTCTTCCGCTCGCCGGGCTGCAATTCCACCTTGGTGAACTGACGCAGACGGCGGTTGTCGGGCGTGAGCGATGCCACAAGGTCACTGCTATAGAGCAGCACGGGTTCTTTGCCAACCCTGCTGCCCGTGTTCTTCACGTCGACACTCACGTTGATCACATCGTCGGCACGGAAGCTGGTCTTGTCGGCGCGCAGGTTGGAGTATTCAAACGTGGTGTAGCTGAGTCCGTAGCCGAAGGGCCAGAGCAGGCTCACCTTCGCGTCGTAGTTGTAGGCGCCGGCCATGGTGCCCACCTCTTCGCTCACCTTGTAGTCGTAGTTGGCCAGCGAGTTGATTTCGCGTGGATAGGTGTAAGGCATCTTTGCCGAGAAATTGGCATCGCCGGCAAGCAGGTTGGCCAGTGCATCGGCACCGTAGTTGCCAGGCAGGAAGATGTGGACCACGGCCTTGCAGAGCGGCTCAATGTCGGTGATAAGGCGTGGGCGTCCTTCGTTAAGCACCAAGATGATAGGCTTGCCCGTCTTGGCCAGCTCTTTCACCAACGTGCGCTGGTTTTCCGAAAGCCACAGGTCGGTGAGGTTGCCCGGCGTCTCGCAGTAGCTGTTCTCGCCAATGCAAGCGATGATAACGTCAACATTCTCGGCTGCTTTGACGGCCTTCATGATTTCGGGCTCATTCTCCTGCCAGTACTGACCGCGCTCGTTGTAGGTGACGCCCGGCTCGAAGACGATGTTGTCCTTTCCGTACTTGTTGCAGAGTGCCTCATAGATGGTGTTATACTTTTCTGCCAAGTCCTCGGCATTAGAACCCTGCCAGGTATAGCTCCAACCGCCGTTGAGACAGCGCATCTGATTGGTATTGGGACCCGTGAGGAGAATCTTCTTGCCCTTAGCCAGAGGCAGGATGCCGTCTTGGTTTTTCAGCAACACCTCGCCTTCTTCGGCCGAGCGCAGGGCAGCCTCGGCATGCTCCTTCGAGCCAAACTTCTCATAGCCCTTGCCACCGGTGTTAGGCTGGTCGAAGAGGCCCAGACGATATTTCGCACGCAAGATGCGACGCACGGCATCGTCGATGCGCTCCATCTTCACAGCACCTTCCTGCACCAGCTGCTTCAGCAGAATACAGAAATCAACGCTGTAGGGGTCCATCGACATGTCAATGCCGGCATTGATGGCAATGCGGATGGCGTCCTTCTTGTCCTTGGCCACGCGCTCGCGCTGGAACAGGTTGTTGATGTCGGCCCAGTCGGTGACAATCATGCCGTCCCACTGCAGGTCTTCCTTCAGCCACTTCGTCAGATACTCATAGCTGGCGTGCACGGGCATGCCGTTGATGCTGCCCGAATTGACCATCAGCGTAAGTGCACCGGCTTGGATGGCAGCCTTGAAGGGTTCGAAATATTTCTCGCGCAGCATCTGCGGCGACACGTAGGCGGGCGTGCGGTCCTTGCCCGTGAAGGGGGCTCCGTAAGCGAAATAGTGCTTGATGCAGGCGGCCACATGATACTTGCCCAGATGATTGGGGTCATCGCCCTGATAGCCCTTGATCTCGGCCTCGGCCATGCAGGCATTCACAATGGGATCCTCGCCGAAGCTCTCCCAGATGCGGCTCCAGCGGGGATCGCGGCCCAGGTCGGTGACGGGGTTGTACACCCAAGGGCAGTTGGAGGCGCGGCTTTCGTAAGCGGTGATGGCGGCGCCCGTACGCGCCAACTCGGTGTTGAACGAGGCGGCCAGATTGATGGGCTGCGGGAAGAGCGTGCCACCCTGCGTGTAGGTCACGCCGTGGTTGTGGTCCAGTCCGTAAATGTCGGGGATGCCAAGATACTTCATCGATTTCTCCTGAATCACGCGTATCCACTCCTGCCACTGCTCCACAGTCTGGGCGCGACCAGGGGCATTAAGGATGCTGCCCACCTTCCATTTCGAGAGCAGCGTGTCGAGCACGGCCTCGTTCAGGTGCCACTTTCCGTCGGCACCATACTTGCCCATGAGGTCGAAGTTCAGTTCGAGCATCTGACCTATCTTCTCGTCGAGCGTCATCTTCGAGAGGGTCTTTTCTACTTTCTTCTCCAGTGCCGCGTCGCGGGCGATGGCGGGGCGCTGTGCCGTGGCATCATGGCCGACCAGCATCAGCAAGGCAAAAAGGAATAGTTTTCTCATTGATTATATTATTTGGTTTATATTATTTCTGCGCAAAATTACTAAAAAGATTTGACACAACAAAGCAATTTTGCAACAATAACGTTGTGGCATTGATAATTATCTTTGAAGGCATGTAAAATTTTTTCTGATTTGCATTAAACCTTCGTATGCTGGTAGCGTCATAACATCAGTTGAACACAAAAATCATTCAATACAAACCTTTAAAACAAAACCACAATGAAAAAAATGTTTTTGGCTTTAGCAGCCGCAATGATGATGAGCGCCAGCGCAATGGCACAGGAAGCAGCAGAGCAACAGCAGCGTCCCAGCAACGAAGAGATGCTCAAGATGCGCACCGAGCAGATGGTAAAGGACTATTCACTCAACGAGGAGCAGGCCGCCAAGCTGCTGGAGCTGAACAAGGAGTACCAAGAGAAGATTCCCATGATGGGTATGGGCATGGGTCGTGGACAGCGTGGTGGCATGCGTGGCCAGCGCCCAGAAGGTGGTAACCGTCCGCAGGCTGGTGAGCGTCCCCAGCGCCCCCAGGGTCAGGGTGGCGAGCGTCCCCGCATGAACTTCGAGGAGATGCAGAAGAACATGGAAGCCTATCAGGCTGGCCTGGAGAAAATCTTCACCGAGGAGCAGATGAACAAGTACAAGGAGAACATGCAGAACCGCATGCGTGGCCCGCGTGGCAATGGCCAGGGTGGATTCCAGCAGCGCCAGCGCCCACAGCGCAACAACGACTAAGTGCTGAAATAGCGGGCAAGGTCGTCATGTAGGCGACGAATCAGCCAACACTGCTGATAGCCCGTATTCTTTTTCAACATGGTTTTAATGTCCTGCCGCGAGTTTTCGTAGCAGGACATTTCATTTCGCTTCTGCGTATAATGGGCATGCGAATGGTAGATTTCAGACTGGCGCTCCTGCCGCAGCAGATTGCAGACCTTTGAAAGGATGGGGGCTACAATGGTGTCGAAAAGATGATGGCCTTGAATGTAGAGATAAGTGGTCTGTGGACTCACGCCCAGCGTCTTCAGCTCGTCTTTCAGCTTCAGATAATCCGACTTGGCATCGGGGAAGAGGCGCTGTAACTCACGAATCTTCACACCCACCTTGCGTTTTACATTCTGCAACGAGTGTTCTGGGTTCTGCACAGTAAAGCCACCAGGATCGGTGACACGATTGAAGTCGCTGATGGAGAATCGGGGATATTGTCCGTTGCGATAAAGCATGATGTTCCAAACAAAGAGCGGGAAGATGCTTTCGGAGAACTGCTTGAAATATTCCTCGAAATCGAAGATGCGATGGTCGTTGAGCGTAACGGCCACACAAACCTCGTGGAGCGAGGGGGCAAAGCACTGCAGGTTCTCGATGGCATAGGCATAGGTATGGAACACGTATGAACTGTTGAGCACACGGCGCGACTGGTCGGTGGCTCCCTGCATCAGATAGTCGTAGTCGGCATCTACACAGGCAATCATATCATGCCCCAGGCGCTCTTCGCCTTGCGATTCGCTGTCGATGAAGTTCATCAGCACCGATTTCTTTCCACGCGTCAGATTCACCTTCGACGGCAACATCACTTCAAAAAAGCGCTTGTCGTCTTCAAAGGGGGCGAGTATCGTGCGCCAAAAGTAGATGTCATCGTAGCTCTCCACATAGGCTACGATGCGCCTTCGGCTGTTCTTGCCCCGCAGGGCATTGGCAGCCTCCACCCATTGGCTATTAATATTGTCTTTTAGTCGCTTCCCCATGGCTTCCGAATGGTGTTAGGTGGTGATGTCCGACACTTCGGTGACGCTATCCACCCAGCCGTTCATAACGACTGCCGGCGAGTGGGTGGTGAGAATGATTTGAACGTTGGGGTTCAGTTCGAGGATGAGGTCGATAAGCCGCTTCTGCCACTCAATGTGCAAACTCACCTCGGGCTCGTCCATGAAGAGCACGTATGGCAGGTCGTCTTCCACGAGCACGGTGAGCAGGATGATGAGCATCTGCTTCTCGCCGCTGCTGAGCTGATAGGGCGTCAGCATCTCGCCAATCTGCGTAAAGCGGATCTCGTTCTCGGTGCGGATGATATGCTTGCCCGTCTCCTGGAACAGGTCATCGACCATGTCCTGAAAGCGGCTCTTCTTGCACGACAAGTGCTGAGCAGCTTCGGCATTTCCCGCCTGCAATTCCGCAATAATGCGATTGCCGATATTTACTTGATAGTCGAGATACTTGCGTTGCAGATGATAGAGCTGAAAATCAAGCAGACTACCGCCGCCGCCCTTGATGACGGGCAGCACTTGGCGCAACATGCCCTCCTCGTCGGCAAGCACCTGAGCGAGGCTGCTATCGAGCGAGCGAATCATGTCGTAACGAATCCAGCGAGCATCCTCGGGCACCACGTCGAGCCTGACGCCCTTGAGCATGTGGCTGGGAAATTCGCCCCCGGCGGAGAGACCTTTCACCACCTTGTTCAGGATTGTGGACTTTCCCTGTCCGTTGATGCCGCTCAGGATATTGACGTGAGGGTCAAGCTCCCACACGATGTGTTTCTTACCGCTCCATAGGGAGTCGATTTCAATGCGTTGGATGTAATCGGCAAATTTCTGCATGATGGTAGTAGTGTTTTTAGGTTTTTTGTTGGTTTCAGAAAGGTTGTCGCCACGTGCAGCCGTTCTTCCATTCGGAGCATCCATAGGCGGTCTTGCCCTTGATGATATGCCCCTTTCCGCATAGCGGGCACGGCTGGCCTGTTGGCTCCTGAGGGGGTTGTGGCTTCTTCTGCGTCTTCTTCTTCTTCAGGTCTTCCTCGGAGGTGACGGCCACATGGCGGTTGCTCTGGTCGCCAATCACTTGCCTGACGATGTCGCTGACCTGCTCTTTCAGCTCGTCGACAAACTGCTTGGGGTCGTATTTGTGGGCTTCGATGTCGCGTAGCTTCTTCTCCCAGATGCCTGTCAGCTCAGCACTCTTGAGCAGCTCTTCGTGGATGATGTCGATGAGCTCGATGCCGGTGGGCGTGGCCACCAAGTTCTTCCTTTCCTTGCGGATGTAGTGGCGCTTGAAGAGCGTCTCGATGATGGCGGCGCGGGTGGAAGGGCGCCCGATGCCGTTCTCCTTCATGGCGGCGCGCAGCTCCTCGTTGTCCACCAGCTTGCCAGCGGTCTCCATTGCCCTGAGCAGTGAGGCCTCGGTGTAGTATTTGGGCGGCGTGGTCCACTTCTCGGTGAGCGTTGGCGTGTGTGGGCCGCTCTCGCCTTTCTGGAAGGTGGGCAGCGTGCGCTCCTCGGCGGCGGCTCCCCCCTCGGCCACCGCGGGGGCTTCGGTCGCCTCTTCGCCCGATGCTTTGTCCTTGGCATAGACCACGCGCCAGCCTGGGTCGAGTATCTCCTTGCCCGTCGCCTTGAACTCTACGAACTCCTTGGCTTCCTTCGTGCCCACTGGAGCGCCCTCGGCGGCGGGGTCGTTCACTTCCACCTTTCCCATCACGGTGGTGGTTGAGAACTTGCAATCGGGATAGAAGACGGCGATGAAACGGCGCGCCACGAGGTCGTAGACCTTCAGTTGCAAGTCGCTCAGCCCTCCTGGGACGACGCCCGTGGGGATGATGGCGTGGTGGTCGGTGACCTTCGTCGAGTCGAACACCTTCTTCGTCTTCTTGAGCGCCTTGCCTCCCAGGGGTCGCACCAACTCGGCATAGGGAGCCTGTCCGGCAAATTTCGCCTGATACAACCCGTTCATCGTCTGCGGACACTTGGGGTAGACGTCGTCGGGGAGGAACGTGGTGTCGACACGCGGATAGGTGGTGAGCTTCATCTCGTAGAGCTGCTGGATGAGATTGAGCGTCAACTCGGCCGAGAAGCCATACTTGCGGTTGCAATCCACCTGGAGCGAGGTGAGGTCGTAGAGGCTGGGGGGCGTCTCCTTGCCCTCCTTCTTCTCCACGCTGGTCACCTCGAAGGGCTTCCCCTCGATGTTCTTGAACGCTTTTTCGCCCTCCTCCTTCGACGTGAATTTCCCCTTTGTGGCCGTGAACGTGGTGTCGCGGTAGACGGTGGCCAGCACCCAGTAGGGCTCGGGCTTGAAGTTGTCAATCTCCTTCTGGCGGTTGACGATGAGGGCGAGGGTTGGCGTCTGCACGCGCCCGATGGATAGCACCTGGCGGTTCTGTCCGTATTTGATGGTGTAGAGGCGCGTGGCATTGATACCCAAAAGCCAGTCGCCCACCGCGCGGCTGAGTCCCGCGAGGTAGAGCGACTGGTATTCGGTCTGGCTTTTCAGTTTGGCAAAGCCCTCGCGGATGGCCTCGTCGGTCATCGACGAAATCCATAGGCGTTGCACGGGGCACTTCACTTGCGCCTTCTGCATCACCCAGCGCTGGATGAGTTCGCCCTCCTGGCCAGCATCGCCACAATTGATGATGCTGTCGGCCTTCTGGAAAAGACTTTCAATGATGGCGAACTGCTTCTTCACGCCCTGGTCTTCCTTCAGGCGTATGCCAAACTTTGGCGGAATCATTGGCAGAGCCGAGAGACTCCAGGCGCGCCACATCGGCGTATAGTCTTCGGGCATCTTCAGCTCGCACAGGTGGCCGAAAGTCCACGTCACCTGGTAGCCGTTGCCCTCGTAGTAGCCGTCGCGCCTTGCCGTGGCTCCGATGATGCGTGCGATGTCGGCAGCCACACTCGGTTTCTCTGCAATACAAACAATCATTCTTTGTGAATGATTTTGCCGCCCTCCTCGATGGCTTGCATGTTCAGGGGGATGAGGTCGTGATGGCGCTCCGGGAGGGTCTTCTTCAGGGCCTTCTCCACACCGCCGGTGCCCACCACGGGGCAAACCTTGAGCAGACCGCCGAGCACGATCATGTTGAAGATTTTGCCGTTCTTCATCTCGGCAGCCCTGTCCATAGCATCAATCTTGTAGACGTTGATGTCCTTGCGCGTGGGCGGGTTGATGATGCCATAGCTGTCGTAGATGAGGATGCCGCCGGGCTTCAGCTTCGGCTCGAACTTCTCCAGCGAGGGCTGGTTGAGCACGATGGCGATGTCGTACTTGCTGAGGATGGGCGAGGAGATGCGCTCGTCGCTCACGATGACGGTCACGTTGGCCGTGCCGCCGCGCTGCTCTGGTCCGTAAGCGGGCATCCACGTCACTTCCTTGTCTTCCATCAGTCCGCTATAGGCCAGTATCTTTCCCATGGAGAGCACACCCTGGCCTCCGAATCCGCTTATAATGATTTCTTTCTTCATAGTGCTGTCGTATCTTTAAGGTCGCCTTTGGGATAGAAGGGGAACATGTGCTCCTTCATCCATTCATATGCTTTCGAGGGAGAGAGCTTCCAACCGCTATTGCAGGTGCTGACGAACTCTACGAGCGAGCTGCCCTTGCCGTCCATCGAGGCCTGGAAAGCCTTCTTCAGGGCCTTCTTTGCCTTGAGGATGCTGCCTACGCTCTCCACCGACTGGCGGGTGACGTAGCACGTGCCTTCCAGCCCGGCGGCGATGTCGGCCATCTTCAGGGGATAGCCGTGCAGCTTCGGGTCGCGTCCGTAAGGACAGGTCGAGGTCTTCTGGCCTATCAGCGTGGTGGGAGCCATCTGTCCGCCCGTCATGCCGTAGATGGCATTGTTGACGAAGATGATGACGATGTTCTCGCCACGGTTCAGGGCGTGGATGGTTTCGCAGGTGCCAATGCAAGCCAGGTCACCGTCGCCCTGATAGGTGAACACCAGTCGGTCGGGCCAGCAACGCTTGATGCCGGTGGCAATGGCGGGTGCACGTCCGTGGGCGGCCTCCTGCCAGTCGATATCAATATAATTGTACGCGAAGACGGCGCACCCCACAGGGCTGACGCCTACGGCCTTCTCCTCCATTCCCATCTCCTCGATGACCTCGGCGATGAGCTTGTGCACCACGCCGTGCGAGCAGCCCGGACAATAGTGCATGTTGTTGTCGTTCAGGAGCGTTGGCTTCTTGTAAACCAGATTCTCAGACGAAATGATATTGTTTGCTTCCATAAACTTCTTTGTTATTCTCTAGATTTCTAGTCGTTCAAGTTTTTCTAGTATTTCTAGATGGGCTAGCCTTTCTGGAATATTTTTTCCTTTAAGGCAGAAACTATTTCTTCGGGGTCGGGCACGATACCGCCCAGACGGCCGAATTGCTCCACGGGCTCAGCACCGTTGATGGCGAGGCGCACGTCTTGCACCATCTGTCCGGCGTTGATTTCCACCACAAGCACGCCTTTCTTCCCTTTTGCCATGTTGGCAATCTCCTTCGTGGGGAAGGGCCACAGGGTGATGGGACGGAACAACCCCACCTTGATGCCCTCCTGACGGGCCAGCTCCACGCTCTTCTCGGCGATGCGGGCGGCAGAGCCGAAGGCCACAATCATGTACTCGGCATCGTCCATCAACTGGGTCTCGTAGCGCACTTCCTTCTCGCGTATCTCGGCATACTTGGCTTGCAGGTGCAGGTTGCGTTGCTCCATGATTTCGGGCTTCAGCTCAAGCGAGGTGATAACATTGCGCACGCGATCCTTCGTCTTGCCCGTCGAAGCCCAAGGGCACTGCTCAATCACTTCCTCGTCGGTACGGCGACGCTTGTAGGGCGGCAGCACCACCTTCTCCATCATCTGTCCGATGACACCGTCGCTCAAGATCATCGCGGGATTGCGATACTTGAAGGCCAGCTCGAAAGCCAGGTCAACAAAGTCGGCCATCTCCTGCACCGAAGCGGGAGCCAGCACGATGGTCTGATAGTCGCCATTGCCACCTCCACGTGTAGCCTGGAAATAGTCGCCTTGCGAGGGCTGAATGGTTCCCAAGCCGGGGCCTCCGCGTTGCACGTTCACGATGAGTGCGGGCAACTCGGCACCAGCCAGGTAGGTGATGCCCTCCTGCATCAGCGCCACGCCGGGCGACGACGATGAGGTCATGGCGCGCTTGCCGGCTCCGGCGGCGCCATACACCATATAAATACTTGCCAGCTCGCTCTCGGCCTGCACCACCTGCATGCCGGTGGTCTCCCAGGGCTTTAGCTCGGCCAGCGTCTCAATCACTTCACTCTGCGGAGTGATGGGATAGCCAAAGTATCCATCCACACCGCAACGGATGGCAGCATGGGCTATAGCCTCATTGCCTTTCATCAGAATGGCCTCCCCCTGCCCCTCCGAAGGGAGGGAAGCCACATTAGCCTGTTGCTTTTTAGTTTCTTCCATTGTCTTCTGTTTTGGGGGATTTTACTCTACTCGTTTACGATAGACGGTGATGCAACCGTCGGGACAGACGATGCCGCACGAGCCGCAACCCACGCAAGCCTCCATTTTGGTGGCCTCCACGTAGGGATAGCCGTGCACGTTGACCTTTCCGGCCAAGGCGATGACCTTCTGCGGGCATGCTTCCACGCAGAGCACGCATCCCTTGCAACGGGCGGTGTCAATCACAATAGCACCTTTCATTTTTGCCATAGTACTGTTATTATTGGGTTATTGACTATTATTTTGCCGCAAAATTACTGAATCTTTTTGACTTGTCAAAAGAAAACTTGAAAAAAATCACCTTGGTCTTCTAAACTCCGAGCAGACGATGGCGGTGGCGATGGCCACGTTCAGGCTCTCGGCGCCTGGCCGGAACTGCGGAATGAGCAGCTTGTGGGTTACCAACTGGCGAATGCTGGGGCTGATGCCGTTCCCCTCGTTGCCCATCACGATGATGGCCTGGGTGGGCAACTGCAGCTGATAGATGTCGTCGCCGTCGAGCAACGTGCCGCAGACGGGTAATTTGCTGGTAGCCAGGAAATAATGCAGATCCGTATAGCAAATATTCACGCGAGCGATACTGCCCATGGTGGCCTGCACCACCTTGGGGTTCCAGCAGTCGGCGGTGTCGTTGGAGCACACGATGGTATCGATGCCAAACCAGTCGGCGATGCGGATGATAGTGCCCAGATTGCCAGGGTCTTGCACGCCGTCGAGGGCGAGGATGAGGGCCGTCGGCTCAATGGCCTCCGATGGGGTTTTTATTGGGAACACGGCCAGAACCTGCTGAGGGTGTTGCAGGAAGCTGAGCTTACGAAGTTCGTCGGGGGTAATCAGACAGTAACCCGTCTCCACTGAGAGACTGGAAAAGGGTTTCCACTCATCAGTGGCGAAGAGCATCACAGGCTCGAAGCCAGCCGCAAGCAGGTCGCCCACCACCTTAGGCCCTTCGGCCACAAACAGTCCTTCGCGCTGGCGATACTTCTTCTGCTCCAGCTGCTTCACAAATTTTATTTGGTTCTTGCTAATCATCACTTCTCACCTCTTACCTCTCACTTCTCACCTCTCATACTCTCTCCACCTGCTTCACTCCCTTCACGGTGCGCAGCTTTTTGATGAGCGATTCCAGGCGGGCCGTGTCGCTCATCATCACCGTCAGGTTTCCTCGGAAAAGTCCGTCGTGCGAGTCGATGTTAATACTACGCAACACCAGCTTCTCATCTTTCGAGATGATGCTCGTCAGGTTGTTCACGATACCCAAGTCGTCGTTGCCAATGACGCGCAGGGTGATTTGATACTGCGAGTCACCTTTTCCGCTCCAAGCTGCCTTCACAATACGATAGCCGAAGCGGCGGCGCAGCTCAGGGGCGTTGGGGCAGTCGGCACGGTGAATCTTGATGCCACCGCTGACGGTGACAAAGCCAAACACCTGATCGCCATAGATGGGATTGCAACAATGTGCCAGCTGATAGTCGACGCCCTTCAAGTCGGGGCCAATGATGAGCACATCGTCGTTGGCATGCGCTTTGAGGCCCGATGTGGTTTCGAGCACAAACTCCTCGGCCGAGTGCACCTCTGCCACGGGAGCCTTGTCGCCCTGTTGCACTTCTATGTATTTGTCGATGACGGTGGCCACGTCGAGCGTGGCGTCGGCTATCTGCCGATAGAAGTCGCTGGCCTCTTTACATCCCAGCTTTTTCATCGTCCGCATCATCACCGACTCGTCCATCTCTATCTTTCTATTGCGGAACTTTCGTTCAAGCATTTCTTTAACCAGCAGGGCTTCCTTCTGCTGCGTCTCTTTGATGGCCAGTCGGATCTTCGCCTTGGCACGAGATGTCTTCACAATGCCCAGCCATTCCTGCTTGGGGCGCTGGGTGCTGGAGGTGAGGATTTCCACCTGGTCGCCCGAATGAAGCTCTTGCCTGAAAGAGACCAATCGCCCTGTGTCGCCCACGGAGCGACTGTCGGCCGAGCGGATGCGTGCGCCTGTGCAGGCCGAGCCCACCTTGGAGTGGATATAGTAGGCCATGTCGAGCACGGTGGCACCGCCAGGCAGCTTCATCAGGTCGCCGCGGGGGGTGAACACATACACCTCTTCGTCCTGCAACTCCATCTTGAACTGGTCCATGGCCTCCATGCCGTCGTCGGTGTTCTCCAGCATCTGTCTGATGCCTTTCAGCCATTCGTCCATGCCACTAGCATCGGCCTTCACGCCCTTGTAGCGCCAGTGTGCGGCCACGCCGCGCTCGGCTACCTCGTCCATGCGCTCGGTGCGTATCTGCACCTCCACCCATTTCTGTTCGGGTCCCAGCACGGTGATGTGCAGACTCTCGTAGCCATTCGACTTGGGCACACTCAGCCAGTCGCGCATGCGCTTGGGGTTGCTGGTATACATGTCGGTGATGATGGCAAAGGTCTTCCAACACTGTTGCTTTTCCTCCTCGCGCTCACAGTCGATGATGATGCGAATGGCAAAGAGGTCGTAGACGCCCTCAAACTGGCACCGCTGCTTTTTCATCTTCTGCCAGATACTGTGTATACTCTTGGTGCGCCCCTTCATGTGGAACTTTAGCCCTGCAGCCTCAAGTTTCTCTCTGATAGGCTTTATGAAACGTTCTATATACGCATCGCGAGCGGCTTTAGTGGCGTTCAGCTTCTCCTTGATATGATAGTAGGCCTCGGTTTCCAGATATTTCAACGAGAGGTCTTCCAGCTCGCTCTTCAGCTTATATAGCCCCAGTTTGTGGGCCAGCGGGGCATAGAGATAGGCTGCCTCTTCGCTCACCTCGCGCCGTGCCTCAACGTTGTCGTTATCGCGAATCTGGCGCATCAGGTTCACACGGTCCGCAATCATGATGAGGATGACGCGCATGTCCTCGGCAAACGACAGGAGGAGGTTGCGGAAGTTCTCGCCCTGAAGGCGAATGAAGTCGGTGCGGTTTCCCTCCGCCACGGGGTTCTTCCTATAGAGTTCCTTGATGCGCTCCAAGCCACGCAAAATGCGGGCCACAGCCTCGCCATAGCAGGTGGTGGCCTCGTCGATGCTGAGTTGTCCACCGTCGACACAGGGATGGAGCATGATGGCCAACACTGCCTCGCGGCGAAGCCCAATCTCGTCGACGGCCAGCAAGGCGGTCTGCAGGCTGCTGACCACGGGATTCAGCCCGAACTCATCGCGCTTCACCTGCCCCTGCTCGATGGCGGCCATCAGATGCTGGCGCACCTGCCGCTCATCATCGGCATGCAGAGCAGCCGCCGTTTTCTCACGTAGCTGTGTGAAGAGCCGCAGGGCAAGGTCGCGCTCGGCAGCAGTGAATTGCATCTGTTCTTGTGGTTCGTTCATGTGTTGTTATCTTGAATCAATGTGCAAAAGTAGTCATTTTTTTTCATTCCGAGCACAAAAGTTCCTTCTTTTTTTGCCATTTATTTCCCGACGCGTAGACATTCTTCAGATTACGTCGTGATTTTTATAAACTACGTCGCAGTCTATAAAAACTGCGTCATAATTTATATAGACTGCGACGAGAACTAAAAAAACAAAGACAGACTTGTTTTAAGTCGGGTTATTTATTCGTAGAAAAGTGTGAAACTTTCAAAATTGCTTCGTCATTTCGGCATAATTTCGTAATTTTGCACCCGAAACCACAAACGACAAAAAAAACAATTACAATGAAAAAGATAATGATTGCCCTGCTGATGGCCCTTCCTTTGACCATCCAGGCACAAGACAACACTTGGGAGCGCCCCAATGAAACCGTACAGGCCAATTCCGACAAGAAGTATCTGGCAGGTGCCGTGCCCGAAGTCGACGGCAAGGTGACTTTCCAGACCACCATCAAGGCCCCGGGCAAGAAGGCCAAGCAAATCTACGACATCCTGCTCGACCTGATGCAGAAGCAGACCAAGGAACCCGGACAGTTTGAGCAAAGCCGAGTGACGATGACCGACGACGACCAGCTGATGCTGGTAGGCAACTACCAGGAGTGGCTGGTGTTCAAGAACAAGCCCCTGAACCTGGACCGCACGCGTCTGCTCTACCACCTCATCGCCGAGTGCCGCGACGGCGAGGCCACGCTGAAGATGACCCGCATCGTATATATATATGATGAGGAGCGCGACCCCATCACCTATTACGCCGAGGAGTGGATCAACGACCGCTATGGCCTGAACAAGAAGCAGACCAAGCTGGCCCGCGTGAGCGGAAAGTTCCGCCGCAAGACCATCGACCGCAAGGACTACCTCTTCGAGAAATACACTAACGCCCTGACCAAATGACCGACGACGACATCAAGCGCAAGGTGGACGAGGCCATGGAGAACAGGCCTCGGCGCCACAACCTGGAGCCGTTTCGCGACAGTAGCCGCACCCGCGTGTTGCGCTTCTGGCTCAACGTCATCTTCCTCGTGGGAGCCATCTCGGGACTCATCGTCTACTTCTATGCCGACCACGAGACGGCCAAGTGGATTCTGTTAGTGTCGTTGGTGTTTAAGTTCGTGGAACTCTTCCTGCGCATCTTCAAGATTTAGCCACGGATATTTCACGGACGATCACGCATTTCATGGTAAATCCATTAAGATACTCCTTTTTTCTGTTGGTGTTGTTGCCAGCACTTGCCAGCGGCCAAACCTTCAACGAGATTGACCCCGACGGCAACATCAACCAGCGCGACACACGTGCTGGCAACCGCAATTTTAACCCACACAACAATGACACCACCTCGAATGAGAAGGTGGTGCCAAAGGGTGTTTATGTGTGGAGCGTAGACCGCCGTTTCGGCGACATGCACCCCACCGACGTTGACACCATCCCACACCTCTACCCACAATCGACCATGGGCACTGGCACTTATGGCGAATACAACACTGTGGGTTCCAACTTCACCGCGCGTCTCTCACGCATCTTTGCTAACCGGCGCGAAACCAGCCAGTTCCTTTTCACCGATGCCTATAGCCAGGTGTTGCGCGACCCCGACGAGTGGCACTTCACCAACACCCTCTCGCCCATCACCAACATGAGTTATGGGAGTTGTGGCGACAAGACCAACGGCGAGGACATCCTCGACGCTCGTTTTGCCGTGAACGCTGGCAAGCGCACGGGCCTGGGGTTCGACCTGGACTATCGCTATGCGCGAGGCTATTTCCAAAACCAGAACAACTCTCACTTCGGCGCAACGTTCTTCGTCTCGCATCTGGGTGACCGCTACCAGGCTCACGTCCTGCTCCAGCACTATCACCAGAAGGCTCACGAGAACGGTGGCGTCACCAACGACGACTACATCACCCACCCAGAGCTGTTCACCGAGAGCTTCTCGGACAACGAGATTCCCACGGTGCTGAATTATAACTGGAACCGCAACAACCGTTTGCGCCTCTTCCTCACCCACCGTTATAGTGTGGGTTTCTATCGCAAGGTACCCATGACCGAGGAGGAGATAAAGGCCAAGAAGTTTGCCATGGAGGCCGCTAAAGAGAAGGACGAGGCTGAGAAGAAAGAAGCCAACGAAGCCCAAGCACCCTTACTGGCCGGACGCCCCGACGATGCAAAGGTGGTGGCTGATACGACGCTGAACGTTCAACGTTCAACGTTCAACAACGACTCCCTGCGCACCGACTCGCTCTTGGCAGATTCAACGTTCAACGCTCAACGTTCAATGTTAAACGTCGATTCGGGGCGTATCAGCGTCACTTCGAAGGAGATGGCCGACTCGTTGCTGGCTCTTCAGGCCATAGCCGATAGCACCGAACTCTTCATGAAGCAGGAGTTCGTGCCCGTCACCAGCTTCATCCATACGGCCGAGCTTTCCAACCAGGACCACATCTACCAAGCCTACTATTCGCCCACCGACTATTATGCCAACACCTATTTCGACCAGCGTCATAACGGAACCTATCGGGGCGACTCCATCTACGACAAGACGAAACACTTGAACCTGCGCAACACCCTGGCCATTGGATTGCTCGAAGGGTTCAACAAATATGCCCCTGCAGGACTGAAAGCCTTTGCCGCACATGAGTTGCGCCGCTTTGAGATGCCCAATATGGATAACAACACGCTATGTTTGGAACATTGGACCGAGCACAACATCAGCGTGGGCGGACAACTGAGCAAGACCCAGGGACACACCTTGCACTACGACCTCACGGCCGAGGCATGGGTGGCGGGCGAAGATGCCGGCCAACTGAAGCTCGATGCCAGTGCCGACCTGAACTTCCCCCTCCTGGGCGACACGGTGAGGCTCGATGCCAACGCCTTCATCCATCGGGAGAATCCCACCTTCCTCCAGCGCCATTATCATACCAAGCACCTTTGGTGGGACAACGATTTCGACAAGATAGCACATAGCAGGGTGGAAGGAAGGCTCACCTTCGGGAAGACCAACACGCGTTTGCGCGTGGCCTTCGACGAGATTGAGAACTACACTTATCTGGGCATGGCCTATACCCTTGACGGCGAGAACCGAAAGGGGCTCACGGCCCAATTCCGCCAGCACGATGGCTCGTTGGCCGTGTTAACCGCCCAGGTCGACCAGCCCCTGCACTTGGGACCCATTCATTGGGACAATGTGGTCACGTTCCAAACCAGCAGCGATGAGGACGTGCTTCCCCTTCCGCGCCTCAACGTCTTCACCAACCTTTACCTCAAGTTCATGGTGTCGCAAGTGTTGAGCGTTGAGTTGGGCGCTTCGGGCACTTGGTTCACCAAGTACTATGCCCCCGATTTCCTTCCCCAGCTCAACCAGTTTGCCATTCAAGAGAACGATGGGGCGCGCATGGAGATGGGAAATTTCCCCTTTGTCGATGTCTATGCCAACCTGCACCTGAAGCACGCCCGTTTCTTTGTGATGATGAGCAACGTTACGGGCACCAGCTTCAACCGCCAGTCGTTCCTCACCCCCCATTATCCCGTGAACCGTTCGGTACTCCACCTCGGCATTTCGTGGAATTTCTTCAACTAAATCTCTTATAACGATTACAACGGATTAAACCTGATAGGCAGGCTTAATCCGTTGTAACACTATTGCCAAAATGTCTGGCTTAGAAGGGCAGATCGTCGGCGGCTCCTTCGGCGGCAGGCTCCTGTGCGGGAGGGAAGGGAGAAGCTGCTGCGGCGGGCTGCTGAGGGGGGAAGGGAGCGGCGCCTGCGGGGCTAGCGATGGTGGTGGCGGCGGGCACCTCCTGGGCGGGCACGCCACGCAAGATGTTAAAGGCGCGAATCTCATTGAACCAACGTCCCTGCCACTCGTGGGCATCGATGTCGAACTGGACGGTGATTTCCTCGCCGGCCTGAATGTTGAACTGCTTGATGCGGTCCTCGCCAAAAATGCGGAACACACATTTACGCGGATAAGTGCCAGGCACTTCAATGACGTATTCTTGACTCATCCAAGGGTTACCCGTGCGGGCGGAGGTGCCACTTTGTGCGGGCAAGATGGCAATAACTTTTCCTGATAGATCCATAGTGTTTTTTATTAAGATAATGTTAATGTTTGGGCGAAATCGGTTGCGAAATTACTAAAATAGTTTGAAAACAAACAATTTTTTTCGAATAATTTTGTTGTTGACGCACTTTTTTTGTATTTTTGTAGTCCGAAACCGATAATACGCAAAAGAAATAGGATCATTATGAGATTTACCGTATCAAGCACGGCACTGGGCAGCAGGCTGACGGTGCTGGGAAGAGTTATCAACAGTAAAAATTCGTTGCCCATCCTGGGTAATTTCCTCTTTGAGGTCATCGACGGACGACTTCACCTGACGGCCTCGGATAGTGAGGTGATGATGAAGACCGCCTTGGAGCTGAACGAGAGCGACGGCGACGGGCGCTTCTGTATTGGAAATCACGACCTGCTCGAGGCCGTGAAGGGCTTTAGCGAGCAGCCCATCACCTTCGAGGTGGACCTTCAGAACAAGCTTGCAAAGATTAGCTATCAGAATGGTATGTTCTCGCTACCCGTGGAGAATGCCGACGAATTTCCTCAGCCCCAGATGGTGGGCGAGGACGCCACCGTCATTAACATCCCCACCCAGGTATTGGCCGACAACATCAACCGAAGCCTGTTTGCCACCGCCCAGGACGAGTTGCGCCCGGTGATGAATGGCATCTACTTCGACCTTACGCCCGATTGTCTGGCCGTGGTGGCCAGCGACGGTCACAAGCTGGTGCGTAGCAAAATCCTGAACATCAAGAGCGAGCAGCCCGCCTCGTTCATCCTGCCCAAGAAGCCCGCCTCGCTCCTGAAGGGCGTACTTGGCAAGCAGGGTGGCGACGTGGTGATGCGCTTCGACGACCGTAATGCCGAGGTGAACTTCGAAGAAGGCCTGCTCATCTGCCGCCTCATCGAGGGCCGCTATCCCAACTACAACTCGGTGATTCCCCAGGGCAATCCCAACCAGCTCACCATCGACCGCGTGGGCCTGCTCTCGGCGCTCCGCCGCGTTCAGCCTTTCAGCAACGACTCCAGCAATCTCATCCGCTTCCATGTGGAGAACGGCACGCTCCAGCTCGATGCCGAGGACTACGACTTCTCGAAGACGGCCACCGAGCGCATGTCGTGCGATTATAATGGTATGCCTATGAGCATCGGTTTCAAGGGGTCGTCGTTCATCGAGATCCTGAGCAATTTCGATTGTCAGGAGGTGGTTATCCAGCTTGCCGATCCCAGCCGCGCCGGACTGGTGCTGCCTTCGGAACAACCCGCCGACCAAGACGTGTTGATGCTGATGATGCCCATGCTAATTAACGACTGATGAAACTGAAACTCACGAAACCACTGGTCGTCTTCGATTTGGAGACGACCGGTCTTGACTTGGTGAAAGACCGAATCATCCAATTGTCGTTCATCAAGGTGATGCCCTCGGGCGAGGAACTGCGGGGCAATTACCTCATCAATCCCGAATGCCACATCCCCTCGTTCATCACAGACCTGACGGGCATCGGCGACAACGACGTGAAGGACAAGCCCACCTTTAAGCAACTGGCCTCTACGTTGAGTCAGCAATTCTCGGGGTGCGACTTCGCGGGATTCAATAGCAACCATTTCGACATTCCCTTGCTGGCCGAGGAGTTCCTTCGTGCGGGCATCGACTTCGATTTCTCCAAGTGTTGCCTGATAGATGCCCAGACCATCTTCCACAAGATGGAGCGCCGCAATTTGGCCGCCGCCTACAAGTTCTATTGCGGGCGAAAGATGGAGGAGGATTTCACCGCCCATCGCTCCGACGAGGACACCGAGGCCACCTGGCGCATCCTTCAGGGCCAGCTCGACTATTACACCGAAGAGCACCAACGGCAGATGGGCGAAGACCCCAAGGACCGCACGTTGCCCAATGACGTGAAGGCGCTGGCCGATTTCTCGAAGGTGAACAACAACGTCGACTTTGCCGGGCGCATCGTATGGGGCGAGGCGAAGGACGCCAAGGGCAATACCATCACCGACAAGGATGGAAAGCCCGTGATGACCGAATACTTCAACTTTGGCAAGCACAAGGGAAAGACCGTGGCCGACGTGTTGCGCACCGACCAGGGCTATTTCTCGTGGGTGATGCAAGGCGACTTCACCTACAACACCAAGCAGGTGCTCACCCGCATCCGCCTGCGCGAGTTAATGAAATAAAGCGCTCAATTTAAAAAACGAAATAATTGTATAATAATCAAATGAACATCCTTGAACTTTCAGAACAAGAAATATTGCGCCGCCAATCGCTCGACGAATTGCGCCGCATGGGCATCAACCCCTACCCCGCCGCCGAATATCCCACTAATGCTTTTTCGAAGGAAATCATAGAAAGCTTCAGCGATGAAGCCGAGCCTCGTGAGGTGAGCATCGCCGGACGCATGATGAGCCGTCGTGTGATGGGCAAGGCCTCTTTCATCGAGTTGCAAGACTCTAAGGGGCGCATCCAGGTGTATATCACCCGTGATGACATCTGCCCCGAGGAAAACAAAGACCTCTATAATGTGGTCTTCAAGAAATTGCTCGACATTGGCGACTTCGTGGGTGTGCGGGGCTTCGTCTTCCGCACCCAGACGGGCGAGATTAGCGTGCATGCCAAGGAGCTGACCCTGCTCTCGAAGAGCTTGAAACCCCTGCCTATCGTGAAGTACAAGGACGGCGTGGCCTACGACAAGTTCGACGACCCCGAATTGCGCTATCGCCAGCGCTATGTGGACCTGGTGGTGAACGATGGTGTGAAGGACACCTTCCTCCAGCGTGCCACCGTCATCCGCACAATGCGAAAGGTGCTCGACGAGGCAGGATACACTGAGGTGGAGACCCCCACCCTCCAGTCCATCGCCGGAGGAGCCTCCGCCCGTCCTTTCATCACCCATTTCAACGCTCTCGACCAGGACATGTACATGCGCATCGCCACCGAGCTTTACCTGAAGCGACTCATCGTTGGCGGCTTTGAGGGCGTTTACGAGATTGGCAAGAACTTCCGCAACGAGGGCATGGACCGCAACCACAACCCGGAGTTCACCTGCATGGAACTTTACGTGCAATACAAGGACTACAACTGGATGATGTCGTTCACCGAGCATCTGTTGGAGACCATCTGCATTGCCGTGAACGGTAGCACCGAGCGCGAGATTGATGGAAACATCGTGAGCTTCAAGGCTCCCTATCGCCGCTTGCCCATCCTCGACGCCATCAAGGAGAAGACGGGCTTCGATTGCGAGGGCAAGAGCGAGGACGAGATTCGCGCCTTCTGCAAGGAAAAGGGAATGGAGGTTGACGAGACCATGGGCAAGGGCAAGCTCATCGACGAGCTCTTTGGCGAGTTCTGTGAGGGCACCTTCATCCAGCCCACCTTCATCACCGACTATCCCGTGGAGATGTCGCCTCTGACGAAGATGCACCGCTCGAAACCCGGCCTCACCGAGCGCTTCGAGCTGATGGTTAACGGTAAGGAACTGGCCAACGCCTACTCCGAGCTGAACGACCCCATCGACCAGGAGGAGCGTTTCAAGGAGCAGATGCGCCTGGCCCAGAAGGGTGACGACGAGGCTATGATCATCGACCACGACTTCCTTCGCGCCTTGCAATACGGCATGCCCCCCACGAGCGGCATTGGCATCGGCATCGACCGCCTGGTGATGCTCATGACGGGCAAGACGTTCATCCAGGAGGTGCTCTTCTTCCCCCAGATGAAGCCCGAGAAGAAAGCCCCGCAAAGCAGCATCCAGGAGTGGGCCGCCATCGGCGTGGCCGAGGACTGGGTGTACGTGCTCCGCAAGGCCGGCTTCTACCTCATCGCCGACATCAAGGACGAGAAGGCACAAGGCCTCCAGCAGAAGATTGGCGAGATTGTGAAGAAATACAAGCTGGGCTACGAAAAGCCTTCCGTGACTGAAGTCCAGAGCTGGATTGACGCAGCGGGGTGATAGGATGATGGTGTGAAAACGAGGCGGCGTAATAACGAAATTACGTTATAACGCGATAACGAAGAAGGTGAAACTATGTCTGAAACAGGTAGAATAGCCATCATTGGCGGTGGCAGCTGGGCGACAGCCATTGCCAAGATTGTGGTGCAACACACGCATCACATTGGCTGGTATATGCGCCGTGAGGATCAGATTGAGGATTTCCGCCGCCTGGGTCACAACCCCAGCTATCTCACCAGCGTTCACTTCGACACCCAGGAGATCAACTTCCAGACCGACCTCAACCACATCGTGGCCGAATACGACACGCTGGTGTTCGTCGTGCCATCGCCCTACCTGAAGAACCACCTGCGCAAGCTGAAGACCCGTCTGAAGGACAAGTTCGTCGTCACCGCCATCAAGGGCATCGTGCCCGACGAGAACCTCATCTGCACCGAATACTTCCATCAAGCCTTCGACGTGCCCTACGAGAATTTGGCGTGCATCGGCGGCCCCTCGCATGCCGAGGAGGTGGCCTTGGAGCGCCTGAGCTATCTCACCGTGGGTTGCTCCGACCTGAAGAAGGCACAAGCCTTTGCCGATGTGCTGGCCAGCCCCTTCATCAAGACGAAGACCTCGCCCGATGTCGTGGGCATCGAATACTCTTCGGTGCTCAAGAATGTGTATGCCATTGCGGCGGGCATCTGCGGCGGACTGAAGTTTGGCGACAATTTCCAAGCCGTTCTAATGTCGAATGCCGTTCAGGAGATGGCCCGCTTCCTGCAGGCCATCCATCCCAGCGCCGATCGCAACGTCTACGATTCCGTCTACTTGGGCGACCTGCTAGTTACGGGCTACTCGAATTTCTCGCGCAACCGTGTCTTCGGAACCATGATTGGCAAGGGCTATAGCGTGAAGAGCGCACAGATGGAGATGGAGATGATTGCCGAGGGCTACTTCGGCACCAAGTGCATGAAGGAAATCAACCGCCACTGGCATGTGAACATGCCCATCCTTGACGCCGTATATAATATATTGTACGAGCGCATCACACCTCAGATAGAAATCAAACTACTCACCGACTCGTTCCGATAAGCCTTTGATATGGGGAAGAAACAGATTCTTTGCATTGGCCACATCACCCACGACCGCATCATCACCCCGCTGATGCCCGACGGCATCGATTGCGCCGGTGGCACCGCCTATTACGTGGCCTGGGCCATGCGCCACCTTCCCCCCGATGTGAGCTTCGGTGTGGTCACCGCCGTGGGCGACGACCTGAAGCACGAGGTGGAGCGCCTGCGCCTCGCGGGCATCGACATCACCGACCTGGGTAGTCCCACCAGCGTGTTCTTCGAGAACAAATATGGTGCCGACGTGAATAGCCGCCAGCAACGCGTGCTATCGAAGGCCGCCCCCTTTACCATCGAGGCGTTGAGCCAGATCGAGGCCGACGTTTTCCATCTGGGC
Organism: Prevotella sp.; assembly: GCA_017619275.1. Classification (GTDB taxonomy): domain Bacteria; phylum Bacteroidota; class Bacteroidia; order Bacteroidales; family Bacteroidaceae; genus Prevotella. The sequence goes on along the minus strand of JAFZSR010000002.1, from coordinate 20,513 downwards.
ACGCTCCTCGTGGACGATTTCTCTCCCGAGGTGGTGGAGTATCTTGCCAGCAAGGGACGCGTGTGCGTGGATGTGCAAGGCTATCTGCGCGAAGTGCGGGGCGAGCAGGTGTATGCAGTGGATTGGCGCGACAAGCTTCGCGTCTTGAAGCATACCGACATCCTAAAAGTGAACGAGCACGAGGTCGACGTGCTCACCGATGGTGAAAAAGACCTACACCGCGCAGCCCGCCTCATCCATTCGTGGGGCGTACGCGAGGTGCTCATCACATTGGGTAGCTTTGGGAGCATCATCTTCGACGGCACCGATTTCTTCGACATCCCCGGGTATCCTCCCCGCCGTGTAGTGGATGCCACGGGTTGTGGCGACACTTACGCCGCAGGTTATCTCTATGCCCGTGCTCGGGGTGCCTCGTGCTTGGAGGCCGGCCAATTGGCCGCCGCCATGTGTACGTTGAAGCTGGAGCACACCGGGCCTTTCGATGCCGACATCGATCAGGCCATGCGCATCTGCTCCAGCAACTCGCGCTGACGTGGTGAGAGCGTCGAGGGCAACGTCACCTGATAGGTGAGGATGAGGTCGTTGCCGTCCTGCCCCTTTCCGCGCAACCGCACCTTCTGTCCGGGCTGGGTGCCCGGTTTCACCTTCAATCTCAACTTTTGTCCGCCAGGCAAGGCCACCACCACATCGCCGCCCAAAAGGGCCGTGTACATGTCGATACTGATGGATGCCTCCGTCTGGCGAGGTTTTGCTGCCGTGTTGCCAAAGCCAGTGGCCCCTGCCCCACGGTTGCCAAAGAGGTGTTCGAAGAACGAGCTGAAGCCGCCGCCCTGGAAGCCCGAGAAGTCGAAGCCTCCAAAGGCATCGCCGCCTCCACCGCCTCGTCCACACTTGCAATCCCTCCATTCTTGTTGCGTCTGGCCCGCCTCGCGCCATTGCTCGCCATATTGGTCGTAGAGGCGGCGCTTCTCGGCGTCGCCTATAACTTCGTATGCCTCGTTCAGTGCTTGGAACTTTGCCTTTGCCTTCGGGTCGTCGGGGTGCAAGTCGGGGTGAAATTGCTTGGCCCGTTTTAAGTAAGCTTTCTTCACGTCGGCTTGAGCGATATCTTTCTTCACCCCCAGAATCTTGTAATAATCAATGAATGCCATATCAAATTCTCCTTTCTTTATAAAAGAAACAGCAATTTCCGTGCCGAAAGCATTTTTTCGTGCTTTTTTCGCCTAGCTTTATCGCCTGAAGCAAAAGATTGTGGTGGCCAAGGAACGCGACGAGTCGGTGCTGCTCACCATACGATAGCGCTCGCCCGAAAACTTTTGGCACGCTATTTGCAGAGGTTTTCTATAAAGGTATAACAAATAAAAAAGAAAAGCAACCATGCAAAAAGGTAACATCGGAGTGACGACCGAGAACATTTTTCCGGTCATCAAAAAATTCCTCTACAGTGATCACGAAATCTTCCTGCGCGAGATGGTGAGCAACGCCGTCGACGCCACACAAAAGATGAAAACATTGGCCGAGAAGGGCGACTTCAAGGGCGAGCTGGGTGACTTGACGGTTCGCATCAGCATGGATGCCGACAAGGGCACCATCACCATCAGCGACCGTGGCATCGGCATGACCGAGGAAGAGATTGACAAGTATATCAACCAGATTGCCTTCTCGGGCGTCACCGACTTCCTGGAAAAATACAAGGACACGGCCAACAATATCATCGGCCACTTCGGACTGGGTTTCTACAGCAGCTTCATGGTGAGCAAGAAGGTGGAAATCGTTACGCGCAGCTGGCAGGAGGGCGCAAAGGCCGTGAAATGGAGTTGCGACGGAAGCCCCGCCTATGAGATTGACGATGCCGACCGCGAGGAGCGTGGCTCGGACATCATCCTCTACATCGATGACGATAGCAAGGAGTTCCTCGACAAGTACAAGCTGGAGGGATTGCTCAAGAAGTATTGCCGCTTCCTGCCCGTGCCCATCGCCTTCGGCAAGAAGACCGAGTGGAAGGACGGCAAACAGGTGGACACCGACGAAGACAATATTATTAATAATGTGGAGCCGCTCTGGACGAAGACGCCCTCGACATTGAAGGACGAGGACTACAAGTCGTTCTATCGCACGCTCTATCCCATGCAGGACGAGCCGCTCTTCTGGATTCATTTGAACGTGGACTATCCCTTCCACCTGACGGGCATCCTCTACTTCCCCCACGTGAAGAACTCGCTTGAACTGCAGAAGAACCGCATTCAATTGTATTGCAACCAGGTGTTCGTGACCGACCAGGTGGAGGGCATCGTGCCGGAGTTCCTGACATTGCTCCATGGCGTCATCGACTCGCCCGACATCCCCCTGAACGTGAGCCGCTCCTATCTGCAAAGCGACCGCGAGGTGAAGAAGATTTCGACCTATATCACCAAGAAGGTGAGCGACCGCCTGAAGGCCATCTTCGGTGAAGACCGAAAGGCATACGAGGAGAAATGGGACGACCTGAAGCTCTTCATCAACTATGGCATGCTCACCGAGGAGAACTTCTACGACCGCGCCAAGGAATTTGCACTCTTCAAGGACACCGAATCAAAGTATTTCACTTTCGACGAATATCGCACTCTCATTGAGGCCTCGCAAAAGGACAAGGACGGCAATCTGGTCTATCTCTACGCCACCGACAAGGACGAGCAATACTCGTATATCAAGGCTGCTCAGGATAAGGGCTATAGCGTGCTGCTCTTCGACGGACAACTCGACGTGCCCGCTATCCAGACCCTGGAGCAGAAGTTCGAAAAGAGCCGTTTCACCCGTGTGGATGCCGACACCATTGACCACCTTATCCAGAAGGAGGACGCTCCGAAGAACACTTTGGCAGAAGAGGAACGTGACAATTTGTCAGCTATCTTCCAATCGCAACTCCCCAAGATCGACAAGAAGGAGTTCATCGTTGAGGTGAACGCTCTCGGCGAGACTCAACGTCCTGTGGTCATCACCCAAAACGAGTGGATGCGCCGCATGAAGGAGATGAGCCGCTATCAGAGTGGCATGAGCTTCTATGGCGAGATGCCCGATTCGATGAACGTGGTGCTCAATAGCGACCATCCGCTGGTGAGCCGTATTCTCGACGATGCCAAGGCCACGCTGACCGACCCCCTGAAGCCCATCGAGGCCGAGATGAAGGGGCTTCAGGCTCGCTTGGCCGCCCTGAACCAGCAGACCGAGAAGAAGAAGCCCGAGGAGATCACCCAGGAGCAGAAGGACGACAAGGCCAACACCCAAAAGGCCATCGACGAGCAAAAGGAGAAGAAGCAACAGGTCATTGCCGACTTTGCCGCCAAGAACGACATCGTGCACCAGCTCATCGACCTCGCCCTGCTTCAGAACGGCATGCTGAAGGGCGCCGCCCTCGACGCCTTCCTCAAGCGCTCCATCGACCTCATCAAGTAAAAAAATATTACCCAAACTAAAAAACCAACCAACATGAAAAGAACAATGATGATGCTGGCATGCGCCTCGATGGCCATCGGCATGTGGGCGCAACAAGCCCTCTTCGACGTGAACAACCTGACATCGCCCGAGCAGAACGCCGACGGGAGCGTCACCTTCAGGCTCTATGCCCCGAAAGCCGTCACCGTGGAGGTGGAGGGCGACTTCCTGACGGGCAGGAATAGAGTCGCCATGAAGGAAGGCGAAAACGGAATCTGGACCTACACCACCACCGCCGACTTGCAACCCGAATTGTATAGCTACAAGTTCCGGGTGGACGGAATGGATTGGCTCGACCCCTCCAATGTCTATCGTAGCCGCGACATCGCTTCGTTTACCAACATCTTCATCGTTTCGAAAGCCGAGGGCGACAAGGGTTCGCTCTATAGCGTCAACGATGTGCCCCATGGCAACGTGAACCGCGTGTGGTACGACTCCCCCACCCTGAAGGCCCAGCGCCGCATGACCGTCTACACTCCCGCCGGCTATGAGGAAGGGAAGGGGCGCTATCCGGTGCTCTATCTGCTCCATGGAGCCGGTGGCGATGAAGAGGCATGGACCACCCTGGGGCGTGCCGCTCAAATCATGGACAACCTCATTGCCCAAGGCAAAGCTAAGCCCATGATTGTGGTGATGCCCAACGGTAACTCCAATAGCAACGCCGCACCGGGCGAGTGGCATAAGGGAATGTACAAGCCCAACTTCAGGGGACGTCAGGAGAGGCCCGTGGCATCGTTCGAGGAGAGCTTCAAGGACATCGTGAGCTATATGGACAAGCACTATCGCACCCTGGCCAACAAGAAGAATCGTGCCATCTGCGGACTCTCGATGGGCGGCGGACATTCGTACAACATCTCCAAGCTCTACCCCGACACGTACAACTACGTGGGACTCTTCTCGGCCGCCGTCTCGCTCGGAGGACGTGGAAATCGCGATCAGAGCGTTTCGCCCGAAGTGGAGAAACAACTGAAGACCTTCTTCGACAAGAAGCCAGCGCTCTATTGGATTGCCATCGGCAAGACCGACTTCCTCTATCAAGGCAACAAGACCTATCGGGAATACCTCGACTCGAAGGGCTATCCCTATGAGTACGTGGAGTCGGAGGGAGGACACATCTGGCGCAACTGGCGCGATTATCTCACCCTCTTCGCCCAGCGCATCTTCAAGTAATCTCTTCCATAGAGAAAACACTAGAAAAGCATTCTATGGTTGTGTGGGCCGCATATTTGCGGCCAAAGCCCTTCCCCTCCCTTCAAACGGAAGGGAAGGGCATTTTCCTAACCCTCATAAGCGATATACCCATGAAAGTTTTCATTCTTCAAACCGACATTGCTTGGGCCGACCCACAAGCAAACATCCTCCGAGCCGAAAAACTATTGGAAGAACACGCTCCTGAAGAAGGAGCCCTCATCGTGTTGCCCGAGATGTGGGCCACGGGCTTTGCCGTGAATCCCATCGGCATCGCCGAGGACGAAGGCACATCAATCGCCTTGGCATGGATGAAGCGGACGGCACGCGAAAGAGGATGCGCCGTGAGTGGAAGCCTGGCCGTGAGCGTGGAAGATGGAAGCTATCGCAATCGCCATTATTTCGTCACCCCAACATGCACTCACTATTACGACAAGCGACACCTATTCGCCCACGGACACGAAGACGATTTCATCACTCCTGGACGGGAGGCCGTCATCGTTGAATGGCAAGGCTGGCGCTTGCTATTGCTCACTTGTTATGACTTGCGCTTTCCAGTCTTTTCGCGCTTTGGAAGGGCTGGCGAATACGATGCCATCATCCTGGTGGCCAACTGGCCCTCAAAGCGTCAACATGCCTGGAACATCTTGACACGTGCACGGGCCATCGAGAACCAATGCTACGTGATGGCCGCCAATCGCATTGGCAATGACCCACAATGTCTCTACACCGGAGGCTCGGCAATCATCAATCCCTTGGGGGAGATTGTTTGCGAAGCCCACGATGAAACGACGATTATCAGCACCGACTTGAAGCACGACGAGCTAGAAGCCATGCGAAAGCGGTTCCGCGTGTTGGACGACCGCGATACCGACCTCTATTTGAGGGTGTAGACCACTACAACGGCTATGGCCATGAGGATAGCTATGAGGACAACTGCACGGAAAAGCCATTTCTCTATCTTCTTACGGCGCTCGATGGCCATCAGACTTTTACGCTTGAACTTGCTCGCACCATCCATGTGATGATGGTGATGGTGGTGATGCCCACTACTGCTTTTTGATTGTTCTGCCATTTTATTATTTCTTTATTAGTTTTACTTCTGAGTTAAGGCCGCTGGGCATAAGGGTCCATTGGTCGTATGTTGTTTTCTTGTAGTTGATGTCAACAACGTTGATGTCTTCCATCTTGCGCCACTTCACGCCCCGTCGATCCATGTCGCTAATACGATTGGCGGGAAGGTTGGTCACCTCGATGCGCAAGTCGTTCCACCCCGCCTTGAGCGTTCCCTTGGTGTCGAGCACGAAAGGCACACTCCAAGCACATCCAATGAACTGGTCGTTTATGTAGACACAAGCCGACTCGCGCACATCGCCCAAATCGATATGCCATTGCCCGTCTGCTAATTGCTTCTTCGTAAGCTTGAAGCGCGTGGCGTAAACACCCGTGCCCATCGTCACCCTCGTTTCCTCGTCGAGCATCTCCCAGGTTTGAAGCTTATCGAAATGATAGGTCTTGTTCACTTTCGGGGATTCGTCGATGAACGAGAGCGTCCAGGGGCCATCAACGGGGATGGTCTCAAACCGGTTGTACGCATTCACAACGTGGGGTGTCATTGCATTTTTCAAGGTGAACGCTATCGTGGAGCCACCCATCGGCTCGTCGTAGGTCTGGAGAATCATCGACTCTCCACTACGCAAGCTCACGCCAATGCCATCCTCGTTGAAATCGGCCATAGTGATGTTGCCATTGAGCGGGTTATACCATCGTGCCCCTTTGAAATCGATTGCCAGCGGAACACGCTTCTCGATGTCGTTGGGGGTGAGATTGGCAATAAAATAGTGATAGCCATTGGCGTTCTTGCGGCGGATGGCCTTTAGGCCGTATTGGGTCTTCATCGGCTCCGGCTTGGCGACGCGCGCCATCTTATCGGCATCAATGCCATACATGATAGGAGCGCCTTGAGCCTTCAGCTCGTCGATGTGACGTTTCACCTTTTCGGGCATTTCGCCACTCCCGGGGATAATCAACCCTTTGTAGCGGGTGCCCCCCTGGGTGATAAGCATACCACCCTCGCACCGGGTATTCATCAACAACCGCTCACTAATGTAATCGCAATCGAATCCCGCACGGTCTATATCGAGGATGGCCTGGCGGAACTCGGGCATCAGCTGGCCCATGACGTGAATGGAGAATTGCATGAGCATCTTACCAGTAGACTTTTTCCAGGCATCACGCACTGGAAGAAGCACAAGGAAATCGTTGTCGGGCTGGCCCCATTGGAGGAAACTCTGGCAACGTTCCACATACTCCATAAAGTAGGGGGCATCGCGCCATATCGAGTTTGTGGGACTCATGTCGATGCTGGCATAGAACTTCCATCCTGGCCACTCATCGTTGCGCGGACTATAATTGGTGCCATGGAAGAAGATGTGGTTCACGCCAGCACAAAACATCAAGTCGAGGTCGGGCTTCAGTTGAGCGAGGCTGGTGCGGAAATGCTCGGTGAGCCAAGTGAAGGTCTCACTACTGGTAAAAGGCTTTCCACAAACATGAGCCGCCGAAGGGGCGTACTTGAACATGGAGTAGTCGGAGTCGTTCTTGCGCGTCTTGCCGGGGTCGGTGCGAAGGCCTTTGATGCCGAAGTCTGAAAGGCCAAAGCCCTCAATTTCGGGGATATCGACAGCGGCATAGCAATCGATGAGATTGGCGGGCGAGCCATGGGCCTGGTTGCGCGTGATGGCCCCATGCTTATGCGCCCACGCCGTCCATTGCTCGGTGAAGTTCTCTAAAATCAGGTCGCCAAGCGTCTCGCGATAATCAGCAAGTTCCTGCTTTCCACCTTTAAGGAATTCGGGAAGATGCTCTTCAAGCTTATAGCCTCGACGGCGCTCAAATTCCTCAAAGAAATTCGGTGTCCAAGTGGCCTCGCTCACCTCATAGCTATCATTGAAGAATGTGTGAGGGTATGGTGTATTGGTGCGCTCGAAAGCATCCTCGATATGCTTCAAGTAATGGGCCACGGCCTTACGGTCGAAATGGTCGATAACGAGTCCGTCGCCACCCATAGCGGGGCGTTTCACCTTCATCACGCCGAAACGATTGAACACAGCTATGACACGCCATTTCGCCGGTGCTTCGGTTTTCTCGGGAGCGTTCCATGTCAGCCGTCCGTCGTTCACAAACGATGTCACATCAACGACACCGGTAGGGCCGTAAGCCATTACTTTCGATAGACGGGCATACCTGCGGTCGCGTTCCGAGACGTCGAGCCGAAGGCCCTCCACCCTATCGCCGATGAACATCGTATCGACGAAGACCACCTTGCAAGCGCTCTCCTCCAAGGGCACCCACGGGCCACCGAAGGGCCACCCGGTACCCGTGGCCATGTCGAGCTCGATGCCGTTCAACTGGCATTGCTCCTGGGTATAGCGGAGCATCTCCATCCACTTGTCGGAGAGATACTCAATATTGTTCATTTCGTTGCCATGAACGCCATAGATGGGGGTGATCTCTACGGTTCCGATGCCATGCTTGGCATATTCATGCAGGTTCCAGCGCAAGTTCTCTTTATCCACGGCCGACCCCATCCACCACCAACGTGTGCCCGCTTTGGCTTCTTTGGCCGGTGTTGGCCAGGATTGTGCTTTTGAAGGAGAAATGAATAGCGAACAATGAACGACGAATAGTAGCGCAAGCACTATCCAACGCAATGATGGTCTGCCGGTTTTCATCATCTTTCTATTCATTGTTCAGCCCTCCTTAATTCCCGTCGGGTTTCTGATTCTCAACAATGGGCGAAGGTGCCCACTCAAACGAGCGCCAATCGTCGGGATGATTGGGATTGAAATCTTTCCAATCGTCGCGCAGATACTTGACGAGAGGCAAGTTGAGTTGCTTGATGCCCATCACCACGCACTTTGCCACCTGACTGGCGCCGAAGGGATTGAAGTGGGTGTTGTCGGCCAGTTCGCGCCCATAAGCCTCCTTAGGATAGTGCACCAACATGTGCTTCGACTCCTCGGGCCCCGTGGCCAAGTAAAGCTGGGTGGTCATGGTTGTGAGGTCTATCAGGGGCACTTGCTCGCGCTCGGCCACCTGCTTCATAGCGGCGGGGAAATCGCCATGCGTGTTGCGAATGGATTTTCCGTCACTCTCGAATTGACGACGTTGGGTAGGCGTGCAAAACACGATTTGGGCACCCACCTTGCGCACTTCGTCGACAAAAATCTTCAGTTGGTACTGATAGTGGTACCACGCCCCGTCGCCCGGGCGGTGCTCTTTCTCGTCGTTATGGCCAAATTCCACAAATACATAGTCGTCCTTCTTCAGGGTTTTCAGAATCTTCTCCAAGCGGTTGGAACCAATGAACGTGCGACATGTAAGTCCACTCTCGGCATGGTTCGAGATGGCGACATCAGGCCCCAACCAGCGGGTGATCATCTGTCCCCACGACGCCCAAGGCTCATAGTTTTGGTCAACCACGGTGCTATTGCCACACAAATAGACGGTAGGCACCATGTCGTCGCGCTCAATGTGGATGGAGCGCACGGCGGGTTGAGGTCCGTTGAACTCCAGCGTCAGGCGGTCATCCCAATCCAAATAGTCTTTCTCGCGGTCCTTAATCATCACGCGCTTTTGTCCATCAATCATGGGCGAACGTTTGTTCACCACAAACTCCACCGTCTGCACGTCGTTCTTCTTCGGGGTCAATATCTTGTCCATCATCAACCGGCGGCTCTCGGCACGCACGGTAGTGTTCCCATTCTTCACGCCACCCAGCTCCACTCGCACACGATAGTTGCCATCGGGCACCTTCACCGAGAAAAAGAAGGGCTGAGCCGAAGGCTTCTTCATATTGGGCGCCGGCAAGATATCAAATCCATAGCCATCTTGCTCATTATAGTTAGGCTGTGGCTTCGTCAGGTCGAAGTCGAAGGATTGCCCTTGTGCCGATAAGGCCAGCATAACTAATAGTGGAAGAAAAAGAAATCTCATGGCTTGTTGCTATTTGGATGCAAAGATACGAATTAACGAGCGAAAAGCAAAGGAAAAGCACGTTTTTCTTTTCTTTTCAGGCAAAATCTTGCGTATTCAAAAAGGAATGGCTAATTTTGCATGCTCATATATGGAAACAACAACAAACACCTTTAGCCGTGCCGAGTTGCTTTTAGGGCGCAAGGGCTTGGAGCGCATCGCCAGTAAACGCGTGCTATTACTGGGCGTGGGTGGCGTAGGCTCGTGGTGTGCCGAAGGATTGGTGCGCTCAGGCTTTCGGCACCTGACGATGGTCGATGCCGACCAAGTGAACCCCAGCAATATCAATCGCCAACTGATGGCCACCACCGAAACCGTCGGGCAACCGAAGGTGGAAGTCTTGCGTCAACGCTTGCTCACCATCAACCCTGATGCCCACATCATAGCCATTAAGAAACTCTTCACCGAAGAAACGGCAACCGACTTCATGCTTGATGATTACGATTATATCATCGACGCCATCGACTCGCTTAAGGACAAGGCCGCCCTCATCCTCTTGGCGTGCCAGACGAAGGCCACGCTCTTCTCGTCGATGGGCGCCGCTTTGAAGCTGAATCCAGCACGCATCAAGACGGCGGAGTTCTGGAAAGTGGAGGGCGACCCCCTGGCTCGCTCATTGCGCAAACGCTTCAAGGCCATGCAACGTTTTCCAGAGAAGAAGTTTTTTTGTGTCTACTCCGACGAACTTTTACAAAACAAGCTTTTGGACGATGGCGACATCCCCCTCTTCGAGGAGCAAAGCGATGCTCCCCCGAAAGCGCATATCAACGGTTCGCTGGTACATATCACCGCCATCTTTGGCTTCACGCTCGTCTCCTTGGTGCTTCAGGACGCCATTACCCCGCCTCCAGCGTTAAAATAATGTTAAAGAAGCCGTACGGCATACTACGAATGTATATTTTTCGTATATTTGCCCAATAATTGGATTAACCTAAACTAAAAACCGAAAACATGATTATTGGAATTCCTAAAGAGATTATGCACGACGAGGCTCGTGTAGCCGCCACGCCCGAAACATGTGGCAAGTTTGTCAACGACGGACATCAAGTGCTGGTAGAGCAGCATGCCGGCGAAGGTGCCCTCTATCACGACGAGGATTACATGAAGGCGGGGGCCATCATCGTCAACGACCCACTAGAAATCTACGACCGTGCAGAGCTGATCCTGAAGGTGAAAGAACCGCTCTTCAATGAGCAGAAACAACGGCACGAAGTGGACATGATGCACCGCGGTCAGTTGCTCATCACCTTCATTCACCCAGCATCGCCCGTGAACCACGACATGGTGCGCCGTATGACCGACAAGGGCATCACCGCCATCACCCTCGACGGAATCCCCCGCATATCTCGCGCCCAGAACATGGACGCGCTCACCTCGATGTCGACCTGCGCTGGCTATAAGGGCATCCTCATGGCCGCCAACATGCTCACCACCTTTGTACCGCCAATGTTCACAGCCGTGGGACAAATCAAGCCCGCCAAGGTGATGGTGATTGGCGTGGGCGTGGCTGGTTTGCAAGCATTGGCCACGGCCAAGCGACTGGGTGCCATCACCTACGCCGCCGACATCCGTCCGATGGCCGTTGAGAACGCCAGCTCGCTGGGCGCCAAGAACGTCGACACGAAGGTGCCACCAGAATTGGCTATTGCCGAGGGCGGCTATGCCAACCGTCTGCCTGCCGACGTGCTCATCCGCGAGCAAGAGGCGCTACGCGAAACGATTCAGCAGATGGACATTGTGTTCTGCTCGGCTCTCATACCAGGCAAGGTGGCTCCCATCATCATCACCGAGGAGATGGTGAAAGGCATGAAAAAAGGCTCGGTCATCGTAGACATCAGCATCGACCAGGGCGGCAACTGCGAACTGACGCCGAAGGGTGGCATAGAACAGAAGTACGGCGTGACGCTCATGGGCATAAAGAACATCCCCGGTCTTTTGCCCACCAGCTCCACGTGGATGTTTGCCAACAACGTCTACAACCTGGTGAAATACTTGGTGAAAGACGGGCAACCCCTACTCGACCGCCAAGACGAGATCATCCAGAAGTCGCTCGTTTGCATCGATGGCCAACTTGTGCATGCCGGCGCTCGTGAGGCCATGGGACTTTGAATAGAATTGCGAGAAAGCCTATGCTCAATCCATTGATTCTTATCTGCGTTTTCGTGGTGTGTACAGTACTGGGCTACTTCATTATACGCAATGTGCCCAGCTTGCTCCACACACCGCTCATGTCGGGCATGAATGCGCTATCGGGAGTGACCGTCGTGGGAGCCATCGCCGCCACAGGCCTTGCCCTGATGGCTGGCGACGGTCCTCTGCCACAAGTGGCTGGCGCGTTGGCCATTATCCTGGCTACCATCAATGTTATAGGTGGCTTCAGCGTGACCCATCGCATGCTGATGATGTTTAACAAAAAGAAACGCTGACGCCTATGGACAAGTACCAAATCATCTTGAGCGCAACCCTCGCCACCTTTGTGCTGATGGGCATTGCCATGATGAGTCGAGTGAAGACGGCCGTGGCGGGCAACTTTCTTTCGGCTGTAGCCCTACTCACAGGCATCGGCATCACGCTGGTCTTCAACGAAATCATGTCAGCATGGACCGTGTGGGCGGCCATCGCCGTGGGCACGCTCATCGGCAGCTTGATGGTGAGCCATGTGAAGATGATTCAGATGCCCCAGACCGTGGCCCTGTTCAACGGTTTGGGAGGTGGTGCCTCGGCCTTGGTGGGCATGCTCTCGGCCTTGGGCGTTGGTTTCAGCGCTTTGCAAACGGAGTCCATCACCATTGGAGGCTATTGGCCTTTCGTGCGTTTCACCGCCTTGCTGGCCGTGGCCATCGGCACCATCACGTTGGTGGGGTCGTTAGTGGCGGCAGGCAAGCTGCATCGCGTATTGCCGCAGAAGCCCATCGTGTGGCCACTCCATTCGTTCGTCGCATTGTGCACACTGCTGCTCACCATTGCCTTTGTGATAACTGCCATTTGGGCACCCAAGCAGGTCATGCCACTGGCTTTGATAGGCACGGGGCTGGCATCGGCCCTTTTCGGATTGTATTTCTCCGTCCGCGTAGGTGGTGCCGACATGCCCATCACCATCTCTTTGCTCAATTCGCTTTCGGGTGTAGCAGGAGCCATTGCTGGCATGGCCATCAGCGACGTGCTGCTGGTCGCCGTGGGAGGCATCGTGGGGGCATCGGGCCTTCTGCTCACCCAAATCATGTGCCGCGCCATGAATCGCAGCCTTTGGGACATCCTGATACCCAAGAAACAAAGCATCCAAATAGTATCTACGCCATCATCCGAAACAAACCAATTAGAACTCCGCGTCATGGAATTAGAAAAGAAAATAACTGAACTGGAAGCCATCGTGAAAAACCTGGAAGAGCGCGTCAGGCTTCTTGATGCCACCCTGAATGCAAAGGAGCAACAAGCCCTCTCCAACTTCCCTCAACTGGGAGAGGCTTCAACGGCGCCTGAAGAGGGAACATCGCCCACGGCGGCCAGCGTACTCTCGCATGCCAAGGACATCATCATCGTGCCTGGCTACGGCATGGCACTGGCTCAAGCCCAACACCAAGTACGCCAATTGGCCGACAAGTTGGAGAGCCGCGGTGCACGCGTGCGCTACGCCATCCACCCCGTGGCCGGACGCATGCCTGGCCACATGAATGTGCTGCTGGCCGAGGCCGACGTTGACTATGAACAGCTTTTTGAGATGGATGCCATCAACGACGACTTCCTGCATTGCGACGCGGTGGTGGTGATTGGTGCCAACGACGTACTCAACCCTGCCGCCCGCCATGCCGAGGGGACACCCATCTACGGCATGCCCGTACTGAATGTTGACCAGGCGCCGCAGGTCATCATCTGCAACTACGACCTAAAACCGGGCTATGCCGGTGTGGAGAACCCGCTCTACACCCGCAAACAAGGGGTATTCCTTGAACTGGGCGACGCCAAGGAGACGCTTCAGCGACTCATCAGCGGCATAGGATAAATTAATAGTTGGTTGTGAATGGGAAATCAGTACTTTGCGCATCTTAAGGCCGAAGGCCTGCCAGATTACAGGCAGGGGTGAAGCCCCTGCCTGTGCTCTTAACGCCCTTTCAGGGCTTTGTGGCAAGGCATTTTCAGCTTTCGGAACTTGAGTCTTATTCGTAAGAGTTCAGTCAATCACCCCCACAATATCCTGCACGGATTCCACGCCGTGGGCGTCGAGCCATTGGTTGATGCCGTCGCGCACCTTAATGGTGACGGCGGGGTCGATGAAATTGGCGGTGCCAATCTGGATGGCCGAGGCGCCGCACATGATGAATTCCAGTGCATCGGTGGCCGACATGATGCCCCCCAGGCCGATGATAGGCAGGGCGATGGCCTTCCTCACCTGAAGCACCATACGCAGGGCGACGGGTTTGATACAAGGACCGCTGAGACCTCCCGTGCCAATGGAGAGCACACGGCGACGCTTCTCGATGTCGACGGCAGTGCCCATCAGCGTGTTGATAAGGCTCACGGCATCGGCACCGGCGGCCTCTACGGCGCGGGCAATCTCGGCAATGTCGGTTACGTTGGGCGAGAGCTTCACAATCAGCGTCTTGTGGTAGCGCTCGCGCACCGCCCTCACCACACTCTCGGCTCCTCTACAAGTGACGCCGAAGGTCATGCCACCGTCCCGCACGTTAGGGCACGAGATGTTCAGCTCGATGGCGGGCACTCGCTTCAGCGCATCAACGCGGGCGGCACACTCGGCATAGTCGTCGGGCGACGAGCCGCTCACGTTCACTATCCAAGCCGTGTCGATATCCTTTATTTGTGGATAGATATGCTCGCAGAAATAGTCCACGCCCTTGTTTTGCAGCCCCACGCAGTTGAGCATGCCCATGGGTGTCTCGGCCATGCGCGGATAGTCGTTGCCCAGGCGAGGTGCGAGCGTCGTGCCCTTCACGATGATGCCACCCAGCCCGTCAAGGGGCACGAAATCCTGAAACTCGAGACCGTAGCCAAACGTTCCCGACGCGGTGAGCACGGGGTTCTTCAACGCCAATGCGCCGATAGTCACATTTAATTTTGCCATAGCAGTTCCTCTATATTAAAGACGGGGCCTTCCTTACATACACATACATTATTAATTATTTGCTGCTGGTTGGCATCGCGCTGACGCACTTTCTCCACACAACACAAGCATGCACCCAGTCCGCATGCCATCAGGTTCTCGAGCGACACCTCACAGGCAATGCCCTTCCGACGGGCGTAGGCAGCCACCGCCTTCATCATCGGCGTGGGGCCACAACATTGAATGAGACCGAAGGATTCGTTTTGCCATACGGAATGGTTGGTGACGAAGCCCCGCTCGCCCTCCGACCCGTCTTCGGTGGTGACCAGCACGCGCCCGAAGCGACGGAATTCATCGAGCAACAGCAAATCGCCTTTCGAACGGGCGCCCAACAAGAAGGTAGGTTCCTGTCCCGACTCATGAAGCACCTTTCCCAAAAAGAGCAATGGTGCCACGCCAACGCCGCCGCCAACGAGAAGACGTTGAACGTTGAACGTTGAACGTTGAACGTTGAACGATGAACGTTGAACGTTGAACGTTGAATGTTGAACGTTGAACGTTGGCTGCGCATTGACACTATCGTCGTGGGACGAAGGTTGCGCACTTTCTCTATCGTCGTTCAACGTTAAACGTTCAACGTTCAACGTCGTGAACCCTCTCCCCAAGGGCAGCATGCAGTTCAGCTGGTCGCCCGGCTGCAGCTGAGCCAGCCGGCGGGTGCCGTCGCCCACCGTGGCCACCAGCAGCCACAGCTCGTTCTTCTCATAATCCACAAAATTGATGGAGATGGGCCTACGAAGGAAGGTTTGCGGCGAACCGTCGACACGAACATCTACAAACTGCCCCGGCTGCATGGGGGGCAGGGGCTGGCTGTCGGTCAGACGGATGAGGACATAGCGCTGATGGATTTGCTCTACGGCTATGACCTGCAAATTGAGCAGATACTTTTTCATATTTTCAGATTCTTGACCGCAAAGGTATGTATTTTTATTCGTAACGACAAGAAAAAAAGAGAGTTTGTTTTGATTGATGTCGTAATATTTGTCTTTCTTTTTTTTGTCATTTCAATTTTTATTCCTACCTTTGCCTGAAAAAGTGTGCTAACTTGGTCTTACCTACCCTAAACAAATCATGGAAGAAACAATCCGCAACCTACTTGTAAACAAATGCCTACAACTAACCAAAGGCATGAACGTTAGAAGTCGCAACATTGCCTTGAAGCTGCTAAAAGATGTTGAGGGTTTGCTGGTGCCACTCATTTTGGGCAAAAGCGAAGCGAGGGACCTGCCCCTGTGCGGCAAGAAGACGGCCATCGACATCGAGCACCTGATAGGGCAGTTGCAACCCTACTACTTGGAAATCACGAACGACAAGGAGAAGATGGCAGCAGAGATGTCGCTACCCCAGAATCTCAGCCTCAAACCCAACAACAAGGCCGACGATATCCTGTTGCAGGAACTCTTCAGCCAGATGGTTGACAATGTTTCCAACACACGCACTCGAAACCTCATCAAAAAATACATCAAGAACTACCGACAAGGCGAGGTCTACCTCAAAAGTCCTTCGCTCATAGGCAAATGGCATGGAGCAGGAAGCCAAACCATCGATGTCACCACCGCACTCCTGAAGCAGTTCCATACCGAATACCTTTCCATCTGTATCGGCGAGAAGACCAATAGCAAGACGCTGGTTGTTGCTTCCGACTATCCCTTCCTTTCGCCCGAAGAGCAACAATTCGTCCTCGCTTTCCATAAGGCCGAAGGCCGCTATCCAGTGCTGTTCATCGCCCAACGCTACTTCCACACCACTTCCTTCCGCCCGTCGCATCTGTTTGCCCTTGCCAATGGCATCGTGGGGGGCCACAAACGCCTCGACACCTTGGCAAAAGAGCAGCATCTCACACGCGAGCGCATGCGCCAGCTGAGCATCGCCAGCGTGACCAGTGCCCCCGATGCCGGACGCACCTGGGACGTTCAGCGGTGGAAGTCGCAGCCCTTCACGAAGAAGCCTTTGCTCACTGCCGACAGCATCCACTGGAAAACGCTGAGCCAGAAAGAACACCTCGACGACCTCGACTTCTATGCCGCCCTGACCATTATCAACCAGATGAGACCACTCTGCATCGTGGCCATGCGCAACGACGGACGACGAGCCAACAACCGGCTGAGCCCCACCACCCCCTGGGAGATGCCGCAGGTGCTCTTTGCATGCAATGCGAGCTACGAATGGTTCCCCTTCGAGAACGCCTTGCTGCCGCTGGCACATGATGCCGCCTTGCAACGCAAAAACGACGAACGGCTGAGCCTGACAGAACGAACCAGCGGCTTTTTCGGCACAGGCTATAGCAACGCCGACCGCCACGCCATCCTCGACATCCTCCGACAAGTGCTTCCCATGTTTAACCATGTCAGCATCCAAGGCGACGACATCATCCTGCATGCCAATCGCGTCGACTATGCCGAGGCGTGCTATCAAATCCTGCGTGGGCAAGGCGAACCCATGACCATCGACCAGATCTACGACGAGTTCAAAAAGCTTTATCCCGACGACTACCACACCAGCTACAGCTTCCTGAGAAGCTATCTGCTCAACGACCCACGCATCGAGCCTATCGGCAGCAAATCGACCTACCAGCTGCCAGAGTGGGGACACTTTGCCGGGTCGCTGGGCCAACTGGCCGAGCACATCCTGCAAGACCACGACGTTCCCCTCAGAGCCGACGAGCTGTGCCAGCAGATGGCCCTCCAGCGCCCCGCTTCAACATGGAAGAGCTGCTACACCAGCATCTACCTCGCCATCACTTCCAGGCGGCTGCTCTATTACATCGATTGCCAAGACAACACCCCCGAAACCGAGCGCAGCAACGGTGCGCCCGAAGACAGCCACCATTACATCGGACTCTTCGACCGGCAATATCCGCCACGCTTCTGGCCGTCCACGCTCACCGTCGACGGCGCCCTGCGAGGTCTGCACCGTTTCATCGACGAGAACCAGCGATGGCCCTTCGCATCCAGCGACGACACCATAGAAAGCATGCTCTACCACGCCATCCGCAAATTTGCCAGAAAGCGATGCGTCACCGACGATGAGATGCAGCGCTATCGTGAGGGCATGGCCGACATCCCCGACAACCGTTATCCCACCAACAAGAACGACCTCCTGTTCAAGCAGCGATGCCAGCAGATAGCCGACTACTACCGTCAGCACCATCGGATGCCCACCTACAACGAGCAGCCTACGCTGATGTCGTGGTACAGGGCCGCCAGCACCAGCACCGACTCCATGAACGAGTTCCGCAAACAGCAATTCACGTTGCTGGCCGACACCATTGCCAGCTTGCAGCCGTTGCCTTCGGCCATCCCCTCATCCCTCCCCCAAGGCTTCAAACCAGGCAAACAGCTCAGCCTCGACTTCGACGAATAAAAAAATCTGCAAAAAAAATGTCGATTCTGCACTTACAATTCATATATTTTTCGTAACTTTGCCCCATCAATACTGACCTGTCATGAAAAAAACATTCATTTTAACCATGCTCCTGCTCCTGATGGGAGTGGCTGGCACTTATGCACAAGACAAGAAATACCAGCTCTATGGTATTGGGTTCTACAACCTGGAGAATCTTTTCGACACCTGCCACGACGTGGGGCACAACGACTATGAGTACCTGCCCGACGGAACCAACAAGTGGACGGGACTGAAGTACACCAACAAGCTGCGCAACATGGCGCGCGTCCTGTCCGACATGGGCACCGACCGCCTGCCCATGGGCTGCGCCGCCATCGGCGTCAGCGAGGTGGAGAACGCCAAGTGCCTCACCGACCTCTGCAACGAGCCTCCTCTGCGCGAGCGCGGCTACCAGTTTGTGCACATCGAAGGTCCCGACCAGCGCGGCGTCGACTGTGCCCTTATCTACAATCCCAAGCTCTTCCAGGTGCGCGATGCCAAGCTCGTGCCCTACATCTACGTGAAGCCCGAAGACTCGCTCCGCGCCACCCGCGGATTCCTCACCGTGAGCGGAACACTGGCCGGCGAGCACGTCACCATCATCGTCAACCACCTGCCATCGCGCTTCGCCAGCTCGTTCTACCGCGAGGAGGGTGGCCGACAGATCTATGAACTGAAGCAGCAGCTCATGCGCGAAGACCCCAACGTGAAGCTGCTCATCATGGGCGACATGAACGACGACCCACAAGACAAGTCGATGGCCGAGGCACTGGGCGCACGCCGCAAGATGAAGAAAGTGGAAGACGACGGGCTGTGGAACCCCTGGTGGGATGTGTTGGCATCGGGCACCGGCACCTTGCAATACGACGGCGGATGGAACCTCTTCGACCAGATCATCCTCTCGCGCTCGCTCATCGACCCCAAGCACATGAAGGATGGCAAGTTCGAGCTGAACAAGGTCGACTACTCCACGCTGAAGTACTATCGCCACCAAATCTTCAACCCCGACTATCTGTTCCAGCGTGAAGGCAAATACAAAGGCAACACCCTGCGCACCCACGCTGGCGGCGCCTGGCTCAATGGCTACAGCGACCACCTGCCCACCATCGTCTACCTCGTAAAAGAAGCCAAGTAATTCAATAAAAACACCCATGACTATCATCGGAATCGCTGGCGGCACAGGTTCTGGAAAGACCACCGTCGTGAAACACATCGCCAAGGCACTGCCACCCCATTGCGTGGCAGTGGTGCCCCTTGACTCGTATTATAACGACACCACGAACCTCACACCCGAAGAGCGGCGCGCCATCAACTTCGACCACCCCGACGCCTTCGACTGGAAGCTCCTCACCGAGCAGATACGCATGCTGAAGAACGGCGAGGCCATCGAGCAGCCCACCTACAGCTACATCGAGAGCAACCGCCAGAAGGAGACCGTACACGTGGAGCCCAAGCCCGTCATCATCATCGAAGGCATCATGACGCTGCACTACAAGCGGCTGCGCGACATGATGGACCTGAAAATCTTCGTCGACACCGACAGCGACGTGCGCCTCATCCGCAACATCCGTCGCGACGTGGTGGAGCGTGGGCGCACCGTCGACATGGTGCTCGACCGCTACGAAAAAGTGCTCAAGCCCATGCACGAGCAGTTCATCGAACCCACCAAGAAATTCGCCGACCTCATCATCCCCTGGGGGGGCGACAACAAAACGGGCATACACATCCTAAAAACCTACATCGAGGGAATCGTTACAGGCGTGTAAGGCTTGATTTTTTTGAAACGAATTATTATTATTTATATTTAGCCCCATTCGATTATTGGAAAGAAATTGCGGGAATTTAAGAGAAATTTTTCTAGCGGAAGCAAGAATAAATCATAATTTCCCATCATTTCTTTCCTTTTTCATTTATCCACTCCGTCTGCGCGGTTACTTGTTTCCTTTATTATCGATTTCCAAAGGAAAAACCAGTTTTTTCCTTTGCATATTTCGTTCTTTTTCGGCGTATAGGTCAATTTGCAGGATAGTTTGATAGTACTATGTGTCAATGGGTCAAATAGCAGGATATCTTTTTGGCTGTTTTGTTTGGCTGTAATCTTCAGGTTTCGTACCTTTGCCGTGCAGTCTGAAGCATAGTGGAGCTCTGCTGGGGAGCAACTCCATGAGGAATAGGGCTGCAATGCGAGAAGCATATTGTATCGAATGGGGACTGTCTGTGATGGGCAGCCCCCATCCTTGTTTGAAACAATATGCTAATCGCCATTCAATGCCAAGAAAAACCCAGAAATGAACCGCTTGCGGTTCTCTTTCGTCAT
>JAFZSR010000016.1 GCA_017619275.1 Prevotella sp. | reverse complement strand
TTTCGAAACGAATTTTCCTAATTGCCTATAATTTTGCTCACGAAGTCAAGTTTCGCAAGTACTTTGCGCAGCCCCGACTCGGGTCTCATAACCACCGTCGTGAAACGCGACGGTGGGTTTGATCTCCAGACACAGATATGCGACTTTGTGACATGTGACTTTGTGACATTAAGGAGGTTGAATATGGGGGGAGGAAAAAGAGGGTATTATAATTTATATATTATTAATAATAATTATATATTATTTATATATAGTTATATCGCAGGGAGGGGCGCACACATATCGGAGGTGCTTAATGTCACAAAGTCACATGTCACAGTGTCCACACTGTGGGCACTGGGATGAAGGGAAAACGGTGCGTTGGCGGCGGAAAACGGTGCGCTGGCAGACGGAAACGGGGCATACAGCCCGCTCGTGCGGGCGCTTTGGATGCGAATTTGAATCATAAAAATCAAATTTCATTCAGTAAATAGTATATTGGAAACGAATTTGTAGACTCGCTACGCGCTTTGCTAGCAAAGAATTGGCCATATTTTTTCTACGAATTTAAATTATATAAATCAAGTTTCGGAATCTGACAGGCCTTCGGCCTTAAGATGCGCAAATTATTTCCGAAACTTGAGTTAATCATAATTTCCCATAATTACTTTTCTTTTTCATTTAATGACCGTTTGTGGTTAAACGGAATAGCCTCATTCCACCTTTGACAGTTCCTCCATCATTTTTTCCACGCCCGTCCAGCCGATGATGGCCTTAACGAGCTTGCCCTCGCGGTCGTAGATGAGATAATGGGGGATGGCATTATCGTACTCGGGGATTTGCATTACATTCATCTTTTCTTGAGGCACGATGTAGTGGTCGCCGGCGTGCTGGGCGACAATTTTCAGCCAATCGTTGGCGTCGCTGCTGGTGTCGGTGATATAGACGAAATCGACGCCACGCTTTCTCAGCTCATCCTTCACCGTCTCCATTTCCTTCATTCCCTTACGACAGGGACCGCACCAGGTGGCCCAGAAATCGACGAAGACGATATGCCCTTTGTGCTCAGCTACGATTTTGGGCAACCATTCTTGTGGTGTACCTTCGGGCAGCTCGCAGCGTTTGCCCTCGCTGTCGGCGGCTTCTTGTTTAAGAAGGGCCTGCACTTCACGTATTTGCGCTTGGAACTCTGGCGACAGGGCGTTCAACTGGCTTTCATCCACAGGTTGGTTGGCTTTCGCCTGAGCCATCACGGCCTTGGCCTCATCCAGTTCCTTGAACCAGCGACCTAAGGGCGAATCTTCCAGTCCATTGGCCTGAATATATAGCTTTCCATCATCAATTTGAGAACGTTTCAAATAGGCGAAGAAACCGAGCGTGCTGCGATAATAAGTCAACTCGGGCGCATGAGGGTCTTTGAAGGTGAACTCTTTCTGGAACATGGCCAGCGAGTCAGGATCCTTGGTTAAATCATAAATCTTCTTTGAGAATGTGTAGTCTCTTAGTTTTCTCAAGTAATCCTGTTCTATCAACATTCGTTGGAATTCCTTTTCCTCTGGCGTGAGGTCGATGGAATCTAACTGGTTCACGACATCTTGAAACTCATTCCAGCACAATTCGCGCCATTCGTCAAGGGTATCGTGATAGTGAGCCGTGGCAAATTCTCGAGTATATCCCAACTTCATACTTTTCATGTGAATGGGCAGGGGCAGGTCAAAGGATGCGCCTTCGATGTGGATGGCTTTCTTCCAGAGTTCTTGTAGCTTCGGAGTAGTGACGCTGTCATAGGGTGTTTCTCTATTGTAGGCTTGGTATGCCTCGAAAGCTTTTTTGTTGAAATCAACGCTGACGGTGTCGCCAGGGAAGAGCATGACCGACCATCCCGAAAAATCGTGTTTAAGTGGATAGCAGATGTCCCATGTGAGGGTGAACGTGCCAGCAACGGAATCAAAAGTGAGTTCAGGATAGCCACTGCCCTTCAACGATTCACTATTGCCCCAATAGGAAGGGTGCTTGTCCTTGTCGCCAGGCTCCCTGTCGACATAGCGTCCCAGGATAACGGCAGGAGCACTCTTGCGCTCCCATATCGGAAGGGATGATGAGGTTTGCGAGAACACAGGAATACATGCCACAAAGGCAAGAAGGATGGCAATGATGACTTTCTTGTTCATTTGGATGGTTTTAATATCTATAAGAAAGGTACACATGACGCGTTCATTATTCTTTCTGCTGCAAAAGTACGAAATGTTTTGGATTTTTATTCGTTTTCTGTGAAAAAAGTACAGAAATTATCGGCCATTTATCGGAGAAGAGGCGTTCGTCGATGAAAACATTGCAAGTGGTGGAAGTTTTTTTGTTTTTATCTGAATCTTTCTTTCCTAATTATTCTTTAAAATGAAAAAAAAATCGTAACTTTGCAGCCGATTGCTTATTAACCGAAGACAAGGATGAGAAGATTTCTGCTCCTGCTGGCGGTGCTGGCTGCATGTCTGGGCATGAGGGCTCAGGACATGGGAGAGCATGTGCGTTTGACTAATCTGCCTCATATATACATCGACACTTTCACGGGCGAGGGCATCTGGAGCAAGGACATAATGGTGCTGGCGCGGATGTGGTATGTGGACGAGGCCGACAACGTGTCGTTCTTCGACTCGCTGGAGGTGCGCGTGCGCGGCAATTCCACCGCCTCGCTGGCCAAGAAGCCCTACAAGCTGAAATTCGCCTCGAAGGTGAAGCTGCTGGGCAAGGGCTATGCCAACACAAAGAAGTGGACGCTGCTAGCCAATCATGGCGACAAGACGCTGCTGCGCAATGCCATCACCAGCCTAATGGGCGAGCGTGCCGGATTGCCATTTAACCCAGCGGCCAAGTTCGTCGACCTCACCATCAACGGCTCGTATGTGGGCAACTACCAACTGTCGGACCAGGTGGACGTGCGTCCGCACCGCGTGAACGTGGTGGAACAGGACTATCCGCTCACCGACCAAAGCAACATCACGGGAGGCTACCTGCTGGAGGTGGATGGTTTCAACGACTTTATGCAGGGTATATCGGGATTCTTCACCAACAGAAACAGCGTGCCCGTGCGCATCCACTATCCCGACGAAGACGAGATAGACCATAGGCAATACCGCTACATCAGGAACTATGTGCAAGAGTTTGAGGACCGCTTGTACTCGGACTCTTTCACCGACCCGCTGACGGGCTATCGCCAGATGGTGGACTCCACCACGCTGGCCAATTGGTATATCTGCACCGAGGTGAGTGGCAATGTGGACGGCTTCTTCAGCACCTATTTCTATAAGGAGCAGGATGACGACCGCCTCTATTGGGGGCCGCTGTGGGACTACGACATTGCCTACAACAACGACGACCGCAACGACCGTGGTGGCGGCAACAACACCGAGCAGCAGCTGATGAAGGACTACGGCTACGGCCAATCCAACGGTTGCAGGAGGTGGATGAAGAAGTTGTGGGAGGACCCATGGTTTGGACAGCTCATCAACCGCCGCTACCAAGAACTGGTGGACGAAGGGCTGGAACAGTATCTCTATGACAAGCTGGACAGCCTGACAACGCTCATCGATGCCTCGCAACAGCTGAACTTCGAGCTATGGGGCATCCGCACAAGGGCCTTGCGTGAGCGAGTGCTCTATAGCACCTACGGCGAATACGTAGACTATGTGCGCGACTACATCAAGAACCACATGCGATTCCTCACCCGCGCCTTTGCCGCCGAAATAGGCATAGAGATAGAAGAGCCCCCCGTAATAATCGTGCCCGACTTCAAGGCCGACAGCCTGAGCTACTACGCCATCAGCAACAGGGGAACCCACACCTGCTTCGACGTCGACAGCGAAGTCGACGAACTGTGCTGCCGTCAGCGCGACGAGAACAGCGAGAGCCAGCAGTGGCACATCACCACGCTGGGCAACGGTTTCCTCTTCATCGTGAACCGTGCCACGGGGCAGGCCCTCTCCGACCCCAGCCCCAAGGGCAGCACCGCCACCACGAATGTGGGCGGCAACCTCGCACTGGCCCTACCCGACTCCACCGACCTGCGCCAGCAATGGAACTTCGTGGCCCAAGCAGACGACTACTACAACATCATCAGCCGCTGGAGCGGGCATGCAGCCAACCTGAACAGTGGCAATGCCGCCGACGGAACACGCGTCATCAGCTACACCAGCAACGAGCGCGACAAGCTGTCGAGCAACCGCCTGTGGCTTCCCGTCGTTGCAGGCACGATGGATACAGGCATCGAGACACCGACGATGGACTATGCCCTGGCCTACGACGACGCCAATGGCCGTCTGCACTTTGGTGCCGAGAACCTGCAGCAGCTCACGTTCACGGTCGGCGTTTATAACGTGAAGGGCCACCGCGTGGGCACTTTCCGTGCGTGCGACGACTTCAACATGCTCCCCTACCCCGCCGGCCTCTACATCGTGACCTGGAGCGAGAATGGGCGCAAGCACAGCGTGAAGCTGAAGAAATAATTGACAATTCGATAATTCGTAAATATAAATAAAACATCAATGATCATGAGTCACTTTTTTGCAGATTTAGCCAGAAAGAAGCGCTTTGCGGTCGGTATTGCCATAGCCTGTGGCATGCTTACGGCTTGCACGGATGACTACAAGCTCGACGACCCCGACAACTATCCGTCGTGGTTGGGAGGCAGCATCTATGAAGCCATGGAGCATCCAGAGAACTTGAAGAGCGAGCAAGGCGGCGTGCTGAAAGGCACTTTCAAAAACTACCTGCGGCTGATTGACGACCTTGGCTACGCAGAAACGCTCTCGAAGACGGGTTCGAAAACAGTGTTCCCCGCCAACGATGAAGCCTTTGAACGGTTCTATGGGAGCAACCCATGGGGCGTGAAGCGCTATGAGGACCTGACAGCCGCCATGAAAAAGCAGCTGCTCTATGCCTCAATGCTCGACAATGCCATCCTGGTGGAGATGTTGTCGAACATCAGCGAGACCAGCACCTCGGTGGTGCAGGGACAGTCGATGAAGCACACCACAGGTGAAAACGTCATCGACACCATCACCCATCTGCGCGGTCGCGCCGACATGCCTGTAAACAACAGTTACTGGGAGAAGTATTACGACAAGGGCATCTACATGGTGATGGACGCCACCAGGCCGATGATGGTGCACTTCACCGAGGAGCAGATGACCAACAACAACATCACCCTGCACGGAGAGAACAGCGACTTCGAGGTGGTGACGGGTACGCCCTACGACGAGGATGAGCACTCGGCCTACATCTTCCGCAACAAGATTATCGGCCCCGACGTTACCTGTAAGAACGGCTACATCCACCAGATGGAGGACGTGCTGGTGCCCCCGGGCAACCTGGCCGAGGTGATTCGCAACAGTGGTGAGAGCGACCTGTTCAGTCGCATGATGGACCGATTCTCGGCACCCTATTACGACCCCTCCACCACGCAGAACTACAACAACTATGCCGTGCAGAACAACCTGCCGGAGATTGACTCCATCTTCCAGAAGCGCTACTTCAGCTTGCGCTCGCAAGGCAGCGCCCTGACCAACGACCCCAACCGCAACAACATCCAGTATGTGTTGCCCTACGATCCGGGATGGAACAACTACAACAACGGCGCTGCAGGCGAGAACCCACTGAAGGACATTGCTGCCATGTTTGTGCCCACCGACAAGGCCATGCAGCAATTCTTCCTGCCCGGCGGCGGTGGTGAGTTCCTCATCAACGCCTTTGGAAAGAAGCCCAACACACTGGAGAACCTGGAGGAGAACATCGACTCCATCCCCTTGCAGAACGTGCAGCAGATTATTGCCAATCTGATGAAAGGCTCGTTCGTGGGAACGGTGCCCTCGAAGTTCGACCGCGTGATGGACGAAGCCAACGACCCCATGGGCCTCTCGCTCGACGTGCTCAACAAGAACGCCGACGGCACTTACGACGTGAAGATTGCCAACAACGGCGTGGCCTACATGCTGAACACCGTCTTCGCACCTCCCTCGCTCATCGCCGTCTCGGCTCCCGTGTCGCTGTCGAGCAACATGAAGATTATGAACGAGGCCGTCTACGACGGAAAGAGCCGCAAGACGCTGTCGCTCAACTTGAACTACTTTGCCTATCTGTTGGCCATGAGCGCCAACTACGCGTTCTTCATCCCCACCGACGACGCCTTCGGACGTTATTATGTGGACCCGGCCTACCTGTTGCCAGGACAGCAGCCACGCGCACTGAAGTTCTACTACGACCAGCGCTCGCCCTACGTCTTCTGCTCGGCATGGAAGTACGACCCCGTCACAGGCGAAGTGGGCACCACACCGGCCGACTCGCTGGGACGTGTCAGCACCGACCAGTTCCGCACGCAGTTGGTCGACATCCTGAACTATCATACCATCGTGCTGGGCGACGGCGAGAAACTCGGCAAGAACAAATACTACAAGACCAAGCACGGCGGCGCCATTTGCTTCGAGGACACACAGGTGAGAGGAGGACTCCAACTGGAGAACGGCTTCCCTGCCTCGCAAATCACACAAGTCTACAACCAGGCTAACGGTACGGCTTACGCCATCGACCACGTCATCCACCCGGCCTACAAATCGGTGCTCGACGTGCTCCAATCCAACAGCTGCTTCTCGGAATTCCTCGAACTATGCACCAGCTTCGAAATGGACAGCATCATGGAGTTTGCCAGCGACAAACTGACGGAGATCAACTCCGTGACGAAGAAGAAGCGCATGGATGCCTACCACACCTTTGCAGCCAAAGGAGGTCTCACCGACAACGTGAACTACTTCAACACCTATAACTACACGGTTTACGCCCCCGACAATGAGGCCATGCAAGAAGCCTACAGCAGGGGACTGCCCAACTGGGACAGCATCAAGGTCATCTTCAACCAATACAACGAGCGACTCGACAGGGAGAAGACCGAAGGAAGAATCAGCGAGGAGGTGCAGGCCGCCCGCGACAAGGCTCTGGCCATGGTGGAGGAAATCAATGCCTTCATTCGCTACCACTTCCAGGACAACTCCATCTATGCCGACAACGTGATTGAAGAAGGTAACTTCGCAACGGCATGCTCCGACACGCTGGGTATTCGCGAGAAACTGAACGTGAAGGGTGGAAATGGAATCATGACCGTCACCGACAAGAACGGACAGAGCATCACCATCGATGCCAACGGACAGAAGATAGTGAACAAGATGGCACGCGACTACGTCATCAACAGCAGGACCCACGCCATCTCCACCTCATCGTTTGCCGTCGTGCACCAAATCAGCAAACCACTGAGCACCCACCAAGGCACCAACCGCTACGACGGCTCATGGTCGGGACAGGGCGCACGTCAGCGGCTGAAACATTTCCGACAGCAATTCGAAACATCTTTGTATAAGAGATATGATGCAGAGAATTGAAGTGATAAGTGATAAATGAATACTGACAAGTGAAAAAAGGAAATGATTATGAAACGACTGCTGATCTTAATATATTCATTTTTTAGTTTTGTCATCCTTGCCAACGCACAGGAAGCCCGCATCTCGGGTACCATCTCCGACGCTTTCGGGCCGGTGATGATGTGCAACGTCATCGAGATTGATGCCAACAACCGTAACGTGTCGTTTGCACAGACCGACCTGAACGGAAACTTCTCGTTGGCCATCAAGAACAAGAAGAACAAACTGAAAATATCGTATGTGGGCTACCAAACCGTGGTTCTGCCCATTGGCGACCGCGTGAAGTTCAACATCACACTGAAGGACGCCACCACCATCAAGGAGATCACCATCACGGCCAAGCGCAAGTTCAACCAGGGAGGTCTGGCCATCCCCGAGCGCGAGGTGTCGGTGGCTGCCCAGACATTTAACATGGCCGAAGTTGAAGGTCTTGCCTTTACTTCGGCCGACGAGGCACTGCAAGGACAGATTGCCGGTCTCGACATCGTGGCCAACTCGGGTAACCTGGGAGCCGGTACATCGATGCGCTTGCGTGGTGTCACCAGCATCAACGGGTCGGCCGAGCCCCTCATCGTTGTCGACGGAAACATCTTCGACAATCCCGACGCCAACTTCGATTTCCAGAATGCCAACGAGGAAACCTACGCCTCGCTGCTCTCGGTGAACCCCTCGGACATTGAAGACATCCAAGTACTGAAGGATGCCGCTGCCACTGCCATCTGGGGTTCGCGCGGTGCTAACGGTGTCATCTCCATCCGCACCAAGCGTGGTGCCCGCGGTGCCACTCGCGTAGACTATTCGCTGCGCATTCAAACCAGCTGGCAGCCCAAGGGCTACAACCTGCTGAGTGGTGATGACTACACGATGATGCTGAAGGAGATGTATTACAACCCCTCGCAGAGCGCATCGGCCACCACCAACATCAACGAGGTGAACTACAACCGCTCGTGGGCCGAGTTTGAAAACTGGAACAACAACACCGACTGGGTGAAAGAGGTGCAGCAGGTGGGATGGAACCAGTACCACTATCTCACCATCACCGGTGGTGGCGAGAAAGCCAACTTCCGCGTGTCGGCAGGCTACGACCACCAGAACGGTACCATCATCAAGCAGACACTGGACCGCTTCACCACCAAGCTGGCACTCGACTACTTCGTCAGCGACCGCATCGTGTTCCGCACCACCTTCCCCCTGACCTATACGGCCAACCACCGCAACTACGACGACAACATCCTGGGACGCGCTCAACAGCTCTCGCCCAACATGTCGGTCTACCGTCAGGATGCACAAGGCAACAACACCAACGAGTTCTACATCATGTTGCCCAATCCCACCGATGCTCAACGCAGCGCGGCTGGCTTCTCCAATTCAAACGATGCCGGCTCGCAGGTGCCAGGCACCTCGTCGGTGCAATTAAGTGCCATGCGCGACCTGGGCAACCCGGTGGCCATCGCCAACCTGGCCTGGCGCGATGAGAAGACCTACCGTATATCGCCGGAGTTCAGGCTCGACTACTACCTGATGGGTAAGGACGACCATAGCACACAGCTCAACTACACGGGATTGGTCTACATGGACATTTTCTCAAAGAGCGAGCCGAAATACTTGCCCGGTTCGCTGGCCACACGTGGATGGAACGACAGTGGTTACAACCGCTCGGAGGTGTACGACTACAATTCGCTGGCCTTCACCACACGCCATACGCTGACCTTTACCCCCCACTTCAAAAACGAAGACCTCTTGGCAACCATGCTGGGACGATGGGAATTGACATCTGGCAACGACAACAGCCAAACGGTGGTGAACCGCAACGCACCTAACGGCACAACGTCGCCCACGGTCGACACGGCAATAGAGAACATGAGCACCGGCAACGGACAATGGCGCTCGATGTCGTTCACCTATAGCGGCCACTTCTCCTACAAGTCGAAATACGCCTTCGATTTCTCTATGCGTGCCGACGGTACCACCAAGTTTGGCAACGACAAAAAGTGGGGTTGGTTCCC
Organism: Prevotella sp.; assembly: GCA_017619275.1. GTDB lineage: Bacteria > Bacteroidota > Bacteroidia > Bacteroidales > Bacteroidaceae > Prevotella. Next base: position 70,861 of record JAFZSR010000016.1, on the reverse strand, counting down.
TGGCATCTCCGCCCGATGGAACATCAGCGACGAGCCATTCATGCAGTGGAGCCGCAAGTGGCTGTCGATGCTCTCGTTCCGCCCCTCTTGGGGAATCGTAGGCCGACAGCCCGACGGACAGTACCTGCAATATGCCAGGTATAACACCTCGGGCGTCTATGGCGACCTCGGCAAGAAACACAGCGTCACTTATCTGGATGGTCTCCGACTCGACCAGTTGAAGTGGGAGCGTACCACACAATATAACCTTGGTGGCGACTTCGGATTCCTGGACAATAAGATCACGGGCGACTTCAACTACTACTTCAAGCGCACCAAGGACCTGCTGATGTCGGGCGTTCGCATCCCCACTACCACAGGTTTCAGTTCGTTGTCGTGGGCTAATGTGGGTGAGATGACCAACAAGGGTTGGGAACTGAACGTCTCGGTGAACAAGCTCATACAGGTGGGCGAGTTCTCGGTGAGTGCCAACTTCAACATTTCGCAAAACTTCAACGAAATTGTCGACATGGACGAGAGCGTGCTTGAAAGCATTAACTCGGAATGGGATTCGAGCAGCAGAGGACAGTACTTGAACCGCATCCAAAAAGGCAATCCGCTGGGTTCCATCTATGGACTGCGCTACAAAGGTGTCTATCAGTACACCTACGAATACCTGATCAACATGAAGGAAAGCAAGAATTGGACTGGCGAACAGCTGCGCAACTACATCAACGAAGAATTCCTGGCCAAAGGGAAGACGGCACCCATAGCCATCGACGCAGAAGGCAAGGTGATGATGGACTCGAAAGGACTACCCATTCGCCAGGTCTATAATTTCAGCAAAGGCACTTCAACCTACGAGTTCCAGGGCGGCGATGCCATCTATGAGGACGTGAACAACGACGGACAGATCAACTCGCTCGACATTGTGTACCTGGGCAACTCGAACCCCCATCTGAACGGTGGCTTCGGCTTCAACCTGCAATACAAGAACTGGTCGTTGAAGAGCAGCTTCAGCTACCGTCAGGGCATCAAGATTGTCAACTCCGCTAAGATGAAGCTGGAAGAAATGTTCAACGCCTATAACCAAAGCTCAGCCGTGAACTGGCGCTGGCGCAAGAACGGCGATGTGACCGAGATTCCACGCGCCATGTTCAACACTGGCTACAACTGGCTGGGCAGCGACCGCTATGTAGAGGATGCTTCGTTTGTGCGAATGAGCTACATTCAGCTGTCGTACAACGTTCCCGCTGCAAAGCTGAAACCCCTGGGACTGCGACGTCTGCAGACAAGTCTCTCGGGACAGAACCTCTTCTGCTGGAGCAAGTATAGCGGCACCGACCCGGAGCACTCGCCAGGCTCTTGGGGCATTGCCTACGATAACTCACAGACACCAAGAAGCAAGTCAGTCACACTGAACATCATGGTGGGATTCTAAGCAATAAACAATAAACGTCAAACAATAAACATTCTCGAAAATGAAGAAATCTATTATAAGAAGACTGACCAGTGGAATAATGCTTATTGGTTATTGTCTATTGGCTATTGGGTTTGTTTCCTGCAACGACTTCCTCACCATCTACCCCACCGACCGCATCGTTGGCGACGACTTTTGGAAGACGAAGGACGATGTAGACCAAATGGTGGACGGCTGCTACCACTCCATGCTCAGTTACGACATCCAGGAACGGGCCATCATGTGGGGAGCCTTCCGCTCCGACGAACTGGTGAAGCTCACCGATTACAACGACAACACGCTCGACAACATCGCTGCCGTCAACCTGCTGCCCACTTGCAAATACAACTCCTGGGGAGCTTTCTATAAAGTCATAAACAACTGCAACATCGTGCTGAACCATGCTAAGGATGTGATGGCTGAAGATCCGGAGTTCACGCAAGGCGACTATGAAGTGGTTCGGGCACAGATGCTGGCCCTGCGCTCGCTGTGCTATTTCTATCTGGTAAGAGCCTTCCGCGATATACCCTACACCGACAAGTCGTATGAAAACGACAGCGAGGTGGAGCCGATAGAGCAAAGCACACCAGCAGAAGTGCTGCAGCACTGCCTTGACGATCTGAACGAGGCGCGCCCCTACATCATGCGTTCGGGAGCATACCCACGCTTCGACTGGCGCAACTGGGGCTACATGACACGCGATGCCGTTCACGCCTTGATGGCCGACATCTACCTGTGGAGAGCATCTATGACCCACAGCCAAACCGACTATCAGCAGGCTATCGCCTTCAGCGACTCCGTCATCAACGCCAAGCATGCCTACTATGAGCTGAACAAAGAATACGACGTCACAGATGTGAAGGACGACAAGTATCATCTGGAAGAATTCAGCACAGGATACTACAACCTGTTCAACACCAACGGAGGCAACACGCATGAAAGCATTCTGGAGTGGCAATACAACGGTCGTGACAACTCCAACCAGGCATTGGAAAACTACTATTACCAATCTGGCAGTGAGAACTCATACAGTCAGAACAGCATTCTGATGGCCTCGTCGATTTTTAACGCCATCGACAAGAATGCCGATACCGACCAAGGAAAGAAACTCTACCTGACGAAAAACGATTATCGCTTTTGGAACAATGTCTATGAAGCCAACAACGAGGAAGCACAACAGTTGAGCATCAGGAAGATGGTCGATAACTCCGGAACCGTGGTGGATACGAAAAGCACCGTGGGCGTGGCCAAGAGCAATGGCCGTGCATTCAGGGAGTTCAAGCAGAACTGGATTGTTTACCGTCTGCCCGATGTCATGCTCATCAAGGCCGAGGCCCTGGTGGAGACGGCAGCCAACGACAGCGACCAAGTGGTTCTGCAGCAAGCCTTCGACCTGGTTCAGGCTGTCAACAAACGCTCTATGTTGAAAACGGCCAACGACACCCTGAAGTACACGACATACAAATCGAAAGCCGACTTCGAGCTGCTGGTGCTCAACGAGCGTGAGCGTGAGCTCTGCTTCGAGGGAAAGCGCTGGTGGGATTTGATGCGCTACTGCTACCGTCACATGGAGGGCGTCGACATCAACCAGAAACTGGCCGATCAAACCACCTGGCCTAAGCTCTATAAGCCAATGCTCGACATGGTCATCCGCAAATACGGAAGCGGAGGCGAGGGCGATGCAGTCTCCTACAAGATGAAGGGCGAGCCCTACCTGTACTGGCCTCTGGAAGAAAGCGAGACGAAGGTGAACAAACTGCTGAAGCAGAACCCCGTCTATATCCAGGAGAAAACAACTTCGAAGAATTAAAGAATCAATTAAAATTCAGATATTATGAAACCGAAGTATATTTTAATATTTTCATTTTTTAATTTATTGATTCTGCTGACAAGCAGTTGCCGGGAGGACATCGACGAATCGAACCTCTACACCTTCACTGGCGAAACCATTGAAGACTACCTGACCAACCGCCCCGAGCAATTCAGTGATTTCAATTATATCCTGCAGCGTATCGGATACGACAAAATTCTGTCGGCCTATGGCACCTATACCTGTTTCGCTCCCACGAATGAGGCCGTCAAAGAATATATCGACAGTCTCTACGACGACCCCATCAACATCGAGAATCCCCACAACGGCATGACCGGGCGGGGACTCGAGGGCCTCACCGACTCGCTCTGCGAGGACATCGCCCTCTTCCATTTGCTGGCAACCGAGGTGATGGGAGTGAACATGGGCAATGGCATGACCATCAAGACCCTGCTGGGACGCGACATCAACACCAACATCGACCCGGAATCGGGCGCCGTACTCATCAGCCGAGCATCGACCATCACCAGCATGGATAACGAACTGGAGAATGGTGTGCTGCACGAGATCGACTGCGTCATACGCCGCTCTAACATGCTCATCGCAGGTGAGATGGAGAACCACCCCGACCAGTTCTCGCTGTTCTCACAGGCTTTGACGCTCACAGGTCTGGCAGACTCGCTGACGGCTATCAGCCGAACAGATTTTGACCCCGTTGACAATCGCCGCGGCTTCTATCTGCCCGAGAAGTGCGAGCTGGGCTACACCATCTTTGCCGAGACTGACGAAATGCTCGCTGAAAGGGGCATCACCAACATCGACCAGCTGAAAGCCTACGCCGACAGCGTGTACGAACATTGTGGTGACGAAAACGGTGGTTGGTATGATTATGTGCGTGAAAACAAGATCCAGGTGAGCACAGGCACCGACTACAAGAACCCCTGGAACACACTGAGCATGTTTGTGCGCTACCATATCTTGGAATTCAAACTCCCCTACGACAAGCTGGTGAATCCTCACAACCAGATTTCGAAGGTGACGCTGGTGGAGTTCTACGAGACTATGCTCCCCTACACCATCCTCAAGATTACCCGCAACAGCAACAAGCTGAACATAAACCGCTGGATAGCCAACAACTCGCTCACCGACATGGTGGCAGAGCAGGGTACCAATGCCATGCACACCGTCCTGTTTAATGGTATAGAGCTGGTGGGCATCAGCGGACAGATAGCCTCCTATAATGGCTACATCCATCCAGTGAGGGACATGCTTGCCTACGATATCAAGGTGCCACAAGGTGCCCTTAACGAGCGACTCCGTTTCGACGACACCGCCTTCCTGGGCGAGATGATGTCGAACTCTTTCCGCCGCATCACCGACAGCGAGGTGAACGCTCTCAACGGCGGAAAGACGGGTACCGACGGCGACCTCAGCGGAAGCTACATTCGCATGCCGCCGGGATTCCTGAAGTACATCGTCATCTACAACGGCGACGACACCCGCCTCTATTACCTGCCCGGACAGAGCAGTGGATGGAGCAACTATCAGGGCGACGAGTTCAACTGCAAGGGCCACTACGACTTCGCCATGCGATTGCCGCCAGTGCCCGAAGGCACCTACGAGCTGCGCATCGGCTATACCGCCGAGGGCAATGAGCAGCGCGGTATGCTCCAGTTCTATTTGGGAACCTCATCCGACCTCAAGACGATGAAAGCCCTCGACATCCCGCTCGACATGCGTCATGTGCCCGACAACAACTCCAACCTCGACCCCGACGTCATCACCGGCTGGTGCGATTGGACAAAGCTCGACGACAAGGGTATCGAGAGCGATGCCAACATGCGCAACTTGGGCTATATGCGCGGTCCGCTCTACTACACGGTAGGCATCAACTCTGGCAACTATGCCCGCAACAACCCCAAGGACTTGCGCCGCATCATCGCACGTCAGGAATTCAAACAGGGCGAGTACTGGCTGCGCTTCAAGAGCGTGCTTGACGCCGACCATCACCAGTTCCACCTGGACTACATCGAGTTCTGCCCCGAGAATGTGTACAACAACACACGCTACGCAGAGGATATGTACTAAGTCGGCCTACGGCCTAAATAATAATGAAAAATGAAAAAGACAATTATGAAGCGTTTCAATAACAATCGTATATTGCGGAAGGGTTCTGTGTGCTGCGGCATTGCCGCAGCCCTCACCGCCTTGACGCTGACTGGCTGCTCCGACTGGAACGACCACTACGAGGCCGACAGCTCCATCCTAAACTCGCAGCAGACCACCTTGTGGGAGAACATCCAAACCAACAAGAATCTGACGCAGTTTGCCTCGTTGCTGAGAAAGGCAGGATACGACGATGTGCTCAACGCCACACAGACCTACACCGTGTGGGCTCCTGCCGACGGCACATTCGACTATGACGTCTTGAACACCTACAGCAAAGATCTTTTGGAGAGAGAATTTGTGCAAAACCACATCGCACGCAACAACTACCCCATTTCTGGCAAGGTCGACGAGCGCATTTTCACCCTGAACGAAAAGCTGATGTTCTTCAAAGGCAACGGCGACTACTCCATCCAAGGCATCAACGTCGTAAGCCCCAACATGGCCAGCCGTAATGGTGTGATTCATCAAATTGGCGGAAAGATTCCTTTCATGGCCAACATCTTTGAGTTGCTCAGCAGCAAAGACTATCCACTCGACTCCATCTCCGATTTCTTCCATAGCTACGATGTGAAGAAGCTCGACGAAGACAGGAGCATTGTAGGTCCCATGGAAGATGGTAAGATCACCTATCTGGACTCCGTGTTCGATGAGCACAACGATCTCTTCGCCCGTTTCCAAGCCTATATCAACCGCGAGGACAGCAACTACACCATGATTGTTCCCACCAACAAGGCTTGGCACGACGCACGCGAGAAGATTATCAAGTACTACAAATATCTGCCCACTTTCGAGTTCATGGAGAACACGTCGGCTACAGAGCAGAAGAAAACCACTGTCACCATCAAGGACGTCGACTATCTCAGAGACTCTGTGGTGAGCAAGATGCTGTTGACAGACCTCTTCTACAACAACAACGTCTGCGACAACCGCAAACTCAACAACCTGCAAACAGGCGAAACCCTGCACGCCGACTCGCTCTGCAGCACGTCGCGCACCAAGGTGTATTCCGAGGATGCCGCCCTGCTCTTCGAAAATGCAAAGCGATTGGACAGCAGCAATGGTGCCGCCTGGGTCACCGACAGCCTGCGCATGCGTCCTTGGACGACGTGGAACCCCGAAATAGTCATTGAGGGCGAGAACGCCCAGATGCTATCAAGCTCTGTCAGCGCAGCAGAACCCTTGGAGCACATCTACGTGGTACCGGGAACGCAAAACCCCGAAGTCATCGGTAAGCTGTCGAACGACACCTATCTTGAGGTGACGCCCATCAGCCAGAGCACCAACCCCGGAGTGGTTTATTATCTTCCTAATGTACGTTCCACCACCTATAGCATCTACATCGTCTTGGTGCCTGCAAACATTGTGAGAAGCAATGTCGAGTTGAAGCCCAACCGCTTCAAGGTAACGATGGGAGCCGTGGGCGACAATGGTAAGAACCAAGACAAAGTAAGCGACTGGACCGTGTTGCAGACCTTCGAGAGCGACACCACTAAGGTCGACACCATTTATCTGGGCGACTACACCTTCCCCATGGCCTACATTGGCACGGGTAATTATTACCCCTATCTGCGCATCAACAGCAGCATCACCAACAAAGAACGTGCCCTCTACGACCGCAACCTGCGTATCGACTGCATCATCCTTCGACCAAAGGAGCTCGATCTCTTCTTGAAAGAGCGTCCCGACTATAAGTACGATAAGGGTCTGTATAATAATTAAAAGATTAAAGAATTCAAACATTTAAGAATTATGCGACTGAAGTATTTTTTCATATTATCGTTTTTTAATTTTTTAATTACTCTTCCCGCCATCGCACAGGAAGACGACGACAGCGGCGTGGCAGCTCAATCCCTCATCAGGAAGAAGGTGGCCAAACTACCCTCCTACCCCACTATGGAAGTGCAGGGCGTTTGTATTGACGCCGCTACCAAGCAGCCGCTTGCGGGTATCATGGTTCAAGCCCTCGGCGACGGCAACTACACCGCCATGACCGATGACGATGGCACGTTCACCATCAAGGTTCCAACTTTCACCTCGGCACTCTACGTCCATGCGCCCGAATTCCTCAGCCTGCAAGTGGGCTTAGGCAAGAAGGGCGACCTCGTCCGCGTGGAGATGATTAGCGACAAGTTCAACCCCATGTACGACAAGACCACGCGCGTCGATGCCTCAGTGGTTGCCGATATCAAGAACACTACGACGCAGACGGTCGAGACCGACATTGAAAACCTCTTGGGTGCCGATGTTCGTTCCGTCACACGTTCCGGCGGTCCTGGCTACGGCGCTGCGATGTTCATCCGTGGACTCAACTCGCTCACGGCCAATGCCCAGCCGCTCATCGTCATCGACGGTGTGTTGCAGGACATGCAGCAGACACGTTCCTCGCTCCATTATGGCGACTACACCAACCTGCTGCTCAATCTGAACCCCGAGGATGTGGAGAATGTGACGGTGCTCAAAAACGCAACGGCCCTCTATGGTGCCAAGGGCGGCAATGGTGTCATCCTCATCAAGACCAAGCGCGGCCATAGCATGGCCACACGCATCGATGCCAACGTAGGCATTGGCGTGAACTTGGTTCCCCGCACGCCTGAGATGATGGACGCTGGTCAATACCGGCTCTATGCCACCGAGATGCTGGGTACCTATCCCGAAATCTCGAATTACACCGACCCGCTGACGTTCAAGTTCCTCATCGACGACCCCTCGAAGTTCTACTATGCCAAGTACCACAATTCCACCGACTGGAAAGACGAGGTCTATCACACCGCCCTGAACCAGAACTACAACATCAACGTGCAGGGTGGCGACGACGTGGGTATGTACAACCTTTCGCTGGGCTACACCGATGGACAAAGCACTGCCCGCGACAATGGCTTCAACCGCCTGAATGTGCGCTTCAACACCGACATCAACGTCATCAATCGCCTCACCACGCGATTCGACATGTCCTACGCAAAGATCAACCGCAACGTGTTCGACAACGGAGCACCCGAGAGCCTCACCTCTGGAACCATCTCGTCGCCCACATTCCTTGCGCTGGTGAAGTCGCCATTCCTCAATCCTTATACATTTAATAATGTGACGCGCAAGCTGTCGACGACGCTTTCCGAGGCCGACGACTACCTCACCGTCCTCGACGAAGACCTCACCTTGGGTAATCCCACGGCCCTCTTGGCCAACGGTAACGCCATCAACAAGAACCGTGTAGAGACCACCCACTTCAACACGGTGATTGCTCCGCGCTACGAGTTCTCGCCCTCGCTGTCGCTCACCGAGACGTTCAGCTATACCCTCGACCGTGTGTCGCAGCGCTACTATCGCCCCAAGGGCGGCATGCCCACCTTCCTCATCGAGGGCATCGGACGCGTGCAGAACATGGCCATGTCAATGTTCTCCAAAGAGACCAGCGTCATCAGCGACACCCGTCTGGAGTGGAACCACCGACTAAAACAGCATTTCTTTGATGTCTATGCCGGCATGCGCTACACTTCGTTTGCCTTCGACAACAACCAGCCTGAAGGCCAATACGCATCGGCAGGTAACGACAAGACGCCCAACATCTCCACCAACATGGACTTCATCGATGCTACCGGTATCAACGATGCTTGGCGCAGCATTACATGGTATGCCAATGCCGACTACAGTTACGGCAACCGCTACTATGCCCAACTGTCGTTCGCCATGGAAAGCAGCAGCCGCTTCGGTAAGGAGGCCAACGGCCTCAAGATTGCCGGCGTGCGTTGGGGACTGTTCCCCAGCCTGCAGTTGGGATGGGCCATGAGCAACGAGACGTGGTTCCCCAAGGGCAAAGGCGTCAACTACTTATTGCTGAAGGCCGGCTACGACATCAGCGGCAACGACGACATCTCAAATTACGCTGCCCGCACCTCGTTTGGCGTCACCAAGTATCTCGACAAGTCAACCGCTGCCGTGCTCGACAATATCGGCAATGAGGAAATATCCTGGGAGCAAACCAACAAGCTGAACCTTGGCTTCAAGGCATACTTGCTCAACAACCGACTGGGCGTGGACTTCGACTACTACCTCCACCACACCAGCAATCTACTCACGCTCAAGACGTTCGACAATCCCGTAGCCGGCATCAACAGCTATTGGAGCAACGGCGGCTCGCTCGAGAACACGGGCTTCGAGGCCACCATCACCGCCAAACCCATCGTGGGGCGCGATGTCAGCTTCGAGGTGGGAACCAGCGTGGGCCACTATGTGAATAAGGTGAAGACGCTGCCAAACGACGACATGATCTACGTAGGAGGAAAGAAAGACGGCAAGGGATTCACCTCCAGCGTCTATGGCACCGACAACATCGCCACCATCGTAGGGCAGCCCGTGGGCATGTTCTACGGTTACAAGACCAAGGGTGTCTTCGCCAACGATGCAGAGGCCAAGGCTGCTGGCAACGGCAGTTACCTCTACCTCACCGATGCCACGGGGGCACATCAGGACTTCCGCGCTGGCGACATGCACTTTGCCGACCTAAACGGTGACGGCGAAATTGGCGAGGCCGACAAGACCATCATCGGCAACCCCAACCCCGACATCTACGGCAACATCTTCGCCACCCTCACGTGGAAGAACCTCTCGCTCCATCTCAGCTTCAACTACTCGCTGGGCAACGACATCTACAACTACCAGCGCAGCATCATCGAAGGCGGGTTCAACTTCTACAACCAAACCACGGCCATGGACAACCGCTGGCGCAGCGAAGGACAGCGCACCAACATTCCACGCGTCAGCTACAACGATCCCATGGGTAATGCCCGTTTCAGCGACCGATGGATTGAGGACGGCTCTTACCTGCGTCTGAAGACCGTCAACCTCACCTACAAGGTGCCCGTCAACCTCACGTGGCTGCAGGGACTCAGCATCTGGGCCGAGGCCAACAACCTCTTCACCCTCACACACTATCTTGGCAACGACCCCGAAGCCAGCGTCGCCAACGCCGTGCTCTACCAAGGCATCGACGCCGGAAACGTGGCACTGGGCCGCACCTTCACGCTGGGCATGAAGATCAACCTATAAACAATTAGTAATTAATAATTCAAAATTATGATTACCCTAAATATCAAAAAACACCTTGCCATCGGGCTCGTGTGCTGTGGTATTGCCACAGCAATGACCGGCTGCCAAGACCTATTCGAAACCGACAGCGACCGACAAATATTCGACCCCGCCCTCGACCAGAAGACCGACTCCATGTTCTACACCCTCGGCATTCTGAAGGGATTGCAGCAGGTGGCCGACCAATATGTGATGACTGGCGAGATGCGAGGCGACCTGGTGCAGACCAACCAATACACCGAGACCGACTTGCGACGTCTGGCCGATTTCACTGCCGATGTCACCAACAAGTACGACTCGGCCTACCTCTACTACCGCATCATCAACAACTGCAACTACTACATCGCCCACCGCGACACCTCGCTGCGCACTGGCAGCCGCCAAGTGACCCTGCCCGAATATGCCGAGGCACTCGCCGTCAGGGCATGGACCTACATGCAGCTTTGCAAGACCTATGGCTCGGTGCCCTTCTACACCGACCCACTCACCAGCATCGGCGATGCCAACAGCAAGCTCAACTCCATGGACCTGCAAGGCGTTTGCGATGCGCTCATGCCCGAACTCATCAAGTTCAGTGGCACACAAGTGCCCGATTATGGCGAGATGACGGCTGGCGTGCTCAGCAGCAGCAGTTCTTCCGACAACCCCGTCGAGAAAAGGGTAAGGTCGAAGTTTGCCATGCTGCCCATCGACCTTGTGATGGGCGACCTCTATCTCGAGACCAACCAGTATGACAAGGCTGCCAAGAGCTATTTCCGCTATCTGCGCGACAACGAAATGATTCTCGACGATGCCTACATCGACCCCACGTCGGACAACATCATGACGCTCATGCGCGACAAGATGCCCGCCAGCATGTACATCACCACAGCCGGATTCCAGTGGGATGCCATCTTCAACGAAGCCTCCACCTACGACCTCATCTCACTCGTTCCCATGGCTGCCAACCAGCTGCGCGGATGCGTCACCGAGTTGCCACGCTATTTCGGCTACGACTTCTATAGCACCACCGGCGGAGGAGCCACCAGCACGAAGCGATACCTCATTGAGCGACAGATCGATGCATCGCAAGCCTACGTCGCCCTCAGCGATTCACAGGCCTACTACTATCTGCCCAACGAACCCATTGGAGCAAGCACCACAGTCAGCGTGGCAGACCTGGGCGACCTGCGCCGCCACCAAACATTCCTGCAAGTGAGCAAGGACGACTCGCTCTTCTATGTCATGCGCAAGTTCCGGAGTGCCAACATCCCCATCTACCGCACCGCCACTGTCTATCTGCGACTGGCCGAAGCCGTCAACCGCATGGGGCATCCCGACATTGCCTTTGCCATCCTGAAAGATGGTATCAATGTCGACATCACAGACTACTTGCAGGTAGGCGATAGCACCGACATCGAAGCTGGGCGCTACATCACCCGCAATTCCTATGCTCTGCTCACCAACGAGGTGCCCTTCCTCAGCCAGGAGAACATGGCTCTCTTCGAGGAGAACTACGGCATACATAGCCGTGGATGCGGATACACTCGAGGCAAATACTCACCCTACCAATTCCACACCGTTGTGGGCAAGAAGCTCGACGAGCTGAAGCGCTTGGGCGTGACACCCACAGGCACGGCCGCCGACACCATCAATGCCATGGAAGACATCCTGTGCGACGAGATGGCGCTCGAACTGGCCTTCGAGGGCAACCGCTTTGGCGACCTCACCCGACTGGCACGCCACAAGAACGACGCCCAGCTCTATGGAGCCAACTATGGCAGCCAATGGCTGGCTAACAAGCTGGCCTATAAGAAGCCCGCCGTGTCGCTGCTCGACGAGAAGAACTGGTACCTACCGTTCAAATAGTTTTTCAAAGAATTTCCCATCGTTCTTGTAGTATTCTATCTTACAAAAACGATGCCCAGCCCTTCCCCTCCCTCTTCAAGGGGAGGGGCATTTTTGTAATATAAGAACACGCCCCAAAACAAGGCGCAGCCACTCCCCTCCCATCAAGGGGAGGGGCGTTTTTATATTTAGAGAACACGCCCAAAAAACAAGGCGCAGCCACTCCCCTCCCTTCAAGGGGAGGGGCAGGGGTGGGGTCTGTATACTCTTCATTCGCAGACATTTAGAGATCCCACCCCAAACCCCTCCCCTTGAAGGGACTATTCTTTATACACATCTTCGATGGACAACCCCGAAGGGGTGTTAAGAGCACAGGCAGGGGTGAAGCCCCTGCAAATTGGTGGGGTATAACCAAACCCCGAAGGGGTGGCAGAACATTCTGTCGCCCCGTCGGAGCTAATGTTGCCATCCGATTTTGCAGGGGTTGCACCCCTGCCTGTGGTCTCTTCAGCCCTTCGGGCTTTTGCTGCGTTTCCATTTGCTGAGATGTGTATAAAGAATAGTTGAAGGGAGGGGAGTGGCTGCGCGTCGTTTATCCCAAATTGGTCTTAACGATTGTTTTGGGTTCAAATAAAATTCGTGAGCAAAATTATGACCAATTAGGATCATTCGTTTCTAAAACAAGTTGGCGTTTCCTACCGCCCGCTTTATGGAACAAACGCCAGGCGAGTGCCATCGGCAGCCACGGCGAGCCGCACGCGGCAACCCTCGATGAGAGGGTAGTTAGGGCGCTGGTGCCCCACGGGGAAGGCATAGCAGACGGGGATGGCATAGTGCTGCAAGTAATGATGCAGCATCTCCCGCATGTCGGCAAAACCATTCTCAGGATGCTTGTACTTACTGAAGTGCCCCACGATGACGCCCTTCAGGCGTTGCAGTACGCCACGAATCTCCAGCAGGTGCAGCATGCGGTCCACCTTCGTCATCTCCTCATCCGTGTCTTCAATAAACAAAATCAGGTCGTCAGCGTCGCGCAGGAAGTCATAGTCGCTGCCCGCCAGTCCGCACATCACCGAGAAGTTGCCGCCCACCAGGATGCCCTCGGCCTCTCCCTGCTGGTCCAGCTCGTGGTGGGCCACCTTGTAGGTGGGCAACTGCCCTTGCAATAGCTGGCGCAGCATCACGCTCACCGAGTCAGTTCCGCCCTGCGCCGAAATGGCATGGCACATAGATCCATGGATGCTCATCACGCCCGCGCTCACCATCGCGCTGTGCAGGGCGGTGACATCGCTGAAGCCGATGATCCACTTGGGATGGCTGGCCAGCTCTTCCAAGGGTGTGCGCATCAGCACCTGCACGGCACCGTCGCCGCCACGGCTGCACATGATGGCCTTGATGGTCGTGTCGGCCAAGGCCCAGCGCAGGTCGGCGGCGCGCTCGTCGGCCGTTCCCGCAAAGCCGTGTCCGTCGTCGCTCAGCGCATGCGGTGCCACCACCGGCTCATACCCCCACTGTCGCAGCACCTCACAGCCCGCCGCCACCATCTTTGCTTCGGGCGTGCTCGACGGCGACAACACAGCCACGCGGTCACCCTGCTGCAAGAAGCTGGGCATGGTCAGCCGTCGCTGGCCCAGCGTCACGTTGGCCAACAATATCATCAACAAGATTATCGTTTTCCTCATCGTCTTTTCTTTTTTCTGTGCAAAAATAAGAAAATAGTTTCAAAACCAAGAAACTATCACCCACTTTTTTCGGTTCTTCCACGAATCTGTGTGGGCTGTTGCGCCTAACTGGTGGATTGCTTTTTAGATTTAGTTTTTTTAGCAACGAAAAAAATGTATAGAAGTATATTGCTTTTCGCTCGCTAATTCGTACCTCTGGCTGTGCCGAAAGTACTTTCGCTCGGAAAAAAGAAAGAAAAAATCATTTTTCTTTCTTTTTTCGCTCGCTAATTCGTACCTTTGCAAAGTCATAAAACATCTATTACACATGAGAAAAGCATTTCTTCTTGTCGCCTTCATGGCGATGCTGACCCTCGGTGCCAAGGCACAAGAGGCTCAGGCCCCAAAAGGACCCGATTTGGAGTTTGCCCTGCAATTGAAAGTGACGCTGGGCGAGACCTATAACTGCGGTGAGACCCAGCATGGGCGCCGCACCGTGATTCCCATCACGGGAGGCACCTTCGAAGGGCCACGCCTGAAGGGCATCGTCCTTAACGGTGGTGCCGACTACCAGCTGGCCAACGCCCAAGGGCGCACTGAGATAGAGGCCATCTACAGCATCCGCACCGACGACGGTGTGAATATCCACATCCGCAACCGTGGCATCATCGCCAACGGACAGGACGAGCAGGGTCGCCCGCAGTTCTACTTCCGCTGTGCCCCGCAGTTCGAGGCTCCCGCCGACAGCAAATACGCGTGGCTCAACAACTCCCTCTTCCTCTGTTCACCAAGCTTCGATCAGGGTTTCAATGGCATCGTGCTCAACGTATGGAGAGTAAAATAACAATCGTTTCACCTATAAAACAATTAGACTTATGAAGAAAAAAAGTTTCAAGGTGTGCGCCATTCTGATGGCCGCCACCCTGCTGTGCAGTTCATGCATCGGCTCGTTTTCCCTGTTCAACAAGTATGAGAAGTGGCAGTGCAGTATGACGGGCAACAAGTATGTGAATGGAATCGTGGGCTTCATCCTGCAGCCCATCGTGGGTGGCATCTGCCTGTTCGTTGATGCCTTGGTGCTGAACACCATCGAGTTCTGGACAGGCGACAACCCCGTGGCCGATGCTGGCACGCGCATCGTGGTGGGACAGGACGGCCGCTACTATGCCGTGAAGACGCTGAAGGATGGCTACGAGGTGAAGTCGCCTACGGGCGAGGTGACCCGTTTCATCCACGACGTGACCAACGACTCTTGGTCGATGTCGCAGAACGGCGTCACGAAGGAGATTTTTCGCTTCAATGCCGACGGCACTATCCAAGCCACCCTGCAGGATGGGCAGACGCTTACCGTGGGCAACGACGAGGCCGGCCTGCAGCAGGTGCGCGAGGCTGTGCTGGGCGACCGCTACTTCGCCCTGCGCTAATCGCCAAACGGTCGTTAAAGGAAACAAACGCCTCAACACGCAAAAAGAGCGGAATGAACACGTTGTTCGTTCCGCTCTTTCTTGCTTGGGAGCTTTTGGCCACCCCAGGCACGTGGTGTGTTTTCTTAATGAAGATGTTTGTTGTGAAGCGTTGTTCCCAGCAGCATCATATAGGTGTCGTACTGCTTTTCGTCGAGCACGTGGCGCATGCTGCGCACATCCTTCATCAAGGCCTCGTGAAGCAATGCTCCGCGCTCAAACCTGCGGGCGTTGGCAGCCTCGGCCACTTCGTCGTTGTAGATGTTGTGGATGGTCTCCACGGCTTCCATCTGGTCGAACGTCAGTCCCAGCTTCACAGCCAGACGGCGCATGTCGAAGGTCAGCTCGTAACGGTTGTTGTTTTGCACAGCCTGTGTCTTTTCGGTCTTGGCATAGCCAATAGTCATCACCATTGCTGCTACCACTGTTAAAACCATCTTTTTCATTTTTCAGTTCCTTTCTTTTTTACTCGGGGCCTTCGCGTTGTGTTATCCTGTTGTTATCCTGAACTGCTCAGGCGCCCTACCAGTTATTATTATTTTGTTGTTTGTTATCCTGTTTTCTGTTATTATGACGCGAAGTAAAAAGAAAGGTTTAAGGCTGGGCGAAAAAATTTTTTTGAGCGACTTATTCGGGGGGCAGCAGCACCACACCTTCCTGCTTCTTGCCGTCCATCATCACCTTCAGCGGGGCGGCGAAGCGCACATGGCGCACATGCTCCGTTTCCTCCACGGCTGGCATGGCATCGAGCACATCCTTCTGGAAGACGCCGTCGCCAGTATGGGCATTCACGGTGAAATAGCCCACCCCGAAGCTGGTCAGGTTTTGGAAGAAATGGGTGCCCTGCGAGGGGTCTACATGGTAGTTCTTCAGGCTCGACTCCACAATGACGCGCGAGGCCGAGATATGGGGCCACTTCACGGGTATGCCCAGCCAGGGGTCGCTGCTGCCCCATCGGCCTGGACCAATGAGGATATAGTTGGTGCCCTCGTTCAGGAAATGGCGGTTGAACTGCTCTATCTCCACGGCTATCTGCGGGTTGTTGGCTGCGGTGAAGTTATCGTCGGTTTTTACATAGACCACATCGACCACATCCTCGGAGATGCCGTGGCCCAGCGAGTTGTGGCTGCGCAACAGACACTGCTCGTCGGGGATTTGCTTCAGGTCTTCGTCGAGCACTTGCTTTGAGTCGACGATGGGGCGAATCTGGAGGAGGTAGAAAGAACCCTGCACCCCTCCCCCACTGGCAGGCTCAAGATTGCATGCGAACTCAATCTCCACGGGGCGGCGCATCTCCTCGGCGCCCAACTTCTGGCTCAGCTGCAGCAACTCTGGCAAGGGGAAAATATTGTGCTGCAACACGCCGGCAAAGCTGATGACCTTGCGGCCACCCTCGTAGATGCCGTCGCGTATCACGCCGTCTACGGGGTCGTAGGTGGAAGCGATGTATCGCAAGGAGCCGTCCTTGTCGGCCTGTTTCACGCGTAGGTTCTTGATGTTGAAGCCGTCGTCGGTGGACCAGGCAGAAGAAGCGGACCCAACAGACCCAGCGGACCCAACACCCCCAGCGGACCCAACACCCCCAGCGGACCCTCCCCCTGCCCCTCCCTTGTAGGGAGGGGAGTATATAGACTGACCATTTGAAGAGGCAGCAGAACTAACCACTCCCCTCCCTCCAGGGAGGGGCAGGGGGGAGGGTCCGCTGGGGGGCGGTCCGTAGGGGACAGTCCTTTGTGTCTCCAACGCATAGAACCTGGTCTGCGTCTGCGTCAGCGCCGTTTCCAGCTCGCTCATCTGCAGCACCTGGTTGGGGTGATAGGGGCTGACTCGGAGCGTCTGGCCACCGTCGACAATATACTTACCCAGACCCAGCGCCAACGAGGCGATGCCCTCCTCGGCGGTCTCATCGCCGATAGGATAGTAGTTCAGCGAGCGCAGCACGCCACTGAACGTGGGGTAATAATAGTCGCCATAGTGCTGACCAGCCACCTCCTGTAGGATGACGGCCATCTTCTCCTGGTCGATGACGTTCTGCGTGGCGGTCATATAGGCCTTCGAATCCTTGTAATACACGCTGGCGTAGACTGCCTTGATGGCGCAGGCCAACTGGCGCAGCATCTCATACTTATCATCGAGCCAAGGAATCATATAGGTGGCATAGATGCCGGCGAAGGGTTGGTAATGGCTGTCCTCCAGAAGCGAAGAGCTGCGTATGGCGATAGGACTCTTGATGGCCTCGAAGAACGTGAAGAAGTCGGCGATGAGGTCGTCGGGCAGCTGTGCCTTCAGGAAATGGCGCAGGATCTCCTCGTCGGGGGCGTCACTGAGGGCAATACCCCATAGGTTGTTGTCGTCCATGAAGCGGTCGAAGAAATCGGTACACAGCACGACCGTCTTTGGAATCTGTACCGTGGCATTTGGAAATTTGTTCAGCTCGGGATGGCGCTTAAGGATGGTATCGAGGAAGGCCAAGCCACGGCCCTTGCCGCCCAACGAGCCCTCGCCGATGCGGGCGAAATGGGCATAGCGGTCGAACTTCAGACGGTCGAAGACGGCCACCACGCCGATGTTCTTCATGTGACGATACTGCACAATGGCGTCGAAGATGATTTGGCGGTGGGCGTCCACGTCTTGCAGCTTATGCCAGGTGACGTGCTTGAGGAACTGGCTCACGGGGAAGATGGCGCGGGCCGTGAGCCAGCGGCTCATGTGGTTGCGGCGGATGTGGCGCACAAGGGAATCCTGCGGAATCTTGAAGATGTTGTCTTGCAGCTCCTTCAGCGTCTTGATGCGCATCACCTCCTCCTTTGTCACGGGGTCGCGGAAGATGAAGTCGCCAAAGCCCATGTGTTCCTCCAGCAGATGGCGCAAGTCCACGTTCATCTTCTTCGAGTTCTTGTCTACGAAGTGGAAGCCCTCGGCCTCGGCTTTCTCGCGGTTCTTCACCTCCGAGCTTTCCATGATGAGCGGCACGTACTCGTCTTCATGTCTGATGGCCTTCAGCAGCTTCAGGCCAGCCTCGGCGTCGCCTTCCTCCACTTGGCTCAGTCGGCCCACGGGGGCTTGCATGGGGAAGCGGGTGTCGCTAATGATGCCCAGCGTGTTGTCCTTGTATTTCTGCCACAGCGTCCAAGCCTCCTCATAGTTGGTGGCCAACACCACCTTGGGGCGGCCACGCTTGCGCTGAGCGGCGGCATGTGGGTTCAGGGCCTCGGTCGAGAAATTCTTCGACTGTTGCAATATATAATTGTATAGGTTCGGCAGCACCGAGGAGTAGAAGCGGATGTTGTCCTCCACCAGCATAATCATCTGCACGCCAGCCTCCTCAATGTCGTGGTCCAGGTTCATACGGTCCTCGATGAGCTTGATGATGCTGAGGATGAGGTTGGTGTTGCCCAGCCAGCAGAAGATATAGTCGAAGATGGACATGTCCTCGTCCTGCATGCGGCGGGTGATGCCATGGCTGAAGGGCGTGAGCACCACGCAGGGCACATCGTGCTTCATGGCCTTCACCTCGCGCGCCACGGCAAAGGCATCGTTGTCGGCGTTGCCAGGCATACAGATCACCAAGTCGATGTCGGTAGCCTCCAGCACGTGCTGGGCCTCCTCGGTGGTCGACACCTGGGTGAACGAGGGCGGATAACGCATGCCCAGCTCGGTATACTCGTCGAAAATCTTTTCATCCACTCGGCCGTCGTCCTCGAGCATGAAGGCATCGTAGGGGTTGGCCACTATCAGCACGTTGAAAATGCGCTTCGTCATCAGGTGGGCGAAGGACACATCTTTTAAATAAAAGGAGTTAAACTCCTGCGGGATGCTATTGTTTGAATCCATCTAAAATCTTCCAGCAAAAGCGTATTTTGCTTTTGCGCTTGCAAAAATACAAAAAAAACGAGCGAACAGCAAAGGAATGGAGAAAAAAGTTGGATAAGCCCCCTAAGTTCTTACGTCCCTGCGGTAGCAAGCGGCACGCCGAGCAAGGGGGATGGGGGTCTGAACAAACGCTAATGAAAGAATGTTTCAAGCTTTAAACAAGAATTATTGGCGTCCAGGGAAAAACTGTCTGTACCAATACTTATGCTTCGGACACTCAGACATTCTTCAGCTCACGTCGTAGTTTTTATAAACTACGTCGTAGTCTATAAAAACTGCGTCATGGTTTATATAGACCACGTCGCGGTTTAAACAAACAAAAAGACAAGTCTTTCTCTGCGCAACATTCTCGGCGGTAAAAATGTTTTTTTCCTTAATTTGTTTTGCAGTTTGGTAGCTATTTCGTATTTTTGCAGGTAGAATAATAAAATCCACAAAAACAGCCAATCCATAGCCATGAACGTACAGATAGAGCCATCGTGGAAGGTGCAACTGCAAGGTGAGTTCGAGAAACCCTACTTTGCACAGCTCGCCGACCGCGTGAGACAGGAATATACCGCTGGGCCCTGCTATCCGCCGGGACGGCAAATCTTCAACGCTTTCAACCTGTGCCCCTTCGAGGCGGTGAAGGTGGTAATCATCGGCCAGGACCCCTATCATGAGCCGGGCCAGGCCCACGGGCTGAGCTTCTCGGTACAGGATGGCGTAGAAATGCCGCCATCGCTCATCAACATCTTCAAGGAGATAGAGATGGACCTGGGCACGCCCCCGCCCCCTACGGGCAATCTGGAGCGATGGGCGCGACAGGGCGTGCTACTGCTCAATGCCACGCTCACCGTGAGGGCACACCAGGCCAACAGCCACGCCATGCTGGGATGGCACGAGTTTACCGATGCCGCCATCGCCGCACTGGCCCGAAGCCGACAGCATGTGGTGTACATGCTGTGGGGCAGATACGCCCAGAGCAAGGCTTGGATGATTCCGAAAGACCGAAACCTGGTGCTGCAAAGCGTTCACCCCTCGCCACTGTCGGCCAATCGGGGTGGATGGTTCGGCCAACACCAGTTCTCTCGCTGTAACCAATATCTTGCGCAAAACGGGCTGACGCCCATTGAGTGGTAATATCTTTGAACGATATGAGGAGGACGACGTTTATTTGCATCCTGCTGCTTGTGGCCACCCTGATGATGGCGCAGCAGCGAAGCGAGGTGGGCGGCACCGTGGTGAACCAGACCACGGGACAGGCCGTGGCAGGGGCCAGCGTCAGCGGGGCCGGGCACAGCGTGGTGACCAACGACGACGGCTACTTCGTGCTGAAGACCGACTCGACCCCCGACTACATCACCGTGACCCATGTGGGCTATCGCTCACAGCGCATCGCCATCGGCAACACGTCGAAGGAGCAGTTGCGCGTAAGGCTGCAGCCCACTACCATACAGTTGAGCGAGGTGCTCGTGGTTGCTTACGACCCACGCGAGCTGGTGGCCAAGGCCATCGAGAAAATCACCGAAAACTACAGCCGTCAGCCCGAACTGTTGCACTGTTTCTATCGCGAGACAGCCATGAAACGCCAGCACCACATTATGGTGGCCGAGGGCGTGGTGGATATGTACAAGTCGCCCTACGGCAGGGGCGTAGGCCGCGACCGCGTGGCCATCCGCAAGGGGCGTCGACTGCTGAGTCCCCGCAGCGGCGACACGCTGAGTATCAAGGTGATGGGAGGCCCCGTCGCTTCCGTGCAACTCGACTTGGTGAAGAACCTCGACTTCCTGCTGAACCCAGAGGATTTAGACTGCTACAGCATGACGATGGAAACGCCCACCACCATCGCCGACCGCGAGCAATTGGTGGTGGCCATCCATCCGCAACGCAGCATGCCCTATGCCCTCTATCATGGGCGGCTCTACATCGACCGTGAGACGCTGGCCTTCACACGCGCCGAGCTGACACTCGACGTCAGCGACCGCGACAAGGCCACCAACCTGATGCTGGTGAAAAAGCCTGCCGGCGTGCGTTTCCGCCCGAAGGAACTGTCACTGTTGGTAGACTATCGACAGGAGCAAGGCGTCAGCCGCATCAGCTACGTGCGCACCACCTTCCGCTTCAACTGCGACTGGCGTCGCCGCCTTTTCGCCACCTCCTTCTACGCCTGTTGCGAAATGGTAGTCACCAGCCACACCGACGGCCCCGATGCCGTGCCCATCAAGGGGCGCGACTCCTTCGACCAGCGCGATGCCTTCTTCGACAAGGTTGACTATTTCCGCGACTCCACCTTCTGGAAAGACTACAACATCATAGAGCCTACTGAGCGCCTCGACCGAGCCATCAACCGTCTGATGAAAAAATGAGGGGACTGAACAGATGAGCCGTATGACCAGGAAGCTTTTTTCCCTTTTTGCGTTGCTTTGGACGGCGACGACGTTTGCCCAAACCGCATCGTCCCCCAAAGACGACGCTTGGTTCTGCGCCGTGTTCATCTCCGACTGCCACATCAACCAGGGCAGCGGCCACGACGGCACCTCCGCCGCCGACATGAAGGCCATCATGCAGCGCATCCTCTCCATGGGCAAGGATGGCACGAAGAAAGTGACCTTCAAGGCTGCGCCCGACCTGGTGCCGAAGACGAGCATCATCTTCTGCTTGGGCGACATCGACCGCGACAAGGGCGACGATGGCAGCAACGGCACGCACACCAACTTCCTTAACTGTACAGCCGAGGTGGCCAAGGCTGCCGGCATTCCCTTCATCTTCATCGCTGGCAACCACGACCTGAGTCCCGACTACTGGACGGGCGACCACCCCGACAAGGGGGTGACCCTCAGCGGTGCCAACGCCGATGCCAAGACCCTGCAGGCCGTCACTGCCAACAACGAGCACTGGAACCGTGCGGGCGTCTTCGACGAGGACATACACTATCTGACCGACGCGTCGAAGAGCAGCTGCTTCCAGTCCATGCCGTTCACCTTCAAGTTCAAAGGCGTGCGCTTCTATTGCGCCCACACCTACTGGTTCCAGAAACTGTACAAGGCCCCCACCCTCTTCAGCAGCACCACCTACTACGCCCCCGACGGTGTCATCGCCGCCCTCGACGCCTTTGTGGAGAGCCACGCCAGCGAGCCCTCGGTATGGATGCAGCACTTCCCCTGGCTGGCTGGCAGCGACTGCAACCGCTGGTGGCTCGACCAAAACGACAAGGGCCTCTATATTCCCTCTTCCGACCCTTCGGCCTATGGTTCCGCCACCGCCGGCATCCCCTATAACGATGCTCATCAGGCCAACACCCTGAAGAAAAACCCACTCGCGGCCATCATGGCGAAGGCTGCGGGCAAGGTTGACGGCCAGGTGCAGCACTTCTCGGGCCACTATCACCGCTTTTACAATGCCCACTACGCCCACACCACCCGCAGCGGCTGTGTGGTGCACGACTACACCGTGGCCGCTCCCGGCAACAACTCGCAGCATAACAATGCCTTCGTCGTGCTGATGAAGCGCGGAGAGGGAGTGAAAGAGGTGGTGCAGACACAATTCTGACAACTACGGAAAGACATGAAAACACTCACACAGATACTGAAGCGATGGAGCAGCACTAGCTTGGTGCTGCGCATACTCTGCGGCCTGGTGATCGGTGCCGTGCTGGGGCTGTGCGTGCCCCATCTGAGCATCATCGGCCTGCTGGGGAAGGTGTTTGTCAGCGCGCTGAAGGCCATCGCCCCCGTGTTGGTGGCCGTGCTGGTGTGCGCCAGCATCGCCCGTGCCCACGGCGGGCTGGGCAGCCGTTTTCGCACCGTCGTCACCCTCTATCTGCTCACCACTTTCTGCGCTGCCCTGGTGGCGGTGGTGGCCAGCTTCTCCTTCCCTGTCACCATCCGACTCTCCGAAATGGCTACCGGTGAGGCCCCCAGTGCGCTAGGCGACATCTTCACCACGCTACTCACCAACCTCGTGTCCAATCCGCTCCACTCTGTGAGCTCGGCCAACTACATCGGCATCCTCTTCTGGGCTATCATCGTGGGACTGGCCATGAAGCTGTGCGCCAGCGAGACCACCATCCGCTTGATGAGCGACCTGGCCGAGGTGGTGTCGCTCGTCGTCAGATGGGTCATCCAGTTCGCGCCTTTCGGCATCATGGGTCTGGTATTCTCGTCGGTCTCCGAAAGCGGACTGGAGATTTTCACCAACTATGGGCGTCTGTTGCTCCTTCTCGTGGGTTGCATGGCCCTGGTGGCCTTGGTGGTGAATCCCTTCATCGCCTATCTCTACATACGCCGCAACCCCTATCCGCTGCTATGGCAGTGTCTGAAGGAGAGCGGCTTGAACGCCTTCTTCACCCGCTCCTCGGCAGCCAACATCCCCGTGAACATGGCGTTGTGCAAGCGGTTGGGCCTCGACGAGGACTTCTACAGCGTGAGCATCCCCCTGGGCTGCACCATCAACATGAACGGTGCCGCCGTCACCATCACCGTGCTGTCGCTGGCGGTGGCCAACACCGTGGGCGTCAGTGTGAGCCTACCCACCGCCGTGGTGCTCAGCATCATCTCCACGCTGGGGGCTTGTGGTGCCTCGGGCGTGGCTGGCGGCTCGCTGCTGCTGGTGCCCATGGCGTGCTCGCTCTTTGGCATCGGCAACGACTTGGCCATGCAAGCCGTCGCCGTGGGATTCATCATCGGCGTGGTGCAAGACTCGGTAGAGACCGCCGTAAACAGCAGCGGCGACGCCTTCTTCACTGCCACCGCCGAGCTGCACGACAAAAGGAGATTAAGAGAAGAATAGATTATTTTACAATATGGTTTAACACTAATAACAATGACAATTATGAAAGAACTAAAAGGAACAAAAACCGAGAAGAATCTGCAAGAGGCATTTGCAGGAGAGTCAATGGCCCGCAACAAGTACACCTACTGGGCTTCGAAAGCCAAGAAAGACGGCTATGTACAGATAGCCGCCATCTTCGAGGAGACGGCAGCCAACGAGAAGGAGCACGCCAAGATGTGGTTCAAGCTGCTTGAAGGCGGTGCCATCAAGGACACGGCCGCTAACCTGGAGGCTGCTGCCGGTGGCGAAAACTTCGAGTGGACCGACATGTATGCTCGCATGGCCCGCGAGGCCCGCGAGGAGGGCTTCGACGAGATTGCCGAGAAGTTTGAGGGCGTGGCCGCCATCGAGAAGGCCCACGAGGAGCGCTACCGCAAGTTGCTCGACAACGTGCTCAAGGAGCGTGTGTTCTCAAAGGACGGCGACGTCATCTGGCAATGCTCCAACTGCGGCCACATCGTCATCGGCAAGAAAGCCCCCGAGGTGTGCCCCGTCTGCGACCATCCGCAGAGCTACTTCCAAGTGAAAGCCGAGAATTATTAACAAAGAAAAAGGTGAAAAGGGCATTTCCTTTTCACCTTTTCATTTCTTACATGTCTTCCCACGTGTCGAGATAGGTGACGTGGGTGACCAGATACTCATCCACGCCGTGCTTGCCGTCGGCACCTCCGATGCCGCTCTTCTTCATACCGGCATGGAAGCCCTGGATGGCCTCGAAGTGCTCGCGGTTGATGTAGGTCTCGCCGAACTCCAGTTCGCGGCAAGCCTTCACAGCCACGTTCAGGTCCTTGGTGAAGATACTGCTGGCCAAGCCATACTCGCAGTCGTTGGCCATTGCAATCACCTCGTCGAGCGTCTCGAACTCAATCAGCGGGATGACGGGGCCGAAGGTCTCCTCATGGATGATGTCCATATCCTGACGGCAGCCGTCGAGCACGGTGGCGGCATAGAAATAACCCTTCTCGCCCACGCGGTGTCCACCGCAGAGTAGCTTTGCTCCCTGGTCGATGGCGTGCTTCACCTTCTCCGTCACGCTCTCCAGGGCTCGAGCCTCCACTAATGGGCCCATGTCGACGGTCTCGTCGGCGCAGGGGTCGCCCACCTTCACGGCCTTCATCTTGTCGACCAAAATCTTCGTGAAGGCTTCCTTCACCTCCTTTTGCACGTAGACGCGCTCGGCGTTGTTGCAAATCTGACCGTTGTTGCCGATGCGGCTGTCGACAATCCACTGTGCGGCGCGCTCCAGGTCGGCATCCTTCATCACGATGGCGGGCGCCTTTCCACCCAGCTCCAGGCTCACCTTGGTAATGTTCTTCGAGGCGGCTGCCATGATGCTCTCGCCGGCGGCCACGCTACCCGTGACGCTCACGATGTCGATCTTCGGGCTTCCGGCCATCTCGTTGCCGATGACGCTGCCCTTACCCGTCACGATATTGATGACGCCAGCGGGCAACCCCGTCTCGGCCACCACCTTGGCAAACTCGGTGCAGTTCTCGGGTGTGAGCTGCGAGGGCTTGATGACGATGGTACAGCCAGCGATGAGGGCGGCACCGGCCTTGCGGGCGATGAGGAAGAACGGGAAGTTCCACGGCAGGATACCGGCAACGACGCCGATGGGCTTCTTCGTGAGCAGAATGGTCTCGTTGGGACGGTCGCTGGGAATGATCTCGCCCTCGATGTGGCGGGCGAAGGTGGCCATATACTCGAAGTAGGCGATGGTAGCCCCCACCTCGATGCTTGCCCAAGTGCGTGTCTTGCCCTGCTCGCGCATGATGATCTCGGTGAACTCCTGCTCGCGAGCCTTGATGCCAGCGGCAATCTTCAGCAGATAGCCGGCGCGCTCGATGGCGGGCGTCTTCGCCCAAGCCTTCTGGGCGGCGCGGGCTGCGTCGAGGGCGCGGTTCACATCTTCAATTGTTCCTTCGGGCTGGCGTGAGATGACTTCCTCGGTCGAAGGGTTCAACACATCAATCCACTGGCCGCTGCTGCTCTCGCAGAACTGGCCGTTGATGTACATTTTCAGGTCTTTCATAAAATAGTGATTTTTTGTTTTAGGGAATAATGGTAAAATTGCGTGACAAAGTTAGGCAAAAAAAATGAAACCGCAAACAAAAACCCGTTTTTCTTTTGTCCTTCACTCGCTTATTTGTACCTTTGACTTTGGTCGAAGGTACTTTCGCTCGGAAAAGCAAAAGAAAAAAGTAACTTATTTCTTTTGCTTTTCGCTCGCTTATTCGTACCTTTGCACCATGATAACGCAAGAACAATTGAAAGATGTGCTCGACCGCGCCGAAAAACTTCACCGTTATTTGAAGATTGATGAGCGGCAGATGGAGCTGGAAGAGGAACAGATGCGCACGCAGGCCCCCGACTTCTGGGACGACCCCAAGCGCGCCGAGGAGCAAATGAAGAAAGTGCGCGGCATCAAGCGCTGGATCGACGGCTATCAGGACGTTCGCCTGAAAGCCGACGAGTTGCAGCTGGCCTTCGACTTCTATAAAGACGAGATGGTGACCGAGCAGGAGGTGGACGCCGACTATGCCCAGGCCATCGCCGCGATTGAGCAGCTGGAGCTGATGAACATGCTGCGCCAGAAGGAAGACCCCATGGACTGCGTGCTGAAGATCAACAGCGGTGCCGGCGGCACCGAGGCGCAGGACTGGGCGCAGATGCTGATGCGCATGTATATGCGCTGGGCCGAGCAACACGGCTACAAGGTGACCATTGCCAACATCCTCGACGGCGACGACGCCGGCATCAAGAGCGTCACCATGCAAATAGAGGGTGGCGAATATGCCTACGGCTATCTGAAGAGCGAGAACGGCGTGCACCGGCTGGTGCGCGTGAGCCCCTTCAACGCCCAAGGCAAGCGCATGACCTCGTTCGCTAGCGTCTTCGTCAGCCCCCTCGTCGACGACACCATCGAGGTCTACGTCGACCCGGCCAAGCTCAGTTGGGATACCTTCCGCAGCAGTGGTGCCGGCGGACAGAACGTGAACAAGGTGGAGAGCGGCGTGCGCCTGCGCTATTGGTATACCGACCCCGACACGGGCGAGCAGGAGGAGATTCTCATCGAGAACACCGAGACCCGCGACCAGCCCAAGAACAAGGAGCGTGCCCTGAAGCTGCTGAAGAGCCAGCTCTACGACCGCGCCATGAAGAAGCGCCTGGAAGCGCAAGCCAAGATTGAGGCTGGTAAGAAGAAGATTGAATGGGGCAGCCAGATACGCAGCTATGTCTTCGACGACAAGCGTGTGAAAGACCACCGCACCAACTATGAGACACGCAACGTGGATGCCGTGATGAACGGCGACCTTGACGGATTCATCAAGGCCTACCTCATGGAATTTCCCACCACAGATGAATGACAACCCAGTCAATGTTGGCTCCTGGCGGGTGCTGAGTGGCAGTTGGCTCAAGCTGATTGCCATTGTCTCCATGCTCATCGACCATCTGGCGCATTTCATCTGGCGGCTCGATGAATCCTTCTTCCAAGTGTATTTCACCATTGGCAGCAGGGCGATAACGCCCTACTTCCTGTTGCGCCTCATCGGCCGTCTGTCATTCCCCATCTTTGCCTTTCTCATCGTGGAGGGATTCCAGCACACCCGCAGCCGACGCAAGTACGGGCGCAACCTGCTGGTGTTCGCCCTGTTGTCGGAACTGCCCTGGAACCTGGTCCACACGGGCACGTGGCACCATTCGGGGCAGAACGTCATCTTCACCCTATTCCTAGGCTTTCTGGGCCTATGCGTCATGGAACGCTATGCTGCCGACAAGCGCCGCATGGCCTTGTGGCTCTTGACATTGTTGGCCGCATCCATCTTCTTGAATGCCGACTTTAGCTGCATTGGCTTCGGCTTCATCCTGATGCTCTATGTGCTGCGCCACAACCGCATCTTGCAGGCCGTCGTGGGCACTTGCCTGATAAGCGGCATCCATTGGATGGGCGGCGCCGCCTTCATCCCCATCAACATGTACAACCAACAACGTGGATTCATCAAGGGCAACGTGTCGAAATACCTTTTCTACATCTTCTATCCATTGCACCTGCTTTTGATTTATCTCTACCTCAGATATCTATATTAGCCCATGCTTAACTTCAACGCAGTGAACAACCCGCTGAACCTCTCGGACAGCAATCTGAAACTGCTCGAAAACCTTTCGCCAGAGCAGGAGCGCATGGCCGCTGCCATGGCCGACCTCTACGATGCCATGCAAGGCCAGGATAAGATTGTAGATGTCTATGGTCAGAAGGACGACAACAGGACGAACAACTATAAGGTTTCAGAGATTTCCCTAAAGACCGATACTCTGGCTCGCAGCCTCTGCGGCGGTGCCAACAAGGAGCATCGTCTGCAACTGGCCTGTTTGCTCACGGCCAGGATGAAGCAATGGGGAGAGACCGGTGTCAGCCTCTTCGACGATTTCTACAATAAGACGCACGACTACTTGCTGGGCGACAGCTTCTACTTTGCCAATTTCTTCCGCAACAACAGCTTTTTGCGATGGGAGATTGAAAACGTCATCATCAACGATGAACTGCGGAAAGAGAAGCTGAAAGAAATCGAATATGCAGCCAAGGTAGTGGAGCATGCCAACGCAGAAACGCCATACGGCTCGAACATTGCCAGCAGTGCCAAGAAAGTGATGAGCAGCCGCAGCATCGAGGACACCCTGCGAATGTTGGCAGCAAGCCTCTATGCCGCACTGACGGGTTGCAGCCCCAAGGAGGCAAGCATGAAGTATCAGGGCAAAGAGAGCGGCTACAGCCTCGACAGTCTGGTGAACACCGCGCGTATGCTGGCCGACGGTGGCCGCGACCTGAACGCAGTGCTCGATGCCAGACGCGTCATCCTCTGGTCGATTCACGACCGCAATTACATCGTTCACAATTTTGCCTCCGACGACCAGTTGTCGCCAGCATGGAAAGTGCTGCTGCTCGTCAAGTACGTGGTGTCGGCCATGGAAGCCGCCGCCCTGCTGCAAGCCATCGAGCAAGCCGATGACCGGGCTCGCTTTGGCGTCTTCTTCAAAAGCGACCTGCCCAGCATCACTGTCATGGCCGAAGGCACCAGGCACAGCATCACTACCAAGAATGCCGATGGATTCATACGCTCGCTCCGGCTGAGCCGTCCCGGCACCTATACGCTGAAGGCCACCGCCCCCGACGGCCGCAAGCTCACGACCGAAGCGACAGTGAGCGCCGGCAGTTTCCTCGACGATGCCAACGTGCTGAACCTCAACTTTGCCAATGTGGCCATGCCCGCTCAGCAAGAGAAGCCTACGGTTGCGCCACCCTCTCCCACTCCCCCCAAAAGCGAGCGTAAAAGCCCATCCCCAACGCTCAACCTGCAAAAGCTTATCAACCAAAAGGAGAAAGAGGCGAAGCAGTTGGAGGGCATCGCCATCGTGGGCGTGGCCTTGGTGATGGCCGCCACCATGGCCCTGCTGTGGCCATGGGAGAGCCACAACGTGTGGTGGACGATATGCGGAGCCGCCGTGGTGGGCGCCATTACTGGCGGACTCACCTACAGAGCTGCTATCAATGGTTTCAGCCGCCATGTCCCGCAGAAGATAACCGAGAAGGATGGCGAGTACTTCGTGAAAGGCCTCACGCGCTTCAACACCTTCCATGTAGGCATCGCCGCCCTGTTGTGGGCCGCCGTGCCCATCTTCCTCAGTCTGCTCATCAGCCGTCTGCTCGAGCTGCCCGACACTTGCGCTTTCTATGCAGCCCTGCGTCTCACCGGCCGTGTGATGCTGCCCGCCGCCATCGTCATCGCCGTGCTGGCGGTAGCCAATGCCGCCCTGCGCTACTACGAAATGCTGAACGGGGCATTCGCTCCCGACAGTATGGCTGCGCGCTTCCTGCGACCCATGCTGCCCTTCACGCGCTCCGACATTGCCAGTGCGCCGGCCTTCCTCGGCGACTTTGCCTGGAAGATGTTCCAGTTCTTCCTCGTCGCCCTCATCACGGCCTTCCTCTGGTTCCTGCTCACGTTGCCCATCGACAATGCCCAGTGGCACCGCCGCTACTACTATTGGCCGTGCCGACCCTCGACCGAGCTTTCGGCCGACAGCATACAGTCGCTTCAGCAACAGCTGCGCGACATGCTGCCACAGCAGCGCGACAACAGCCAGCGGCAGCCAGTAGCAACCAAGCCCAAGAAGGAAAAAAGCACACGCACTACCAATGCCGACGACAAGCCGACGCCCCAACGCGTTGACGTGAGCAACATGTACTTCAAAGGAAGTGGAAGGGTTTATGTGCAGATGGGACAGCAGCTGCAGCTGCATTTGGTTGTGGAACCCAACAATTACGATGAGACGCTAGAATACAGTTTCTCGAAGGCTCCCGGCGGCATCGACATCATCTCCGTTTCTCCCGAACTGGTGGTGACACCCATCTCGCGGGGCGAAAGCTATGTCCTGGTCACTTCCAGCCGCACCCACAAGGAGGCCGGCTGCTATGTGGAAGTGAGGTAATGAATATAGAAAATATTCACGTTTCATTCACGTACATTCGCGTTTTCATCAAAATGTTTCGCGAAGAAAAATTTTGGTAACGACTTTTTTCAAAAAACTAACGACTTTTTGAAATTTGGTAACGCTTTTTTCTCGGGCGGTGCCCCTATTTGGGGACGGCGCATCCAAATCGTGTGACGGATATACGAAAAAGCGCGTCAAAACAAGAAAGGCGTTGACCTTCCGCTAAAGAGAGTCAACGCCCATCACATCAAAATGGTAAATCTGTTACTTCTTGTCGTCGATGCCGAGGTAGCAAATGCCAGCGGCAATGATGAGGTAGAGCCAAGCACCAAAGGCGGGGCTGAGGGGAATACCGCCAATGCCACCATCGGGCTTCACGATGAAGAGAAGAAGGATGAAAACCACTGCCACAGCTGCAAGGACGATGCCTGCTACCTTGCGGTCGAGCACGAAGATGGGCTTCAGGGCTGCCATCTTATCCTTAAAGCTATAGAGCAGCAGATAAAGCGGGCACAAGAAGAGCAGCAAGATGGTAATGGTGTAGAGGAATCCGAGTCCGCTCAGTCCATTAACCATGTTGAAGCTATCACCAAATCCCATGAACGACATTTTCATCGAGGGGATGAAAAGCCAGATGAAGATCAGCACTGCGCTACCAATCCATGTGAACATTTTCACTTGTTCTTTTGTTAAGTTTGCCATAATAAATAATTTTAGGTGTTAATAATTAAGTGAATTAAAAAAGGTTTTCATCTTTTATTTGACGTCAGCTGAACCGTCACCGGCATCAGCAGCGCCACGACCAAGTAAATCCACAGGCCCACGGCGGGTGCCACGGGCTTGCTGCTCATGAGCAACGCCAGCACCAGCAGCAAGGCGCACAGAGCTGGCAACATACGCTCGAAGAGCGTGGCGCGGTCGACGATGCCTCCACGCAGTCCCAACAGCACTGGCCCAACGGCCATGCCCCCCAACAGCACATAGCCAAAGATGCGGGTGAGGTCGCTGTTCACCAGCCGAGGCATCTTGTGCAGCACGTCGGAAAGGCCAAAGCGATAGCTCATCAGTCCCACCAGCGGCAGGGCGATGAGCACGGCCAGCAACGCCATGCATCCCAAGAGGGTTATGATTTGTCGGCTTGTCAATTTCATTCTTTTTCTTATAACGCAATAGTTGTTTACATTATTGCCCGGCGAACATCATTTGAAGTCGACGGCATCGAGAATCTTCCTTGTGGCACCCGTCAGGCTCAACACGTAGTCGCCAGCCTGTTTGCCCGCCACTTCCAGCTTGGCGGGGTTGGCCTCGAAGCTGTCCATCAGCCGCTCAAAGTTGTCATAGCCTTGTATCTCTAATCCGCCTCCACAGGCTTTCAGTCCTTGTGCCTCCTGGAACTTCTGGTTCTCGGGGCCGAAGATGACGGGATGCCCCCACACGGCAGCCTCCAGCGTGTTGTGGATGCCCACACCGAAGCCGCCACCCACGTAGCATACCGTGGCATAGTGGTAGATGCTGCTGAGCAGACCGAAGCAGTCGATGATAAGGGCGGAATGGGGGGAATCGGTCGAATGGGATGATTTGGAATAGCGCACGACATTCCACCCCGCTAACTGTTGCTCTATTTGCTGCAGGTGGTCTTCATCGATGACATGCGGGGCGATGATGAGCTTCCACTCGGGATGTTTGTGGAAATAGCGGATAAAGATTTCCTCGTCGGGCGGCCAGCTGCTGCCAGCGACAAAGACTTTTGGGCCATCCTTCGCCACGAACTGATCTACCACCGGCAATTGCTTGGCCACCTCCTTAATCTGCATCACGCGGTCGAAGCGGGTGTCGCCCACCACGCTGACGCAGTCGATGCCGATGCCGTGGAGCAGCTCGCGGCTTTTTTCGTTTTGCACAAAGAAATGAGTGAAGCACTTCAGCACATGGCCATACTGGCGGCCATACCAGCGGAAGAACACCTGTCCTTCGCGGAAGATGCTGCTCACGCTGAAGGTGGGCACGCCGCGATGCTTCAGGATATGCAGATAGTTATACCAGAACTCATACTTGATGAAGAAGGCCATCTCGGGACGGATGAGCCGCAGGAAACGACGGGCGTTGCGGATGGTGTCGAGCGGCAGATAGCAGATGATGTCGGCCCCCTCGTAGTTCTTGCGCACCTCGTAGCCCGACGGCGAGAAGAAGGTGAGCAGGATCTTCAGCTCGGGGTGCTGTCGGCGCAGCTGTTCCATCAATGGGCGCCCCTGCTCGAACTCTCCCAGCGAGGCAGCATGGAACCACACGTAGCGTGCCTCCGGCTCCACCTTCTCGCGGAGCACCTGGAAGGCGTCGCGCTCGCCGCGCCACATCTTCCTCACCTTCTCGTTGAAGCGGCTGTAGATGGCCACGCCAAGCAGGTATGCGTAGATGATTAGGTTGTACATATTATCTTTGTGGAGTAAAAGGGGAGTGAAAGGGGAGTGAAAGGGGAGTGAAAGAGGGAGTGAAAGGGACAATAGCCTTTTATCTTCCTTAATGCCATAGGAGGCACAGCATCGGTATTCATTCCGAATCTCCTCATAGTTTCAATCCTTAACTCCATTATTATTAATGATTCCTTGACAGTATTTGTTCAAAAACCAACTTGTTTGTTCCAATTGCTGATATAACAACGTGATATTCTCCAAATCAATGAATTCAAGATCTCTTGAAAGGAGGACGTAGTTCCTGCATTCCTCTAAACTACCCTGCGAAATATTCAAGAATCGCAGCTTATCCGCCTTGCTCAACTTTTTGTAGCCTTCTGCGATGTTGGCTTCTATTGACACTGCTGCTCTTCTGAACTGAGAAGTGAGTCCGAAACGCTCTTCATCAGGAAAGTGGCGCGTAAGCCTATAAACACTCAATACGAATGCATGGGCCTTCTGCCAAGCAATAACATTCTCAAAGCCGTATAATGCTTGCTTCATATTCCTTATGCGCCGTTCGAGAGAACTATCGTCCCTTTCACTCCTCTTTCACTCCTCTTTCACTCCCCTTTCACTCCCCTTTACTCCCCTTTACTCCCCAAGGCAGCACATGCGCGCCGTGTGCGCTGCAGGGTTTCCTCTTTGCCCAGGAAGGCCGAGATGTCGAACATGCCGGGACCTTTGCCCTCGCCGACGAGTGCCAGGCGCCAGGCGTTCATGATGTTGCCCAGCTTGTATTCTTTTTGCTCAATCCAGGCGTGGACAATCTGCTCTTGATGCTCCAAGGAGAAATCGTCGATGCCCTCAAGGACAGTGCACAGCTCCGTGAGCTGCTGAGCAGAATCTTCCTTCCAGCGCTTCTTAACGGTCTTCTCGTCGTAGGCCGTGGGTGCCTCGAAGAAGAAAGAGCACAAGGGCCACAGCTCTTTGACAAAGTTGACGCGGTCCTTCATCATGGCCACCACCTGCGTGATGCGCTCCAAGCTATCCTTCACGCCGTGGCTACGACATTCAGGCTCCCACAGAGCAGCAATCTCTTCGGGACTCTTCTTCAGAATATACTCGTGGTTGAACCAGATACCCTTCTCGTAAGCGAACTTGGCGCCAGCCTTCGAGCACTTCGTGATGTCGAAGAGCGGCACCAGCTCGTCGAGTGTGAACATCTCCTGCTCGCCGCCTGGGTTCCAGCCCAGCAGGGCGAGGAAGTTGATGACAGCCTCGGGGAAATAGCCCTGCTCGCGATAGCCGCTGCAGAACACCTCTTCGCCCGTGTGACGGTCGGTTCCGTGCCAGTCGAGGGGGAACACGGGGAATCCTAGACGGTCGCCGTCGCGCTTGCTCAGCTTTCCCTTGCCGTCGGGCTTCAGCAGCAGCGGCAGATGGGCAAAGCGGGGCATGGAGTCTTCCCATCCGAAGGCTTGGTAGAGCAGCACATGCAGCGGGGCACTGGGCAGCCACTCCTCGCCACGGATGACGTGGGTAATCTTCATCAGATGGTCGTCGACGATGTTGGCCAGATGATACGTGGGCAGCTGGTCGGCACTCTTATAGAGCACCTTGTCGTCGAGGATGTCGCTCTTCACGTGCACCTCGCCACGAATCATGTCGTCGACCACCACGTCTTGGCCAGAGTCCACGCGGAAGCGGACGACGTATTGATGGCCCTGACTGAGCAGGCGCTCCACCTCGGAGGCCTTCAGCGTAAACGAGTTGCGCATGTGCAGACGTGTGCGGCTGTCGTATTGGAAGTTGGGAATGCGGCTACGCACCTGCTCCAGCTCCTCGGGTGTGTCGAAAGCGATGTAGGCGCGCCCCTCTTCGAGCAGTTCCTGTACATACTTGCGGTAGATGTCGCGGCGCTCACTCTGACGATAGGGTCCGTAGTCGCCACCAAAGCTGACGCCCTCGTCGAACTGGATGCCCAGCCACTTGAAGGCCTCGATGATGTAGGCCTCGGCACCGGGCACGAAGCGTGTGGAATCGGTGTCCTCGATGCGGAACACCAGGTCGCCGCCATGCTGGCGGGCAAACAGATAATTATACAAGGCGGTGCGCACGCCGCCGATATGCAGAGGTCCTGTTGGACTGGGTGCAAAGCGCACCCTCACTCTTCTTTCTTCCATTCTATTTTCAGATTTTTATATTTTTTTGCAAAGATACAAAAAAATCACACAGTGCGTGCATTTTCTTCCACTTTTTTGGGGGAAAGACGGCAAAATTGTTTATTTTTGCACGATAAAACAGGGAAACAACATGATAAACTTCAATCTTAAGACCCAATTGACGTGGCGCGACGTGGCCGTGCGTGCCGCCTTCATCCTTGTCACCGTGGCCGCCGTGGTGTGGTTCATGCCCCGCGAGGCCCGCTTCAACTTCAAGGTGGAGCAGGAGGCCCCCTGGCGCTATCCCGACCTGACGGCTACCTTCGATTTCCCCGTCTACAAGAGCGAGGCCACGCTCGAGAAGGAGCGTCAGGAGGTGCTGAAGGATTTCAAGCCCTACTACCAGTTCAACGACGACGTGTCGCACCGACAGGTGAGCCTCCTCCGCCAGCGCTTTGGCACCACACTGCCCCTGCTGAGCAGCGAACTGAAAATCATCATCACCAACCGGCTGACAGCCCTCTACCGCCGGGGCATCATCGACACCCTGGAGCCGATAGGCGGCGACACCACGAAAACCATCTGGGTGGTCACTGGCGAGACCTTCGCCCCGCTGGCCGCCAGCCAGGTGTTGACGGCCAAGCAAGCCTACGAGGAACTGACGCAGGACGCCATGGTGCGGCGCTATGAAGAGACGTTGCCCACACTCGACCTGAACGACTTCATCGTGCCCAACCTCATTTACGACAGCATTCACAGCCAGACGGAGCGCGAAGAGTTGCTGCGCAGCGTAGCCCCCAGCAGCAAGGTGGTGCAGCGCGGACAGAAGATTATCAGCCGTGGCGACATCGTAGACGAAGAAACCTACCAGGTGCTCCAGTCGTACAAGCAGGAAAACGAACTGCGCCACAGCAGTGCCGAGAGCGGTCTCACCCTGGGGGGCAAGGCACTCTACGTCTTCATCCTCGTCCTGGCCTTCACCGTCTTTCTGGGCATGTACCGCAAGGACTACTTCAGCAACCTGCGGTCGGCAGGTATGCTCTATGCCCTCATCATCATCTTCACCCTGCTGGCCTCGCTGCTCGTGGGCCACTCCATGCTCCACGTCTACATCATCCCCTTTGCCCTCGTGCCCATCTTTGTGCGCGTGTTTATGGATTCGCGCACAGCCTTCATGGCCCATATCACCGTACTCCTTATCGTAGCCAGCATGTTGCAGCTGCCATTGGAGTTCATCGCCGTGGAGACGGTGGGCGGCATGGCCGTCATCTTCTCGCTGCGCGAGCTAAGCAGCCGCTCGCAGCTGTTCTGGACGGCTGCCATCTTCGTGATCACCGCCATGGCCACGCACTTTGCCCTCTACCTCATCCGCCGAGGCAATGTCACCACCTTCGACATCAGCGACTACACCTATCTCATCATCTGCGGCCTCATCGTCTTCTGCGGCTACCCCTTGCTCTATCTGATTGAGAAGACGTTTGGCTTCGTGAGCGACATCACGCTGGTGGAGCTGTCGAACACCAACAAAGACTTGCTGCGCCGCCTGAGCGAGGAGGCACCAGGCACCTTCAACCATTGCATACAAGTGGGCAACCTGGCCGCCGAGGTGGCCCGCAAGATTGACGCCAACGCCCAGCTGGTGCGCACGGGCGCCCTCTACCACGACATCGGCAAGATGCAAAATCCCATCTACTACACCGAGAACCAGTCGGGCGGCATCTCGCCTCACGAACACCTCTCTTATATAGAGAGCGCACAGGCCATCATCAGCCACGTCACTGAGGGCATGCGACTGGCCGACAAGCACCACCTGCCGCGACAGATACGCGACCTCATCGCCACCCATCATGGGCAGGGAAAAGCCAAGTACTTCTACATCAAATACAAGAACGAGCACCCCGACGAGCCTGTGGACGACCTGCTCTTCACCTATCCCGGCCCCAACCCCTTCACCAAAGAGCAGGCCATCCTGATGATGGCCGACGCCGTGGAAGCCGCCTCGCGCTCGCTGCCCGACTATACCGAGCAGTCGATTCGCTCGCTCGTCGACCGCATCATCGACTCGCAGGTGCAGGAAGGCTACTTCCGCGAGTGCCCCATCACCTTCCGCGACATCCAGTATGCCAAGACCGTGCTCATAGAAAAGCTGAAGACCATCTACCACACCCGCATCAGCTACCCAGAGGAAAAGAAGTGAGCAGAAACAACGCTCCCGGCCTTGGCAAGAGGTCGGGAGCGTTGTTTTTTACTCTTCGGGCGAGAATTCGTCCTTCGTCACGCCGCAGATGGGGCATACCCAGTCGGCAGGAATGTCTTCGAAGGGGGTGCCGGGGGCGATGCCGCTGTCGGGGTCGCCAGCTTCGGGGTCGTAGACGTATCCGCACACGTCGCACACATACTTTTTCATGAGCTTTGGTCTGGTTTTGGGGTTAATACTCTGTTGATTCTCTCTACTATCATATCGGGGGTGATGCCTGTCAGACAGGCGTAGTCGCCTCGGCGACAGGGTTTCTGTCCATAGATGCTGCAGGGGCGGCAGGGCATGTCGATGCCGATGGCATTGGCAGGGTCTTGCTGCCATCCCATGAAGCCGGCATGGGGATGCGTGGCTCCCCAGATGCTGACCACGGGCGTAGCAGTGAGCGACGCCAGATGCTGGTTGGCCGAGTCCATCGACAGCATCACGTCGAGGTGACTCATCAGAATCAGCTCCTGATGCATCGTCTCCAAATGTGGTCCCACCTCGATGCACTGGGGCATCTGTTGGGTCCAAAGGGGGAAGTAACGGCTCTCCTGACGTCCCCGACCAAAGAAGAAGATGCGGCAGCGGGGATGCTGCTGACATAGCAGGGCGATGACCTGCTGCATCTGCTCGGGGGGATAGACCTTTCCTTTGTGAGCGGCAAAGGGGGCGATGCCTATCCAGTGCTCCCACGAGCGCTTGGGGCCTATGGCGGCGGGCAGCAGGTTGAGGTTGCCACCCTCGGGTGGGAAGAGCGAGGTGAATGTGGGTTTCTCGATGGGGAAACCCAGTCGACGGAAGACGTCGAGGTAGTTCTCGAACGATGTGGGCAGGGGGCCCCTGTCCTGGGCACTGCGCGACACCAGCTGGCGGCGCTGACGGCGGTGCTTCTTGATATGCTCCACACGGAAACGACCCATATTGAAACGCAGACGCAGGAACTCGGAGCGCAACACGCTGTGAAGGTCGGCAACATGGGTGAACTGCTTGGCCACCAACCGACGATAGAGGGTGTTCAGCCCGCGCACGCCATGGTATTCGCCCTTCAGGTCGGCAGCCATGAAATTCACGTTGGGAGCCAGGTCATAGAAAAACTGACGGGCAAAGGGACGGCT
Organism: Prevotella sp.; assembly: GCA_017619275.1. Lineage (GTDB taxonomy): Bacteria > Bacteroidota > Bacteroidia > Bacteroidales > Bacteroidaceae > Prevotella. Next base: position 32,322 of record JAFZSR010000016.1, on the reverse strand, counting down.
GAGCACGGTGATGCGCACATCGGGATACTGCATGGCCAGGGAATAGACAATAGGAACCACCATGGCTACATCGCCCAGGGCAGAAAAACGAATGACAAGAATGTGCTGCCTTTGCTTCATTTCGACTGTAGGTTAACGACTGTAGACTATAGACTCTAGGCTTTAGACTGTATACTAAAGACTTTAGACTATAGACTGTAGATGGGATTTAACTCTCAACCTTTTTGTAGAGCACGGGATTGGTGGCGGGGTCGTTATACATCTTCATCTGACGATAGACCTTCATGTACTTGCGACCAGCCTCAATGTCTTCGAGCAACTGGTCGATAGCCAGCGAAAGATCGACCTGCTGCTCCTGCAGCACTGCCAGCTTGGCACTGCACTTGGCCCGGTGCTCATCGGTGGCATCGGTGCGCTCGGCCTGCTCCTGCATGTGCCAAATCTTCAGTGCAAGGATGCTGAGGCGGTCGATGGCCCACGCTGGACTCTCGGTGTTGAGCCGGGCATCGGGCAGCGGCTTCACCTCACTGTAGAGCTGACGGAAGTAGCTGTCGATGTCTTCCACCAAGTCGGTACGGTCCTGGTTCGAACGGTCGATGCGGCGCTTCAGGGCCAGAGCTGCCAATGGCTCGATGTGGGGGTCGCGGATAATGTCCTCGTAGTGCCACTGCACGGTGTCGATCCAGCACTTCAGGTAGAGACTGTACTCTATGGAACTGCGTTCGTAGGGGTTGCGGATGGGTGTATCCACATTGTCCGTCAGGTGATAGTCACTGATGGCTTGCCTGAAGATGCGGTTTGCTTGCTCAGTAAATGTCATGATGATTCCTTTGATTATTGTTTCAACATGCAAATATACATGAAGTTTTTCAATCTACCAACGATTTTTGTTTTTTTATGTTTTGGAAACTGAATTCGCAGCCACAATATTGCTGATTGTAGAAGCCATATTGGCGCAACAGCTGTGCTCGTCGCTCGGTGAGCGTACCCTTTCGCCAGTTCTGTGCCCAAAAGCAGGTTCCCTCCACTGTTTGCTGCGCCAGCAGCCCGGCAGCATTGATTTGCTCCAAGCTCTTCCATCGCGACGATGCCAAGGTGGTGGCGAAATAACGCAGGTTCATCCGCTGGGCCTGCTGGGCGGCAGCAGTGAGTCTCAAATTAAAGCACTGCTGGCAGCGATTGCCGCGCTCCGGTTCATGTTCCAGTCCGCTCACCGCCTGTAGCCAAACGTCGTGGTCGTAGTCACCGTCAATCCACGTCAATCCCAGACTCTCAGCATGACGCTTGCTCTCGTCCTTTCGGATGTCATATTCCTGACGCGGCCAGATATTGGGGTTGAAATAGTAGATGGTTGGCTTGACGTCGTTTTGCAGCATCCATTCCACAATGGCACTGCTGCACGGGGCGCAGCAGGCATGCAGCAACACCTCGTGGCACCCTTCTTCGGGCAATAGGATGGCAGGAGTCTTCTTTTTCACCATTCTCTTTCTTTCACTTCAAAAGGTGGTAGTTGCCTCCGGCCAGCGGACGCACCACGCCCTTCATCTCCAGTTGGAAGAGCAGGGCGGTGAGCCTACCGATGGGGATGTTGGTCTTCACGGCGAGCACGCTCTGCTGCACGTCGCCCGTGGCTTGCAGCGCGTTCACCACGAGCTGTTCTTCTTCGTTCAGTTCGGGGAAACAGCTGCGCTCAATGCCCTCATTCTTAGCTTGCTGCAGTTGGGCATCGTTTTGCCAACCCATGAAGTTGACCATGTCGGCCGCCGAGGTGATGAGGGCGGCGCCATTGTCGCGGATGAGATGGTTGCAGCCTTCGCTATAGGGAGCACCCACCGCCCCAGGGAAGGCGAATACGGCGCGGTTGTAGTCCTGAGCGATGCCGGCGGTGATGAGTCCACCGCCTTTTGCAGCACTCTCTACCAAAATGGTGGCATCGCACATACCGGCTACGATGCGGTTTCTTCGCACAAAGTTGGCCTTGTCGGCATTGGTCTCCGACATATACTCCGTGAGCAGTCCGCCCTGGGTGAGCATCTGCTTGGCCGTGTCGCGATGGCGGGGCGGATAGAGTTCGTCGAGTCCGTGGGCCAGCACGCCCACCGTTTCCAGTCCCTGTTGCAGCGCTTGGCGATGGGCATTGATGTCGATGCCGTATGCCAGACCGCTCACGATGAGCACCTGGGGGCACAGCTGGCGCAGGTCGGCAACAAAATGGCGCACCAAGTCCTGACCGTAGGCCGTGCAATGGCGGGTGCCCACAATGTTGATAATGCGTGGACAGTTCAGGTCGGCGGTGCCCAGATAGTAGAGCACGATGGGAGCGTCGGCACATTCGGCCAGTCGCTGCGGATAGCGGCTGTCGCCATAGCAGAGCACCTGCAGATGGTGCTTCTCGATGAAGATCATCTCCTGCTCGGCGCGCGCCAAGGCCAGGCTCCAGTCTTTCAGACTTGCCGCCAAGCGGTCGGTGCACTCGGGCAACACGTCCTTTATGTCGTTACGATGCTCCCATACAGCCTGCCCGCTGCCCAGCTCCTGATAAAGGCGCAGGGCGGTGGCGAAGTTGAAACCCGTCATGCGGGTCAGTGCGATGGTATATAGTATGTCTTGCTCTTGCATATTGCAATGTTCATTGTTCAAAGAACCGCTCAAAGGCACGGTCATAGTCCTCGCTGCGCCCCAGCCTTCCGTTCACCAAGCAAACCAGCTCAATCTTCCCTCGGAAGCACAATTGCTCGTCGGCTGCGCGATAGATGTCCTGAAAAAACACATATTTAATGCCCTCCTTCTCCAGTCGCAGACGCGAGATGATCTCATCGTCGGGGCACAAGGGCACCTTATACTGCAGCTGCATGCGGGCGACAACGGCATCTACGCCTTTGCGGTGCATCTCGGCAAAGCTCAGTCCGCACTCCTTCAGAAATAGGTGGCGCGTGTGCTCACAATAATGGATGTACTGCGCATTATTCACGATGCCCTCGATGTCGCATTCGTAGTCGCGCACCTCCATGCGGGTTTCAAAGTAGTATTTCATTGTTGTTTTCATTTTATTCGTAGGTATTCGTACCCAAAGCGACAGCGAAGGCATTCTTTTCGGTCGCAGTATTCGCGCTTTAGCTGGATGAGTGCTTGCGAGTCGCCGGCGGTCTTCACGGGCAGTCCACACTCCTGCCACATGGTGATAATGTGGTTTCGTTCGGCCTTCATCTGCTCCAGCAGGTCGAAGGCTCGATCGCACAAATCTTCGTTGTGGCGATGGCGCCCCACGGCGAAGAGCATGGGGATGGCGGTGTTGATGATGAGCAGGTCGGCCGATGCCTTGCTGAGCCACTTGCCGCTCTTCGCGCTCTCGGCACCAAAGCCGTAGTGCGTCTCCCAGTAGGGAGTAACGTGCGTAGCCATCAGCTGTCTCAGCTGCTCCACGCTCTGACACTCCAGCAGAGTGCTCAAACCGAGCCGTCGCTCATGGTAGAGCGTGGCCATCTGTGCGATGCGGATGTGGGGGAAATTCTGCGGACGGAGTCTCAGGAATCGCCATGCGGCATAGTCCATGGGCTGCAGCTGGAACTTGTGCTGCAGGTAGAGATATTCGTTGCGCAGTCGGGTGAAGTAGCCCTCTTGCAAGGCATCGTCGCGGTGGCGCTGGGGAATACTTCCGGGGGTGAGCAGACCTGCCTGTCCCATGAAGAAAGCCTCCACTTGGAAAAGGTCGTCGCGATGCTTGCCCACGGCGTTCAGGGGGATTCCCTGCGCCCATTGCTCGAATGCTTCGCCATTGATGCCAAAGCCATAGTTGCGGGCCAGTGTCTGGAAGAAAGCATCTTCCCACGAGCCTTGCGCCAGCTCGGCACGACGGGCGATGGCTTGCGTCTTCTGCTCCAGGCGCTCGGTCTGCAGGGCAGCCATCCACGAGTGCACCAAAAGCGAGCTCAACTGGCCCACCACCTTGTAGCAGGGTGGATAGCGGTCGGCATGGAGCAGTTCCTCGTAGTGCTCTTTTACCTGCAGTGGCACCTGAAGTTCCATCTGCGGCAGGTATTTGCCGTCCTCTGTCAGCACCTCGGCATCGGCCTGGCTCACCACGTGCAGCACCACATTATTATAATGTGGGTCGCGGTCGTGACCATGGGCATACCAGTCGGCCGACCGCAGGTGCAGCTCAACATTGCCCACCCACAGCGTGCCACCGATGCGCACCTTGGCGTTGAAGAAGTCGGGCCCCGCGTTGCGGTTGTGCAGTCCCGGGTCAATCACCTCCACCTCGCGGCCGTCGGTAGTGGCGAGGGGTGTCAGGGGCAGCATCTTGTGTTTCCACACATAGTGCAGCAATTGTTCCATGCAGCAATGATTGTTTTTCTTTGTCTTTAGAGTTGGCTGCAAAGTTACGAAATTAGTGAGAGATACAAAAAGAAAAACGCATTTTTCTTTTTGTATCTCCCATTATTGCCACGACAGCGCAAAAAAAGGGCATTTGCTTGCGCAAATGAATTTATTTTTGTACTTTTGCACGCGATGAAACAGATAACTCTTAAAGACCAAGACCTGAGCCAGGCCGCATTGGAGGGCATGGATGCCTTCGTGCAGGTGTTTATCGATGCACTGCGCAATGCCATCGGCGGCGAACCCACCCCTGAAACATTGGCCGAGTTGAATGCCGACCAGATGACGCTGCTCTGCTGGGACACGCTTCATACCGAGGTGTGCAGTGGCGGATTTGTGCAGCTCATCCACAACGGCTACGGCCCCTTCATCTTCAAAAACCCCTTTGCCAAGGCACTGAACAAGATGTGGGGCATGCGCGAACTGGGCAAGAGAATCTATGAGCTGCACACGCTGTGGCTCGAAAACCGCGAAGAGCTGGAGCGCGACTGCACAGACGAGGAGTTCATGGCCCTCTTCGAGCGATTCCCGCAGTTCGACGACTACGACGACTGGTTCGTGGAGAACGAGGAAGAACTCACCGAGCAGGTGGCACGCTACATCGACGAGCACATCGAGCAATTCGCCACAATTGTATAACCCAGGGTTGGAGTCCCCCACTCCATCCCCCATCTCCCTAACATAAGGGAAAGCAATGAACAAACAAGAACAGGAACTACGCAAGAAGAGTCCCGTACAGATAAAGAACCGCAAGGCGGCATTTGAATACTTCTTCATCGAGGAGTTCACCGCCGGCATCGTGCTCACCGGCACCGAGATCAAGTCGATACGTGCTGGCAAGGCGTCGCTCGTCGACACCTACTGCACCATCATCCGAGGCGAGCTGTGGGTGAAGGGTATGTCGGTGAGTCCCTATTTCTACGGCTCGTACAACAACCACGAGCAGAAGCGCGACCGCAAGCTGCTGCTCACTCGCCGCGAAATCAACCGACTGGAGAGCGCCACCAAGCAAACGGGCTACACCATCGTGCCCACCCTCATCTTCATCGACGACAAAGGCAGGGCCAAGGTCGACATCGCCCTGTGCAAGGGAAAGAAAGCCTTCGACAAACGGCAGACGCTGAAGGAGAAGGAAGACCGGCGCGAAATGGACCGCGCCATCAAGCACTATTGAACGCAAATGATAAAAACAATTATATTCGACATGGGTGGTGTCATCATCACCATCGACCACGACGAGGCCGTGCGCCGCTTCCAAGCTCTGGGACTGGCCGACGCAGCGCAGCGCCTCGACCCCTACACGCAGGGCGGCATCTTCGGCCAGTTAGAGGAAGGGCAGATCACAGCCGAGGAGTTCAGAACCGAGATAAGCCGACTGGTGGGACGCGAAGTGAGCTACGACGAGTGCCGTCACGCTTGGCTGGGCTACTGCGGCGACATTCCCCGCCGCAACCTGCAAGTCCTGAAGCAACTGCGCAGCGAGGGCTATCGCCTGGTGCTGCTCTCGAACACCAACCCCTACATGATGTCGTTCATCCTCTCCGACGAGTTCGACGGCGAGGGCCATTCACTTGAACACTACCTCGACGCCCTCTACATGAGTTACCGTCTGAAGGTGATGAAACCCAACGACCTTTTTTTCCGCCAAGTACTCATGGCCGAAAAGACTTTCCCCCACGAGTGCCTCTTCGTTGACGACGGCCCACGCAACGTGGCCGTGGCCAGCCAGATAGGCATGCGCACTTTCTGCCCCAAGAACGGCGAGGACTGGACGAAGGAGATCTACGATTACCTGAAATGACACACCACTTCCTATTGAACTAAAAACGGATTTATCGGATGATACAGACAAGAAAAGGGTTAACAACGTGGATGAAGGTGATAGCCTTCGCATTCATCATTTGTCATTTGTCATTTATCCCCGCAGTGGCGCAGAAGCGCGAGTTTCGCGGAGCATGGATACAATGCGTGAACGGACAGTTCCAAGGCCTCAGCACCGAGAAGATGCAGCAGACACTTGCCCAGCAGCTCGACGAGCTGCAACTCATGGGCGTGAACGCCATCATCTTCCAAGTGCGCCCCGAATGCGACGCCCTCTACCCCAGCGACCTGGAGCCATGGAGCCGCTTCCTCACCGGGCAGCAGGGCAAAGCCCCCTCGCCCTATTGGGACCCGCTGCAGTGGATGATTGACCAATGCCACGCCCGCCAGATGGAGCTGCACGCCTGGATCAACCCCTATCGCGCCAAAACCAAGGGCACCACCTCGCTGTCGGTGAACCATGTAGTGGTGCGCCATCCAGAGTGGTGCTTCGACTACGACGGACAAAAGATTCTGAACCCCGGCATCGCCGAGAACCGCGACTACATCTGCCAAGTAGCGCGCGACATCGTGAGCCGCTACGACATCGACGGCATCCATATGGACGACTACTTCTACCCCTACCCCGTGGCCGGCGTTCCCATCCCCGACGACCTGCAGTACCAGCAATACCCCAACGGATTCAGCAACCGCGCCGACTGGCGACGCCACAACGTGAACCTCTTCATACGCCAGTTCTACGAAACCGTACATGCCACCAAGCCCTGGGTGAAGGTGGGCATCTCGCCCTTCGGCATCTATCGCAACAAGAAAAGCGCTGATATAGGCAGCGCGACCAACGGACTACAGAACTACGATGACCTTTACGCCGACATTCTGCTTTGGGTGAACAACGGATGGCTCGACTACTGCGTGCCACAAATCTACTGGGAGATTGGCAACAAGGCCGCCGACTACGACACGCTCATCCGCTGGTGGGCACAGTATGCCTCAAACAGGCCCCTCTTCATCGGCGAGGACATCGAGCGCACCGTGAAGAACGCCGACCCGCAGAACCCTTCTCAGCACCAGCAGGCTGCCAAGCACCAGCTGCACCAGCAGCTGCCCGCCGTGAAGGGCACCGTGCTGTGGTATGCCAAAGCCGCCGTCGACAATCCCGGCAACTACGCCACTATGCTGCGCCAATATTACTGGCGCACTCCCGCCCTGCAGCCCCTGATGCCCTTCATCGACAAGAAGGCACCCGCCAAGCCCCGCAAGCTGAAGCCCATCTGGATGCCCGACGGCTACGTGCTCTTCTGGACGGCCCCCAAGGGGAAGAAGTGGGACGACATGGCCACCAGCTATGTGGTGTACCGCTTTGAAAAGGGAGAGCAGCAGAACCTTGACGATGCCTCACACATCGTGGCCATCACGCAGCAAACGTTCTTGAAGCTGCCCTACGCCGATGGCACAAACCAATGCACCTATGTGGTCACCGCCCTCAACCGCTTACACAACGAGAGCAAGCCAGCAAAGAAAGCAGTAAAACTTTGAAATAACCATAAACCCTTTAAAACATTTTTCCGTATGAAAAAAACATTCGTTTTCGCAATGATGGCTGTAGCAGCCCTCGTGCTCACCTCGTGCTTCGGCAAAACCGCAACTCCTGGACAGGGCGACCCACAAGCAGAGGCCCCCAATGAAACTTCTGGTCTGGTAGAGGCTCTGAAGGCACAGCTCACCAGTGGCAATGGCGAGGGATTCTTCGCCCTGGTGTCAAACATCCAAGAGAAGGCCGTGGGATTCATCAAAGACAATCCTGAGAAGGCCAAGGAGTATCTGGGCACTGCTCAGCAGTTCCTGAAGGACAACGCCGCAAAGATTGGCGAGTTGGTGGGTACCATCAGCAACAGCGACGTGGCCGAGCGCGCAAAAGACCTCATCAAGACCGTTAGCGAGCAGCCCGTGGACCAGCTGCTGGGATTCGTTGGCTTGGTCGACGACAAGGTGGAAGGTGCCAAGGATGCTGTCGAGGAGCAGGTAGATGTCGTGAAAGGTGCCGTTGAAGGAGCCGTCGACGCTGCCAACGACAAGGTGGAGCAGGCAAAAGAAGTCGTCGGCAAGAAAGTTGACGAAGTGAAGGACGTGATCGACAAGGCCAACGACGTGAAGAATGCCGTGGGCACCGTGCTGGGACAGTAAACGTTGAGCATTGAACGTTGAACATTGAACGTTGCGCACGACCTTTGGTCGCTTGCTACCGAAGGGACGCAAGAACGTTGCGCTCGACCTTTGGTCGCTTGCTACCGAAGGGACGCAAGAACGTTGCGCTCGACCTTTGGTCGCTTGCTACCGAAGGGACGCAAGAACAATAAACATTGAAAACTGAACTTTGTACAAAATTATAATGAAGAGAACACTGCTTCCCATCATTGCCCTTGCTGCCTGTTTCAACACGGCAGTGGCCATCGACAAGAACACCGTTGAAATCAAGTTCAACGGCAACACGGCCACTGTCAACATGGCCAGCAACATCAGCAGCTATGTGACCAACCAGAGCAACGGGGCGCACGTGAAGCTGGTGCAGAGCGCCAACTTTGCGGGCGTCGACAAGACCGTCGATAACGAGGATGGCGAAATCCTCTACGTGCTCTCGGGCAGCACCACCGATGGCGAGTTCTATCTGGAAGGCTCGTTCAAATGCACCGTAGTGCTGAACGGCGTTACCATCACCAACCCCGCTGGCCCGGCCATCAACATCCAGAACGGCAAGCGCGTCTCCGTATCGGTGAAGAGTGGCACCACCAACACCATCGCCGACGGTGCCAACGAAACCTACAACGGCGCCTTCCACTGCAAAGGCCACACCAAGTTCAAGGGCAAGGGCACGCTCAACGTGAAGGGAAACTCCAAGCATGCCATCTACAGCAAGGAGTACATTGAAATCAAGAACCTCACCATCAATGTCACCGGCGCTCAGAAAGACGGCTTCCACTGCAAGGAATACTTCCTGATGGAGAGCGGCACCGTGAAGATTAGCGGCGCGGCCGACGACGGCGTGCAGGTGGAACTGAGTGGAACCACCTCGACTGGCAAAACCTCCAAGCACGAAGAAGAGGATTCGGGCAACTTCTACATGACGGGCGGCACGCTCAACATCAGCGGCTACAGTGGCAAGGCCGTGAAAGCCGATGGCATCATCGAATGCACCGGCGGCACACGCAACTTCCCCAGCAACGACATGCAGGAGCAGGCCTCCGTCAGCGACGTTCAACGTTCAACGGTTAACGTTCAGCGTGTCTACGACTTGCAGGGACGAATCGTTCAACGCTCAACGTTCAACGTTCAACGTCATGGCATCGTCATCGTGCGCCAAGGCGACCGTACCTTCAAGAAGACGGTGAAGTAAACTGAAACTTTAATCCACAGAGGACACAGAAGACACAGAGAAAAATGATTCTGTGTTTTCTGTGTCTTCTGTGGATAGCAATTCCAACTATCGTGAACATCCTCGACCTTTTTCTCCTTGGCATCTCATTAGGCATGGATTGTCTGGCAGTGAGTATTGCCAACGGTGCCATCGTGGGCCGCTGGAGCAACGGCATTGTTTGGCGCACAAGCATCCTCTTCGGAGCCTTTCAGGCGCTGATGCCGCTGATAGGATGGATTGCCGCCAGACTCTTCGCTGCCCGAGTAGAGGCATATGGCCACTACATCGCTTTTGCGCTCCTGCTGGTGATAGGCTTGCGGATGGCTTGGGAAGGACTGCACGCCCACGACAACGTTGCGCTCGACCACCGGTCGCTTGCTACCGAAGGGACGCAAGAACATTCTTCGCTAAACGTTGAACGTCTGTCCACACAGTTGCTGCTGGCCGTGGCCACCAGCATCGACGCAATGGCCGTGGGCATCAGTATGGGCCTGACGGGCTACAACACTTGGAAAAGCCTCGTGCTGCCCTTAGCCATCATTGGATTGACATCGCTGTTGATGTCGCTGGCCGGCTTCTGGGCTGGCATTCGCTTCGGCCGTATAGCAAGCACCAAGATAAGGCCCGAACTGTTTGGTGCCCTCATCTTGGTGCTGTTGGCTGTGAAAGTTTTATTAGCGGGATGAACGGCAAAAAAGCCGCCCGGTGATGCACCTCCACATTAGAGTTTCCAAATAAAAAAGAGAAAAAGAGACCTTCCTTTTTTGTTTGACTTTTAGTGGACATCCTATCAAATACATAAAAAAGTGGGGCCTATAGACTCAGCATCTCTATAGAGATTCTTACATAATTCGAGTTTTTTGCTGACAGCAATAGAAGTGATTATGTTATGTCTTTAATTTGCAGAGCAGGGAGCTGAAGCCGAGGATGTCAGCTCTGCTTCCCGCCCTGTATTTTAGAATCTATGCTTAATTAGTATTTGTCTTTGTATGGGGTGTTATCATAACCTCTTTTGTTCAGCTTAGAAACCAATCTGTCAAGCAGCTTCTTTCCTTGGGACTTGAACATCTTTACATTGCCAAAATATTTAACGAAGGTTGGGCTGACTGTATAATAGGTTTTAATAAACAGACGTCCATACCATGTTTCATCCAATGTGAAGTCTCTGAATCTACGAAGAGTCCAAACTTCTGGGCAATCGTATGAACCATAAACTGCTGTGGCAACATAGCAACCAGATGTGTCAACGGTTGGTTTTTGATATGAAGAATCATATTTTTTTACTTTTTCAGCATATTCATTGATTTGATTAACATTCACATCTTTCTGTGCTAAGTGTTTTACGTAGACTTTATGCTGGTCAATACCTTGCTTCCATGATTCAGCAGCTAAACTACCATATGTATCACCAAAATATTGGATAAGATAATCTCCCAAGTTATACATAATATCTTTGGATGCGGCAACATTATATATATATTCTTGGGTATAATTACTCCGTATTTCAGCATCTATCCCTTCATAATGATTCTTTGCTCCATTATGAAGCAGTCGCGAAATAGTAGATGTCCTGATAAATATCTCATTTATAACCTTTTTCTGTTCATCCGAATCTGTAACATTATCTTTGACCAATTCCAATACAGACCCCAAACAGTTATTTACATCTATTGCTGCACTTTGGATTTGAGCAATTTTACATGACATGGACTTGAAGTAAACAACATAGAAATTTGCTTCCCAACTTTTGGGATCTTTAACAAGAATCATGTCGTAATACTTCATGGCATTCTCTTCATTGTTATTGTCTTTATTTCGACGAGCAATCTCATAGAGATTCTTCAATTCGTCAGAGGTATCTACTTTAACAGTACCTTTGACATCGACAGTACCTTCAACCATCATTTTCTTGGCTTCCTCAACGGAATACTTTGTGCCGCAAGACTGGCAGACGAATACGCCGCCTTCTTTGATAAGATTAGTGCTTCCGCACATTTCGCATTTTAAAGCTTTCATACTCTATTATTTTTATTGGTTACAAAATTTGTCAATAATACAAAAATAATTTCGATTGCAAATACGGTTATCACTAAAATGGCAAACCAATTATTACTCCATTCGGTGGGGGCAAAGAATCCAAGAAAGTATTCTATACCGCCAACGATAGTAAATAGGCTTGTCAGGGAAATTTTAAAAGCATCTTTCAAATGTGTGGATGACACTACCCATAGAACAATTCCGCCAAGTAGAATCACTGCACTATTCAAATATACGTTGGTAGATTGGTATGCTGTAAGAATTAAGCCAAGTAACCCATTTACTACCAACAGAATGATTGTTGTCAGAATAATCAGTTTCTTCATATTACAAATTCATTGGTGGTGGAACAATATTGGAAAGTAACGCGCTAAGTTCTATAACTTCTTTTAGTCTGGCCCAATTTGCCATACCTGCAGTCCATACTGGCGTTTCGCCATTAACCTTACCCTGCTGGATAAGGCTTTGTATGCTTGCCGTAGTTTGTCCTCCTATCTGTGCGCCATCCATGTGGATATAGTATTGCTTATCAATGTTCAAAGGTGGAGGTGTGGGATTGGGATTTGTATTAATCAGTTGAGAAGACATCTGAGCCATTGTGCTACCTGCTGTAACACCAGCTCCAAGGCCAACTCCCATTCCCATCATCTGACCTCCTGCACCTTCATTACTGGCGGCTTTCTCTAACACATCAAAGCTACGCTCCATCTGGTAAACATCCTTACCTGTTATAGTGAGCCTTGCCATCATTGCCTTTGCCTCTTTCAGCTTGATAACACTCTCGTCGTTCTCAGGCACATTTACCGACATAATAGAGAACTCTTTAATTTCTATTCCGTACTTACCCATTATGTCGTTTAGTTGTGATTCACACTCTTCCGACATGGGGATTAGTTCTGTGTTAATATCTAGAATGGATACATTTCTCTCGACAATCTGTTTTGCCAGCAGCGAATTAAGTGCTTGGATTAGTCTTCCCTTAAAATATAGGCTAATTTTGTCTGCGGTAAAAGTAGACATATTACCAATCAGTGTTTCCAAGAACAAACGAGGCTCTTTTATCCGCAATCCATATTGCCCGTTAGAGCGAACTGGCACAATTATTTTGTATTTTGGGTCTTCAAGTAGAATTGGCTGGGGGGTTCCCCAAGGCATATCTAATTTGCTAATCTGGTTAATAAACCAAACTTCAGCCTTGAATGGGGAATCTCCGCCAAAAGGTATGTTTATAACCTTGTTAAGCAACGGAATATTCTCTGAAGACAAAGTGTATGTACCAGAAGTGAAAGCATCCAGAATCTCACCTCCCTTTACGAAAAAGGCAGTTTGTGATGGATAAACTATCAGTTGAGACCCTATTTTCAAATCATCAGATGGGAACTTGTAACAAAACTCGCCATCAGCAATATCACAATTTATTACGTTAATTAGTGCCATACTTGTTTAGTTTTAAGTTTGTAATACTCCTAATTTCAGTGAGTCGCACAAACTCTTTGACACGGAGAGAGCGCAGACCCGCCATACTCTCTACCAGGCTTGGAACTGCCTCTAACGTACTATGGTGAAGCCTACGCTCTATAGGCGTAGCTTCAATGCACGTTAGAATTGCTCGCTTTATCTCATTCGAGGTTCCAATTCGGTAGAGAGATTGAGCAATAAAGTTGTGTTTATATAAACACGCTGCAAAAATACGAATTTTCTGCCAAATTGAGGCGATAATTGACAAAAAAAATAAAAAAAATGGATTCCTCGAATCTTGTGATACGAGATTATTGAATCTTTCGCTATCTCTGAAATTGAAGAAATAGAGTCGGAAAGTGTCGAGACGCCGGAAAAAGCCGGTTTCTACAAGCTTAAGACAACTCTTTTTTTCATTCTGCAAGAATGGAATTGATAAATGATTCCATATTGGATGTGTCAACCGTTCCCATCTCTACATCAGAACGGGCTTCTTCTATCGCAGCCCGTGTTTCGGCTTTGGGAGTGTGTAGCGATTCATAAACAAATGTCTCCAACAACTTGTCAATATCGGCGGAATCATTCTTCATCTCCTTTCGCATGTCGTCTATCAAATAGCGAGGGATGTTAACCGTTACGAAATCTCTTGCGGTTTCCATAATAGCTCTTGTTTTATGAATTTGTTTGCAAAAATACGACAATTATTCTTATCTACATAACATTTTTTCTTATTTTTTCGATCATCTATGTTTGTTTTTTGGTTGGTGTCAGGGAAAAGCAGCCTGCGCCAAGACTTATGCTCCAGACAAGTAGACATTCTTCTGACTACGTCGTGGTTTTTATAAACTACGTCGTAGTTTATAAAAACTGCGTCTCGATTTATATAAACTGCGTCGCGGTTTGAACAAATAAAAGACAGACTATAGAAACGAATTGCCCTAATTGACCATAATTATATTTGGGCTATAGGTTTAGAGCGTAAAACCTATAGCCCACTTTTTTCATTTTCGTGAAAACGAGAATCTTATTATTTCAGATGCGCCGCAAAGAAATTCATGCACTGGCGGAACAGGTGGTGGCGGGTGTTGCCACCAAAGATGCTGTGGTTGCGATTGGTGTAGACCAGCTGCTGGAAATCCTTGTCGGCCTGCACTAAGGCATCGATGAGGTCGGCGGTGTTCTGGTAGTGCACGTTGTCGTCGGCCAAGCCATGACAGAGTAGCAAGGCGCCGCTGAGCTTGCCGACACGGACCAGGGGACACACGTTGTCATAGCCGTCGGGGTTCTCCTTGGGCGTGCGCATGAAACGCTCGGTATAGATGGTGTCGTAATAGCGCCAGCAGGTAGGAGGCGCGATGGCGATGCCGCAGCAGAATACGGGACGGCCCTCGCTCATCGACATCAGCGTGTTCCAACCACCATAGCTCCAGCCCCAGATGGCGATGCGGTCCTTGTCCACATAGCTCTGCTGGCCCAGCCACAAGGCAGTCTCCACCTGGTCTTTGGCTTCGAGCTCGCCAAGGTGCAGATAGGTGCACTTCTCGAACTCGGCACCGCGCCCGCCGGTACCCCGGTTGTCGACACAGACGCAGATGTAGCCCTGCTGCGCCAGATACTGCTCCAAGAGGGCACCCTGTCCGCTCATGCCGACACCCCAGGCGTTCTTCACCTGCTGGTTGCCGGGGCCGCCGTATTGGTACATCACCACGGGGTACTTCTTCGACGGGTCGAAGTCTGCGGGCTTCACCATCCAGCCGATGAGTCTTACGCCCTCGGTTGTGGTAAATACAAGAAATTCCTTCTTGCCCATGTCGTAGGAGGCATACTTTTCAGCCAGTGCCTTGTTGTCCTTCAAGACGACGACATTTTTGGCGGCAGCGCCACCAGACGTCGGACAGAGGGAGATTTGCGGGGGAGTGTCCAGGTTGCTCCAGGTGCAGATGAAGTTCTTGAAATCATTGGAGAAGATGGCCGACGACCAGCCGCCTTTGGTGGTAAGACAGTCGGTCTTGCCATTCTTGTGAGCCACGAATACCTGCTGATCCGTGGGGCCATTGTTCAGGGCAGCAAAGTAGATGTCGCCCGTAGCCTCGTCGTAGCCGTAGACATCGGTGACGATGGTATGCGTGTCTTTCTCGCCACCACCAAACCGCTGCCCCTGCGGCAGGTCGCCCACCTTACGCAGCAGCTGTCCGTTGAGGTTGTAGAGGTAGAGGTGGTTGTAGCCATCGCGCTCGCTGGTGAGGAGGATGTTGTTCTTCGTAATCTTCACATTGGCAAAGACGTTCTCGTTGATGTATTTGTCCACCTTGTCCTCGATAATCTGCTGGCAAATGGTGGTGAGCGGATTGGCCATGAAGATGCGCAGACAATCCTGGTGGCGGTTCAGTGTGAAGACGGCCACCTTCGTGGGGTCACTGGTGGGCAGGATGCGGGGGATGTAGCCGTCGGCATCGAGGGGCAGCTGCAGGGTGCGCGTCTGATGGCTCTTGATGTCGAAGCTCATCAACTTCACCGTGGCGTTCTGCTCGCCAGCCTTGGGATACTTATAGGAATAGACCCCTTGGGGATTCATCCAAGCCTTCGCGGCAGGACGTGAACCAGCATGCCAGTCGGCGGGAGTCAGCGGCAGATAGACCTCAGGCACCTGGCTCTCGTCGTAGCGCACCCAGATGATTTGCTTCGAGTCGGCCGAGAACACCATCGCCGAGTTGAACGAGAACTCCTCCTCGTTCACCCAGTCGGGCAGTCCGTTGATGATTTCATTGCGCTTGCCGTCCTTCGTCACCTGGCTCTCGGCGTTGTTGTAGAGCAGCTTCACGAGGAAGATATTGTTGTCGCGGACGAAGGCCACCTGCTGGCCGTCGGGACTCCATACGGGCGTCTGCTGCGGCCCGCCATCGCTGAGCGGTTCCAGCTTGTTGTTGGCAATATTAAAGATGTAGTAAACGGCGGTGAAGGAACGTCGGTAGATGGGCGTGGTCTGTGTTTGAATGAGGATGCGCTTGGCATCGGGACTCATGAGGTAGCCCTCCACACGGTTGATGCTGGCTCCACGGGCAGTGGAGGCATCGAAGAGCACGCCCGTCTGCTTGCCAGTGCGGAACGAGTATTTCAAAATCTGTTTCCCGTCGGAAGAAATCTGGGCATAGCTCTCCCCATCGGCCAACGGCTCTACGGCAGCGATTGATTCACCCCGAAAGGCACCGCTGGTGATTTCTTTCAACGACAACTTCTGTCCCGCCAACAACTGCGAGACGGCTACCAACAGCGTGGCGCACAACAATGATATTCTTTTCATTTTCTTTCTACTTTTATTTTGCATCGGCCAGGGTAACGCCCATGAGGCCGATGATTACATCGTTTGAGAGCGTCTGCACGGTGAGGCTCTTCAATTTCTTCGAGGGGTTCAGACGCATGCGCAGCATTTGGGCAGCGCCGCCGGGAATCTCACGTCCGTAGACGCCCTTGATACCCAGCTTCTCGCCCAGGTTGCGGCTCACATCGCCCGTGCCCAAGCAAACGCGATAAGGACGCTGCTCCATGGTTTGGAACGCCTTGCCGTCAACATAGTAGTCCTGCTCAATGGGACACCAGTTCTCGGGATTGCGCAAGCGCAGCGTGTCGGTGGAACGGTCGGCGTAGGTCACCACCACCAAGCCGTTGTCGATATGGCATTGCATGTGGTTGGTGGTGCCGGCCAAGAGCAGATAGGCCGACGAGGCCTTGCCCTTGAGGGGGATGGTGATGGCATCGGGATAGTTGTCCCAAAGGCTGGTGAAAACCACGTTAGGACCGCTCTTCGGCGTGCGGAACGGAACGCCCGCCACGTTGAACTCGTTACCACGCACCAGCGAGCGGAACACGCTGTCGTTGATGGTGGGTGTGTATTGCGGATGGCACCACTCCCCTACCCCCTGCACAGGAATCTGCAGCGTGGTGACGGAGGGGCGCGGCGACAGGTATTTCTGGCTGAAGATGTCGGACACGTTGGCGTTCCAACTGGCATCCATCGTCACAGGGCGCAGACGGGAGCGGAATTCGGGCTCGCCTAGACCCAGCTGGCCGGGCGTCCACTCCGGCTCGCTACGCCTCACGGTTCGGGCATCCATGGCAGGGCCGTTGTCGGTGTCGAATTCTATCACCTGATGGCGCTCGGTAGTGCCCTCGATGTCGCGATAGCGGCCGCCGCCCAGGTTCTGGCGCACCACAATCTGCAAAGGCTGGGCAAAGTTCTGCGTAATCTCCAGACGGTCCTTGCCATCCTTGCGGGTGTACTTATACTCGATATAAGGCGTGCGCAGGTTGGCATAGCCCCACTCCTTGGGGAAGCCCGGCCTGATGATGCAGCGCCCATAGAGAGCCTGCGGGATGACACCGAAGAGTCCCTGGATGAGCGTGCGCGAAGAAATACCGATGCAGTCGCCAAAGTCGCGGTAGCACTCGCCACGGGCGGCATCGAAATGACTGGTCTGACCGAAGTTGCCGGGCGACTGACCGTAGTACATCTGGTCCATGATGTTGCCCTTCATCATGCGGAAGGCCTCTTCGGGGCGTCCAGCCTCGAAATAGGCCAGCGCGGTGTGCATCACCTCGGCGGCGGCCACGTTGTTGATGCTCCAAGCGTAGGGCATCCAGTTCGACGTGGCAATGGTGTAGTTATAGTAGTCGGGACTGAAATGCGCCAACTCGCGGTCGATATACTTCGTGGTCTCGTAGGCCTGTTCGGGGCTACACACGCCACAGTCGATGGGGGTGTAGATGCTCCAGGCGGCGGCACTCTCGTGCAAGCGCTTCAATCCCATGGCATCCTGGTATTCGGCCCAATGGCCCCCGTCGGGCGTCTGCACCCACAGACGCTCGTTCATGGCTTTCAGGATGGCGTCGGCCTCCTGACTGTAGGGCTGTGAATCTTCGCCAATGAGCTGGGCGATGCGGGCTGCCAAGCGATTGGCACGATAGTTATAGGCTGAACTGTGGGTGACGGCACCGCCGTTGTAGTAGAGGGCGTCGCTGGCCCAAATGCAGCAATAGGCATCGTAGAGGTGGTCGCCATCGGGGTCGAAGTTGCGCTTCTCCCACGCCAAATGAGCCTTGATGACGGGCCACATCTGCCGCATGTAGTCGCGGTCGGCATCATACTGGAAGTGCCACAGCAGCTCGTCGATGTAGTTCAGGTTCATGTCGTAATGGTGCATCTGGTCGTTGCGCTCGGGATTGCGACAGATGTAACCGTTGCTGTACATCTGCGTACCCCAGCGCTTCTCGGCCCTGGCCATGTTCATGCTGGCATCCTGCGAGGGGTGGGCGATGGTGGGTTCCACGCTCGTCACCTGACTCTTGGCATAGGCGTCGAAATGGCTCTTCGCACGTTCGCCCCATCCCAGCACGTCGCCCATGTAGGCGGCCCGCCATCCGGCCAGCGGCATGCGCCAGCCCACGCATCCGTGGAGCCAGGTCTGGCCATCCCAGTCGCCATTGGCGGCCAGCATCATGGCGCCTGCCACCGGGTTGATAAAGGGGTCGGGGGTGTCGAACTTCACTTGTGCGGCCAGCTCCTTGTTGTAGTTCACATTATCCTGGAAGAGCTGGAAGGCATCGCCATCGTACATAAACTGTATGTGGTCGTCAATCATCACCAGATGTGCAAAGTTGCTGCTGTGGGTGGCTTCACCCACCACGAGTCCTTGCTCGGTGGGCGAAGGCTCGAAGGCATCGGGACGGTCTACACCGATGTCGCCATTGCGCTGCAGCTTGGGATAGGCCACGTCGCACACTTTCACTTTCACCTTCAGCGACCCGCGATACTTGTCGGCAATGAACTGCCAGATGGCGCCCTCGCGGTCTTGCAGGGCCACCACATGCACACGCACGATGCCGTCGCCTAGGTGGTTCCAACGCTTATCGCCGAGCACGTAGGAGCGCACGCCGTCCTCGTACCACGACTTGCAATAGTCGGCTTTCTCCAAGGGTACGCCCTCAATCTCGAAGCGCACGCTCACGGGGTGTCCCTTCTTCACAACGGCGAAGATGGGCCAGTCGCTAGTCTCCACGCGATAGTCGGTGTAGCCACCATATAGGGCGCGAGTGAAGCGATGGTGGCCGTTCTCGCACATGAATTTATTGCCGTAAGGGGTGTATTGCATGGTGCGCACTGTATCGCGCACGCCATCGCCCAGCGAGGGCAAGGCTCCCGGCACGGTCTGGGCCACGGCACAGCCCCAACCCGCCAGCAGAGCCAAGGCAAAGAGCAAACGTCTCATTTGCGAGCCCCCTTTCGCTTCTTTATCCAGTCGATAATAAGATTTTCGGCCACAATCAGCAAGATCAAAATGCCCAGCGACATCCAGAAACTGGCTGTGAGGTCGTAGATGATGAGGCACACCGTGAAGGTGATGACCCATCGAAGAATAAATTTCCAGTTCATGTATTGAGTTGGATGAACAATGTACAATGTTCTAATCGAAGAATCCCGGCTGCTTGTAGGGCAAGCCCATCTCGCGGTCGACAGTGGCAAGTATGCCCTGCACTTGACCCAGGGCGAACATGCGACCGAGGAGCGTGTAGCCGGCGTTGTGGCCATGGCTGCTCTCGTCCATGATGCCGCCGGGCTGGTCGGTGAAGGTCATGCCGTGGTCCACGCGCATGGGCAGCTGCGGGTTCTCCTTCTCGAAGATGCGGCACAGCTCGATGATGTCGGCACGGCCGCCCAGGTGGCTGGCCTCGGTGAAGTCGCCACTGGGGAAGATATGGCACGAGCGCAGGTGTACGAAATGCGTACGCGAGGCGAACTTGCGAGCCATCTCCACCACATTATTATAAGCTCCGGCCGAGAGGCTTCCAGCGCAGAACGTAAGGCCGTTGTGTTTGTTGGGAACGGCATCGAGGAACCACTGGATGTCCTCCTCCGTGCGCACGATGCGCGGCAGACCCAGAATCTCAATGGGGGGATCGTCGGGGTGCACGCACATGTTCATGCCACACTCCTCGCAGGTGGGCATGATGGCCTCGAGGAAATACTTCATGTTCTGGCGCAGCTGCGCCTTGTCGATGCCCTTGTAGAGGTCGAGGAACTCGCGGAACTTCTGCACCGGCGCCTCGTCGTTCTCGCTGAAGTTACCGCTGACGAAGCCCTGCGTCTTGATGACGATGTTCTCCACCAGCTTATGGTCTTTCTCGGGCGTCATGGTCTTGGCCAGCTCGTCGCACTCGGCGAGTACGTTGCGGCCCTCGCCAACGCCAGCGGGGAACTGGAACTGTGCCCACTCCTCGCGAGCACCCTCGCGCTTGAGGATGTAGATGTCGAAGTAGGCAAACTCGGCGTAATTGAAATAGAGGTTGGTAGAGCCGTTGGGATTCTGGTGCAGCAGGTCGGTGCGGGCCCAGTCGAGCACGGGCATGAAATTGTAGCAGATGCAGTGGATGCCCTCGGCCGAGAGGTTGCGCAGGCTCTGCTTGTACACCTCAATCTGCTCGTCGCGGTCGGGACCGCCATATTTGATGGTCTCCACCACGGGCAAGCTCTCCACCACGCTCCAGCGCATGCCGTAGCTTTCGATATATTCACGCAGATCGCGAATCTTCTCGCGCGTCCATACCTGTCCTAAGGGCACATCGTGCAGGGCGGTAACGATGCCCTCCACGCCTATCTGTCTTAACATGGCAAGCGTAATCTTATCTTTCTTGCCAAACCATCTCCATGTTCTTTCCATAATCTAATATGTGTTGTTTGCTAAATTGGTGCAAAGTTAAGCAATTCCATCCATAACGCAAAGAAAAAGGCAGGGAAAGTTAAAGCTTTTCCTCGTGCACGCCCAGCCAGTCGTCGACCAGCCATCGGGCGATGCTCAGCTTCTCGGGCAGCTTCGGCAGGTGGTCGCGATGAAACCACGCCACGTTCTTCAGTTCTTCGCGCTGCACATGTATCTGTCCGCCTGCATACTCGGCGGTAAAGCCCACCATCAACCCACAGGGATAGGGCCAGGGCTGCGAGGCAAAATAGCGCGGACGCGTGATGCTGAGACCAGTTTCCTCGCGCACCTCGCGCGCCACGGCTTCCTCCAGCGTCTCGCCCGTCTCCACGAAGCCGGCTATGAGGCCGTAGAAGTCGCCACGGAAGTTGCGCCCTCGCCCCAACAGAATCTCGTCGGTGCCCCGCGTAATCCTGACGATGACGGCTGGCGACACCTGCGGCCAAACCTCCTTGCCACAGTGCTCGCAACGCTTGCTAATGTCGGTGTGCAGCTTCATGGTGCCACCGCAGACGCCGCAATAGCGGGTGTTCTTGTCCCAGAAAACCAGCTCGGCACACTTGCCCGCCTTCAGATACAGCTCGCGGGGCAGGCGGTAGTAGCTCTGCCGCAACGGGCAGGGCTCCAACTGTCCGCCAGGGGCAACGGGAGTGTCAATGGCGTAGGCCTTCACTTCGGTATCGCCCAGAGGCGCAATGTTCAAGATGGTGGTCCACGGCTTCACCTCGGTAGGAGGCGCTTCGCAAAGGGGTATGGTATAGGTACCGTCGGGGAGCAACTCCAACAGCAGGTCGTCTTTACAGAACACAAAATAATAGCACTTCATGAGCCTAATTTTGAAAACAGGGAACCTATTCTCACGAACGGGTTCCCCTTTAAAAAACTTTGGAAAATGATAAATATAGATTAAAATTACTATTCGTCTGCAAAGGTACTGCTTTTTAAGCACATTTGCAACTTTATGCCCCACTTTTTTTGTATAAAAAACGTGAAATAGCGAACATTGAAAAGTGTACTGGAAAACTAAGGGTTAACTTCAAAAAAAATCTCGTACGAGATTTTTTAAAAAGTCGTTACCATTTTTCAAAAAGTCGTTACCAAAATTTTGGAGGGCGTTACGTACAGTTTTTTTCTGATTTTCTTCGCTTTTACAAGCTTTTTTTTGTACTTTTGTCGCCAATAGGATAAAAGTGAGTAATATGAAACTGATTAGTTGGAACGTGAATGGCCTTCGCGCCTGTGAGGGCAAGGGCTTCAGTGATGTTTTTCGTGAGCTGGACGCCGACTTCTTCTGTCTGCAAGAGACGAAGATGCAGCCCGGACAGCTTGACATGGCCTTCGACGGCTATGAATCGTATTGGAACTCGGCCGAGAAGAAGGGCTACAGCGGCACTGCCATCTTCGCACGCCACAAGCCGCTGCAGGTGACGTATGGCATCGGAATCGACGAGCACGACCACGAGGGGCGTGTCATCACGCTGGAGATGGCCGACTTCTATCTGGTGTGCTGCTATACGCCGAACTCGCAAGACGGTCTGAAGCGCTTGGACTATCGCATGCGCTGGGAAGACGATTTCCGCAGCTATCTGCAACAATTGGACGCGAAGAAGCCCGTGGTGCTGTGCGGCGACCTGAACGTGGCGCACGAGGAGATAGACATCAAGAATCCGAAGACCAACCGACACAACGCCGGATTCACCGACGAGGAGCGGCAGAAGTTCACCGACCTGCTCGCCGCCGGATTCACCGACAGCTTCCGCTGGAAGCATCCTGAAGAGGTGTGCTATTCGTGGTGGAGCTATCGCTTCCAAGCCCGACAGAAGAACGCTGGCTGGCGCATCGACTACTTCGTGGTGAGCGACCGTCTGCGCCCCCACATCGCCGAGGCCAGCATCCACACGCAGATCCTGGGTTCCGACCATTGCCCGGTGGAACTGACGCTGGAACTTTAAGCCGCAAATATGCGGCTCACCCGACCATTGGCAATAGCATGCGCCACTGCCAAAAAACAATAACCGTTGGCTGTCCAAGAGCGGACTGCCAACGGCTATTGTTTTTCGTTAACGGCTATTGTTTACTTCACCTTCTCCACGATGGCCTTGAAAGCTTCGGGATTGTTCAAGGCGAGGTCGGCGAGCACCTTACGGTTGATCTCGATGCCAGCCTTGGCGAGGGCACCCATCAGCTTGCTGTAGCTGATACCCTCCATGCGTGCAGCTGCGTTGATACGCTGAATCCACAGGGCGCGGAAATTGCGCTTCTTGGTGCGACGGTCGCGATAAGCGTATGTCAGACCTTTCTCCCAGGTGTTCTTTGCTACTGTCCAAACGTTCTTGCGGGCTCCAAAGTAGCCACGGGTGAGCTTCAGGATTCTCTTGCGCTTTGCTCTTGATGCAACGTGATTTACTGATCTTGGCATAGTTTTCTACGTTTTTTGAAGTTCGACAATAGGTTCTGGTTAACGGAGACACAACAGGTCGCGAACCTGCTTCATGTTACTCTTGTCTACGATTTCGTAGCCCACCAAGTTGCGCTTCTGCTTCTTGGTCTTCTTTGTGAGAATGTGGCTGTGGTAAGCGTGATGTCTCTTGACCTTACCTGTTCCGGTAAACGAGAATCTCTTCTTGGCTCCGGAGTTTGTCTTTACTTTTGGCATTGTTTTAATTGTTTAAATTGTTATTACTAAGCGGTGGCAACGCATATACCGGGCGCAGCGCACCTTTTCTACTATAGATTTCCGACTGTAGACTGTAGACTTTAGATTATAGACTGTAGACTGTAGACAAAATGTCTTGTTGTCTTGTTGTCTTGTTGTCTTGTTGTCCTGTTGTCTTGTTGTCCTGTTGTCTTGATGTCGAGGTTATTCTTCCTCGTCCTTGCTCTCCGAGAGTTTACGCAAGGCCTCGGCGCTGATCTTGGCGTTGGCCAGCAATCCGCCATTGGCGGGCATCTCTACGTCTATGTCGGGGGCGACGGCATCACGGCGCACGTCGCGCTCTTGTTTCTTCTTGTCGGCGGCCTCGGGCTCCATTCCTTCGGCTTGTTCGCCTTCCTTCAGGCGCTTGCGGTCGCGAGCCTGCTGACTCTTCTTCTGGGCACCAGCCTTCTTCGGAGCCAGATAGAGGAACATCTTCTTGCCTTCGAGCGATGGCATCGACTCCACCTTTCCCACCTCTTCCAGGTCGTTGGCAAAGCGCAGCAGCAGTACCTCGCCCTGCTCTTTGAAGAGGATGCTGCGTCCACGGAAGAAGACGTAAGCGCGCACCTTGTTGCCCTCTTCCAAGAACTCACGTGCGTGCTTCAGCTTGAACTGGTAGTCGTGTTCATCGGTCTGTGGCCCGAAGCGAATCTCTTTCACCTCCACCTTCACCTGCTTGGCTTTCATTTCCTTCTGGCGCTTCTTCTGCTGGTAGAGGAATTTCGAATAGTCGATGAGACGACAGACGGGCGGGTTTGCATTTGGTGAAATCTCCACCAGGTCTACTCCCTGTTGGCGAGCCATATCCAAAGCTTGTCGGGTGGGCATCACCGTCGATCCGCTCTCGCCCACGATGCGGACGTCGCGCACGCGTATTTGTTCGTTTATACGGTACTGATTCTGTTTTTTGTCTGTCTTCATCAAACGGTTTTATCGAAATCGGCTGCAAAGTTACGACAAAACGCGGAATTGGCAAAATAAAATGCCAATTATTTTTGATGGCATCATGTTTTTTCGTACCTTTGCACCACAAATGATTAACTGGAAGCTCATAGCCAAGATTCTGGGTTCGCTTCTCTTCATTGAAGCGTTCTTCATGGCGCTGTGTCTGGTGATGACCATCGCCTATGGCGAAACCGACTTGCTGGTGTTCATTATCTCCACAGCCACCACTGCTGCGGGTGCCTTCACTTTCCGCTTTTTGGGCCATGAAGCCGAGAACTCGTTAAGCCGTCGCGACGCGTATGTGGTTGTGACGCTGACGTGGGTGGTGTTCTCACTCTTTGGCATGACGCCCTTCCTGCTTCAGGGCAGTTCGCTCACCGATGCTTTCTTCGAGACGATGTCGGGGTTCACCACTACGGGTGCCACGGTTATCGACGATGTGGAGTCGCTTTCACATGGCTTGCTGTTCTGGCGCTCGCTGATGCAGTGGATAGGTGGTTTGGGAATCGTGTTCTTCACGGTGGCGCTGCTGCCCTCGCTGGTTGGCGGAAGTGTGAAGGTGTTTGCCGCCGAGGCCACCGGTCCTATGCGCACGAAGATGCACCCCCGCCTATCGACCAACGCCAAGTGGATTTGGAGCATCTACCTGATGCTCACCGTGGCCTGTGGCCTATCGTTCTGGGCTTGCGGAATGGACTGGTTCGACGCCACCAACTACTCGATGTCGACCACGGCCACGGGCGGTTTCTCCACCCACAACGGCAGCACCGTCTTCCTGGGTTCGCCCACCATCGAGTATCTGGCCATCCTGTTCCAGTTCTTGGCTGGCATCAATTTCACCCTGCTCTACCTGATGTTCTTCAAGCTGAAGCCCAGTGCCATTCTACGCAACTCCGAGTTCAAGTTGTATATCATCACCATCGTGGTGGCCACGGCGGTAATTATGATACTGCTCATCACACGCATGGGCTACGATGTGGAGTATGCGCTGCGGTCGTCGCTGTTCCAGGTAGTGTCGTTCATCACCACCACGGGCCTGAGCAATACCGACGCGGGCATGTGGCCCCACACCACATGGGTGATTCTGGGTCTGCTGATGTTTATGGGAGCCTGTGCGGGCAGCACCACGGGCGGTTTCAAGAGCATCCGCATACTGATGCTGCTGCGCGTGCTGCGCAATGAGTTCCACCACATCCTGCACCCCAATGCCGTGCTGCCCGTACGCGTGGGCGGGCAGAACGTGCCGCAAGGCCGCCTGGTGACGCTGCTCGCCTTCTTCACGCTCTACATTGTGATGCTGCTCATCACGGGAGCCATCATGGCGCTGTCGGGCATCGACATCACCAACGCCATCACCATCGCGCTGAGCCTCATCAGCAACGTGGGAGCCGGACTCGACACCAACATCGGGCCGCAGATGTCGTGGGCCGACCTGAGCGACGGTTTGAAGTGGATCTGCTCCTTCCTCATGCTCGTCGGCCGTCTTGAAATCATCGCCGTGCTGGTGCTCTTCACCCGCAGTTTTTGGAAGAAGAACTGACCTTCGTTGATAACAAAATGATGGGAAATTAGGAGAAATGCTGAAGGCTTTCTCCTAATTTCCCATTCGCTTATTCCATCGTACTTTATTAGAACTCAGCGCTCTTAGGCGTACGTGGGAAGGGGATGACGTCGCGGATGTTCTGCATGCCAGTGACGAAGAGGATAAGGCGCTCGAAGCCGAGTCCGAAGCCGGCGTGCGGGCAGCTGCCCCAACGGCGCGTGTCGAGATACCACCACAGCTTGTCGGTCTCCATGCCGCGTGCATTGATTTCGGCCATGAGCTTATCGTAGTCCTCCTCGCGGACAGAGCCGCCGATGATTTCGCCAATCTGCGGGAAGAGCACGTCGGTGCCCTGCATGGTAGGTGCAGGAGCCGCGATGCCACGATAGCCAACAGTGGTGTTGCCGCCGTCGGCAGAGGGATTCTGCTTCATATAGAAGGCCTTGATGGCCGAGGGATAGTCGGTCATGATGACGGGCTTGCGGAAGTGCTCCTCCACGAGATAACGCTCGTGCTCGGAGGCGAGGTCGTCGCCCCACTGGCAGGGGAACTCGAACTTGCGACCGGCGGCAATGGCCTGCTGCAGAATGTCGATACCCTCGGTATAGGTGAGACGCACAAACTCGGTGTTGACCACGGAGTGCAGCCTTTCGAGCAACGACTTATCGACCATACGGTTGAGGAAGTCGAGGTCGTCGGCGCAGTTGTCGAGCGCCCACTGCACACAATACTTGATGAAATCCTCTTCAAGGTCCATCAGTCCCTGCTGGTCGAGGAAAGCCACCTCAGGCTCAATCATCCAGAACTCGGCAAGATGGCGAGGCGTGTTACTGTTCTCGGCGCGGAAGGTGGGACCAAAGGTGTAGATGGCTCCCAGAGCCGTGGCACCCAGCTCGCCCTCCAGCTGTCCGCTCACGGTGAGGCTGGTCTGCTGGCCGAAGAAGTCGTCGTCGTAGATGATCTTCCCGCTCTCGTCCTTCTTCAGGTCGTAGAGGTTCTTGGTGGTCACCTGGAACATGTTGCCGGCTCCCTCGCAGTCGCTGGCCGTGATGAGCGGCGTGTGGAAGTAGTAGTAGCCGTGCTCATGGAAGTAGGTGTGGATGGCCATGGCCATGTTATGGCGTATGCGCATGACGGCTCCGAAGGTGTTGGTGCGCAGACGCATGTGGGCGTTCTTGCGCATGGTCTCGAAGCTCTGCCCTTTCTTCTGCATGGGATAGTCGCTGCCGCAGAGTCCGTAGATGGTGATGGCAGTGGCCTGAATCTCGGAGGGCTGGCCAGCGGCAGGGCTCTCCACGAGGGTGCCTTCTACGCAGATGCAAGCACCAGTGGTGATGTCCTTGAGGGTGACGGCCGAGCCGTCGCTTGCTGCGAAAGCAGCAGTGACAGGACAAGCCACAGGGTCGACGACCACCTGTACGTTCTTGATGGTGGAGCCGTCGTTGAGGGCGATGAAATCAACGGCCTTCGACGAGCGGTGCGTGCGCACCCAGCCTTTCACGCAGATGGGCTGTCCATAAGTGGTGCTGCCAAGGGCGTCTTTTATGATAGTTCTATTCATTTTATTATAAATGAGAATAAATTGAACGTAGTGGGTTTATTCGTAGGCTCCCATGCGCAGACGGTCGACCTCTTCCTCGGTGAGGTAGCGCCAATCGCCACGACGGAGGTTCTTCTTGGTGAGCCCGGCAAACTGCACGCGGTCGAGCTTGGTGACCTTGTAGCCAAGCGACTCGAAGATGCGGCGCACGATGCGATTCTTGCCAGAGTGAATCTCAATGCCCACCTGCTTTTTGTCGGTGGGGCTGGCATACTGCACGTCGTCGGCCTTTATCTCGCCGTCGTCGAGTTGTATGCCTTCGGCAATCTGCTGCAGGTCGTGGGCAGTGACGTTGCGGTCGAGGTAAACGTGGTAGATCTTCTTCTTGAGATACTTGGGATGCGTGAGCTTCGAAGCCAGGTCGCCGTCGTTGGTGAGCAGCAGCACGCCAGTGGTGTTGCGGTCGAGACGTCCCACGGGATAGATGCGCTCGGGGCAAGCATCCTTCACAAGGTCCATCACCGTCTTGCGCTGCTGAGGATCGTCGCTGGTGGTGACGTAGTCCTTCGGCTTGTTGAGGAGCACGTAGACCTTCTTCTCGATGTTCACAAGCTGGTCGTGGAAGTGGATCTCGTCGGTGCGCATCACCTTGGTACCCAACTCGGTGACCACCTGTCCGTTGACGGTGATCACGCCGGCCTGAATGAACTCGTCGGCCTCGCGACGGCTGCAGACGCCGGCATTGGCAAGGAACTTGTTCAGACGGATGGGCTCGTTGGGATCGTAGTTCTGCTCCTTATACTCGATGCGCTTCTTCATGGAGTACTTGGCATTGGGGTCATAGCCCGGCGTGCGGGGGCGGCGGGGCTTGCCATAAGGCTGTTGTCCCTGCTGACCGTAGCCCTGCTGTCCATAGGGGCGCGGAGCGTAAGGCTTGCGCTGCTGATAGCCACCCTGCTGCTGGCCATAGCCTCCCTGCTGGTTATAGCGGGGACGGGGCTGATAGCCACCCTGCTGCTGTGCGTCGCCAGCCTGGCTGAAACGCGGACGGGGCTGATAGCCACCCTGCTGTTGCTGATAGCGGGGACGCGGCTGGTAACCACCGGCGTGCTGGGGAGCGTCGCCCTCCTGGTTGTAGCGTGGACGGGGCTGATAGCCACCCTGCTGCTGACGAGGCTGACCATAACCATTATTATTATATGTACGCGGACGATAGGGTCTTTGCGGCTGATTGGCCTGCAAGGAAGCGCCGAAGCCCTCCGGACGGAAAGCCTCGTCGTCGTCGCTGCGATGATAGTTCGGACGGTCATAGCCGCTGGCATTGGGGCGCGGCGTAGTGTGGATGCGGGGGCGCGGTGAGCGTCCTGCTGCGGGTCGGAAGCCTTCACGGCTGTTGCTGTTCTGCTCGTCTTTGAGCTGATCCTGAGTGTTTTCGTTCTCGAATTCCATAATACTTTGTTTTAATTGTGGGCCTCGCGGCTCTGGTTTGTTTTCGTTTTTGTGAGGTTGCCACGAATGGCAACATAAGTGAGAGATAGGGATAATGGTAAAACTTACATGCCGACGTAGTTGTGCGGTGTGACGGCAGCCATCTCGGCTTTCACTTCGGGGCTGACATCGAGCGTCTCAATGAAGCTGGCGATGGTGTCGGCGGTGATGCGGTCGTTGGTGCGCGTGAGCTGCTTCAGCATTTCGTAGGGATTGGGATAGCCCTCGCGGCGCAGGATGGTCTGCAGCGCCTCGGCCACCACGGGCCAAGTGTTTTCCAGGTCATCGGCCAGCTTCTGCTCGTTGAGAATGAGCTTGCGCAATCCCTTCAGTGTAGACTGGAAAGCGATGACGCTATGCCCCAAAGGCATGCCCACGTTGCGCAGCACGGTGCTGTCGGTAAGGTCGCGCTGCAGTCGGCTCACGGGCAACTTCTGTGCCAGGAAGGCCAGGATGGCATTGGCCATTCCCAGGTTGCCCTCGCTGTTCTCATAGTCGATGGGGTTCACCTTGTGGGGCATGGCGCTGGAGCCCACCTCGCCCGCCTTGATGCGCTGCTTGAAGTAGTCCATGGAGATATACATCCAGAAGTCGCGGTCGAGGTCGATGACGATGGTGTTGATGCGGCGCAGGGCATCGAAGAGTGCGGCCAGATGGTCGTAATTGGAGATCTGCGTGGTGTACTGCTCGCGCTGCAGTCCCAGGCGGTCGGCCACGAACTGATTGGCAAACTCGCGCCAGTCGATGTTGGGATAGGCCACATGGTGGGCATTGAAATTACCAGTGGCGCCACCAAACTTGGCAGCGAAGGGAATGTCACGCAGCGTGCGCAACTGCTCCTCCAGACGGTAGACATACACCATGATTTCCTTTCCCAGGCGCGTGGGCGATGCGGGCTGACCGTGGGTACGAGCAAGCATCGACACGTGCTGCCACTCCTGGGCGTAGTCGTGCAGTTGCTCGATGAGTTCTTCGAGCAGCGGCACATACACCTGCTGGACGGCCTCCTTGAGCGAGAGGGGAACGGCGGTGTTGTTGATGTCCTGCGACGTGAGGCCGAAGTGTACGAAGTTCTTCAGCGACGAGAGGTCGGCGGTCGTAGGCGCGAGGATGGCATCCATCCGCTCCTTGATATAATACTCCACAGCCTTCACATCGTGGTTGGTCACGGCCTCGATGTCCTTCACACGCTGGGCGTCCTCGGGGGTGAACTTCAGGTAGATGTCGCGCAAATGGGGGAAGAGCTTCTTGGGAACATCAGCCAAAGGCGGCAACTTGGCCTCGCAGAGTGCGATGAAATACTCCACCTCCACCCTGATGCGATAGCGTATGAGTGCATACTCCGAGAAAAAATCGGAAAGAATCTGGGTTTTTTCATGGTAGCGACCGTCAATAGGCGAAACGGCCGTGAGTGCTGTAAGTTCCATCTTTTGCTTCCTTAAACAAACTGTTGCGGCCTAGCCGCAACAAACTAATACATTGAAGTGGGCGTTGACGGATTCGAACCGCCGACCCTCTGCTTGTAAGGCAGATGCTCTAAACCAACTGAGCTAAACGCCCTTCGCGCCGAAAAGCGGGTGCAAAGGTAGCGAGAAAAACGGAAACCGCCAAATTTTTCGGGCGTTTTTTTCACGGAAAAGAGAAAAATGATGTCATAGGCTAAAAAAAAAGGAAACATATTTGGTTGAATGAACTATTTTTAATAATTTTGCGCATGAAATCGACTCATAGGAAACCAGATGAACCGCTTAATTCGCTTGGCATTGACGCTGCTGACGGTATTTTGTACCACCGCCAGGGCACAGGACACCCTACCCCGCGCGGGACTTGAGGGAAGCATTACCGACCCCATCGCCGGGTATGTGAAGCCCTTCAGCCATCTCGACGTTTCGGTCACAAGCGGCAGCACAGGCATTGGATTCGACGTGTCGATGCCCATCAACGACATGTTCGACCTCCGCGCCGGCTATGCCATCATGCCCCGCTTCACCCACATGATGCATTTTGGTGTCGACGTGGGCGACGACCCCGCCACCAGCAACTCCAAGTTTCAACGACTCTCGGGATTGCTGGAAGACTTCACCGGATTCAAGGTGGATAATGTGATTGACGTGAAAGGGCAGCCCACCTATTGGAACTGGAAGCTGCTGGTCGACGCCAAGCCCTTCCGCGACAAGCGCTGGCACCTCACGGCAGGATTCTTTCTGGGCAGCCGCGAGATAGCCCGCGCAGTGAACACCACAGAGGACATGCCCTCGCTCATGGCCGTCAGCATCTACAACCACCTCTATAACCGTGCATTGACCGGCGATACCGATATGGGCACTATAGGTGGTTCTACGCCTTATCTCGAGATTTTTGATAAGATTTTGGAGTATGGCCGCATGAGCATTAGAATGGGCGAATACAAGCACGACGTGCTCTACGAAGAGGATGTGGTGGCCCCCGAAGGCGGCGTCATCATCGGCAACGACCTTTATATGGAGGGCGACATCATCCATGCCAAGGGCGACGTGATGTACAAGGCGGGCGACGCCTACCGCCTGGTGCCTGACGAGAACTCGATGGTGAAGGCATGGGCCTACGCCAACCGCCTGAAGCCCTACCTGGGCATTGGCTATGGTGGCCGTCTGCTGAAGAACAACCCCAACTGGAATGTTTCCTTCGATTGCGGTGCCATGTTCTGGGGCGGCACCCCGCAGATTGTCACCCACGACGGCACCGATCTGGTGAACGACGTGAAGAACGTGCGCGGCAAGGTGGGCGACTATGTCGACATCATCAAGAAGTTCAAGGTGTTCCCAGTGCTCAACCTGCGCATCACACGCCGCATCTTCTAACTTTTGTTCCGCCACGAAGAAAACAGAGCAGCTCTTTCCGCTTTGGAAAGGGCAATTCGAACCTCGGTTTTTCACGGTTTTCCTCGGGCGGATTTGCCGCAAAACATTCACGAAATATTCACGTTCCATTCGCGCGCATTCACGTTTCAGACAAAATGTTTTGCGAGCCAAAATTTTGGTAACGATTTTTTGAAAAACGGTAACGACTTTTGAAAAAATCTCGTACGAGATTTTTTGGAGGGCCATCGTTCTTCGAAAAGCGAAAGCTTTATGTTTATCCCAAAATGGTCATTAAGACCTATTGGGGATAAACGACGCGCAGCCACTCCCCTCCCTTCAAGGGGAGGGGTTAGGGGTGGGGTCTCTAAATTCCTGCCAATGAAGAATATACAGACCCCACCCCTGCCCC